>NZ_JAMYSJ010000013.1:0-170321 GCF_040321855.1 Mesorhizobium sp. M0227 | reverse complement strand
GAGAAGAGTAATACAGACTTATTCCCCTATTCCCGTATTCTCCTCTTCCCCTATTCTCCTATTCCCCTATTCCCCTATTCCCCTATTCCTCAGCTGCCTGCCGCAAATCGGCAATCACCGCCCGTCGGTCATGACGCCGCCAGGCGAGATAGATGGAGACCGTGCGGTCGAACCACGGCAGGTCGCGAAATACGATCCGCGGCGGCGCAGCGACACGCAGGCTGGCTTGCACCGTCGCAAGGCCGAGACCGGCGCTGACAAGGCCGAGCGAGGTCAGCGGGTCCGCCGTCTCATAGGCGATGTCGGGCAGAAAGCCGGCCTTGGCGCAGGCGGCAAGGAACTGGCCGCGATTGGTGTCGTCCGGCTGGCGCACGACGGTGATCCAGGTGCGACCGTCAAGGTGGTCGGGCCCAATCTCTGGCACTTCAGCAAGCGGATCATCTTCGGGGATCGCCAGCACCAGCGGCTCATGCCGCAGCGCTATCGCGGCGACATCCGGGTCATCATCGGCTGGCGGCGAGTAGACAAAGCCCAGATCCAGCGACCGCTGCCGTAGCCCTTCCAACTGCGCCGCCGAACGCAGGCTTCTCAGCTGCAGGTGGAAATCCGGCCGGTCGCGACGGAACTGGCGCAGCATCCCAGCGACAAGCCCGGCATGAACGGCGCCTTCGACATAGCCGATGGCGAGCCGGCCGACGGCGCCGCTGGCCAGGTTGCGGCCGAACTGCTCCAAACGTCGCGCATTGGACAGCAGCGCGCGGGCTTCGACGAGGAAGGCGCGGCCCTCGGCGTTGAGGTGGACCCGCTGCTTTGCCCGTTCGAACAAAGCGACGCCGAGTTGCTCCTCGAGCTGGATGATCTGCCGGCTGAGTGGCGACTGAGAAATATGCAGCATTTCGGCGGCGCGCCCGACATTGCCGGTTTCGGCGACGGTGACGAAATAGCGGAGCTGACGCAGATCGAACATTTTTCTCCGGGCTCCAGTCCCCCCAGGTCTCAACTTTAGCCTAACCAGTCTTGGACAGTCTGACCGGCGGGAGCGATAATTCGGCCATTCCAACCAAAGGAGACCGCCATGCAGTTCTTTGCCCTTCTCACCCGCAACACCGAAAATTTGCCGATGCCGATTTCGCTCCGCTTCTACCCGGCGAAGCCGAACAGCGGCGCACGCTCTATGCCGAAGGCGCGGTACGCCAGATGTGGAACCGAGGCGACATCCCGGGCAGCGGCATGATGTTCGAGGCAGCCGATGATGCAGAGGTTCGCGCCCACCTCGCCACCTTGCCGTTGGTCAAGGCCGGCATGATGGACATTGCCGCAATCGTATCCCTAAAGCCCTACCCCGGCTTCGGCCCGAAGCACTGACAGGGACACAATCCGGGGGTGGCGAAGGCCGTCACCACCGGATTGACGTAGGTGATCGACAGACCGTGATCGGCTGTCAAGAAACCGTCACACGGAACCGGGTTCGCTCGTGCTAGAAATCAAGGCCAGGCAGCCGCCGTGCGGTGCCATCTTCGGAACATGCATCTGGCACCGCCCCCATGGATATCACTGTCGCCCCGGAAGGCACCGACCTGTCGCCCTACCTGCCCGACGAGCACGGATTGTTCTTCATCTATCACTTCACCGCTGAGGGCGTGCGAACCAGGGACGCCGCCGCCGCGCACTGGACATGGCGCAGCTACCAGCTTTCCGACATGCGCGCTCGCCATGAGATCGGCACCGATCAGGCTTTGCCGGCACCGGTGCGTGAAGCTTTCCTGTCCGCCAGCCATGGCTGCCACATCGACCTCGAGGACGACTGGCTCTATGGCGACCTGCCGGATCTGCGCCATGACTATTCGGCGGAAGCGGGCGGACTTGGCCATTTCCGCTTCGCCCTCAACGACACCATGCTGGTCGGCGCCCGCAAGCAGCCGCTGCAGTCTGTCGATAACATCCGCAAGGCGATCGAGAACGGATCGCGCAAATTCCGCTCGCCGGCCGCGCTGATCGAGGCGGTCGTCGGCCAGTCGTTCGACGGCATGGTGGCCGAACTTGCGGCACTTGGCGACAGTCTCGACGGCATCGAGGATCGCATCGTCTGCGACGCATGGCACAATGAGCGGCAGGCGCTGGTCGACGCGCGCCGGCACCTGGTGGTGATCCACCGGCAGATGGCGACGCTGACCAATCTGTTTCGCCATCTCGACCATTCGCACCGCAACGACCTGCCGGATTCCATCAACGACATGGCGGCGCGGCTGTCGCATCGTGCGCAGACGCTGCACTATGACGGCGAGCAGTTGCAGGCCCGCGCCCGGCTTTTGCAAGACGAGCTGATGGCCAAGCTGACAACGCAGTCGAACCGGCTGCTGTACGTACTGTCGGTGATGACGGCGGTGCTGTTGCCGATGACCATCATCTCCGGCCTGTTCGGCATGAATGTCGGCGGCCTGCCGCTGGTCGACACGCCAATGGGCTTCTGGGTGGTGACGGCGGTAGCGATGGTAATCGCGGGAGCGACCTATCTCTTTGTCAGGCGGCTCGGACAGATGTAGCACCCGCCGGCGGCTATCACGCCGTGGCGCGAAGATCCTCGATGACTGTGCCGGCGGCGGCCACTTCCGCTTCGTGATCGGACTCGCGCCAGATTTCGGCAAGGCCAGCCGCATACCATTCGCGCATCGCCGGTAGAGCAAGCAATTGCGCCGGATAAGCCGCAGCCGCACCCTCGAAGGGGAGCCCATAGGACTGGGCGCGGAACGCCACCGGAGCAAAGAAAGCGTCGACGGCGGTGAAATGAGCGCCGGCCAGAAACGGCCCGCCGAAACGGGCAAGACCATCATTCCAGAGGTCACCGAGGCGGAAAAGGTCCTGCTTCAGCCCATCGGACATCGGGAACGGCTTTACCCGCACGCCGCAACTCATCGGGCATGCCCCGCGCAATGCGGTGAAGCTCGAATGCATCTCGGCGGCGGCCGAGCGTGCCCAGGCGCGCGCCTTGGCTTCGACGGGCCACACGCCATGGTGGCGTTCGGCCAGATATTCGACGATGGCCAGCGAATCCCAGACCGCCCAGCCGTCCTCGATCAGGCACGGCACCCGGCCGCTGGGCGAAAACGACCGGTAGAGTTCCCAGCTCGATGCGGTCGGGAATGGCGTCAGCCGCTCCTCGAATGGGATATCCAGCGCGCGCATCAACACCCAGGGCCGCAGCGACCATGAGGAATAGTTCTTGTTGGCGATATGCAGCAGGTACATCGAAACTCCTTACCGTGCGGGCTGCGGCGCGGCGCGGCGCGCTGTCGTCAACATCGACCAGGAATAGACCGCCAAGGCCGCCCAGATCAGCGCGAACGCAATCGCCTGGGTGGTGCCGAAAGGCTCGTCGAAGATCAGAACGGCGATCAGGAACACCATGGTCGGCGCGATATATTGCATGATGCCGATGGTTGACAGGCGCAGCAGCTTGGCGCCGAAGGCGAACAGCAGCAGCGGTATCGACGTGACTGGACCGCAGCCGATCAGCAGCGCCCTATCGGCACCGCTGCTGGATACGATGTGGTCCTGCCCGGTCGCGATGAGATAAACGATGTAGCCAAGTGCCGGCACCGACAGCAGAAGCACTTCGAGCAAAAATCCCTGGCTCGGTCCGATCGGCAGCGTCTTGCGGAAGAAGCCGTAGGCGGCGAAGGAAAAAGCCAACGCCAGCGACACCCAGGGCAGCTTGCCGCCCTCGATGGTCAGCACCGCGACCGCGACGGCCGCCAGCACCACCGCCGCGATCTGCAGCCGGTCGAGGCGCTCGGCAAGCAGCAGCGCGCCGACAACGACGCTGACCAGTGGATTGATGTAGTAGCCGAGCGCGGTCTCGACAGTGCGGTCGACGGCAATCGCCCAGACATAGATGCCCCAGTTGACCGAAATCAGCGCAGCCGTCAGCGCGGCCATGGCGATGGTGCGCGGCGAACGCAGTGCCGCCTTGAAATCCGCCGTGCGGCCGGCCCAGATCAGGACGGCGGCGGCGATCGGCACCGACCAGACGATGCGATGGGCAATGACTTCGGCGAGCGGCAGATGAGCGACCGCCTTCATGTAAAAAGGCAGCAGCCCCCATAGCAGATAGGCCCCCAGTGCCAGCAGGAAGCCGCGACGGGCCTTGGAATCCGCATCCAGGGTGATTGTTTCAGTGGCCATGGGCCAACGCTATGGCCCAGCCACCTTGGCAAGACCATCGCAAAGTTCTGATGGATCAATGGACTTTCGCTGATGGTTCAACCCTATTCGGCGGCCACCAGTCCGGCCATCTCGCGGTTCTTCATCAGCTTGTAGACGATGGAATCCATCAGCGCTTGGAACGAGGCGTCGATGATGTTTTCGGAAACGCCGACCGTCCACCAGCGCGCGCCGGTGCCGTCATGCGATTCGATCAGAACGCGGGTGATCGCCTCGGTGCCGCCATTGAGGATACGCACCTTGAAGTCGGCCAGTTCCATGTCGGCGATCTCGCTCTGGAACTTGCCAAGGTCCTTGCGCAGCGCGATGTCGAGTGCGTTGACCGGGCCATGCCCCTCGGCCACCGACATCTTCTCCTCGCCGTCGACCACCACCTTGACGATCGCTTCGGAGACCGTCTTCAGCTGGCCGTTGGCGTCGAAGCGGCGCTCGACCATGCAGCGGAACGAGGTGACGTTGAAGAACTCCGGTAGGCCGTGCAGCATCTTGCGTGCCAGGAGCTCGAAGCTGGCATCGGCGCCCTCATAGGCGTAGCCCTCGGCCTCGCGCTCCTTGACCACTGATATCAGCGCGTCGAGCCGGTGATCATCTTTCGGCACGTCGATGCCGCGCCGCTTCAACTCGGCGAGGAAATTGGCCTTGCCGCCCTGGTCCGAAACCATGACGCGGCGGCGGTTGCCGACCGTTTCCGGGGGCACATGCTCATAGGTCGCCGGCTCCTTGGCCAGCGCGGAGGCATGGATGCCCGCCTTGGTGGCGAAAGCAGAGGCCCCGACATAGGGCGCTTGCGCTTCCGGGGCGCGGTTCAGGAGTTCGTCGAAGGCGCGGGACAGGCGCGAAATGCCGGTCAGCGCCTCAGCCGAAATGCCCGTCTCGAAACGATCGGCGAAGGCCGGTTTCAACGCCAGCGTTGGTACGATCGAGATCAAATTGGCGTTGCCGCAGCGCTCGCCGATGCCGTTGAGCGTGCCCTGGATCTGGCGCACGCCGGCCTCGACAGCGGCGAGGGAATTCGCCACTGCCTGGCCGGTGTCGTCATGAGCATGGATGCCGAGATAATCGCCTGAAATACCTGATGAAATAACCTTCTCGACGATGGCGCGGACTTCCGAGGGTTGCGTGCCACCATTGGTGTCGCACAGCACCACCCAGCGCGCGCCGGCATCACAGGCGGTCCTGGCGCAGGCCAGCGCATAATCGGGATTGGCCTTGAAGCCGTCGAAAAAATGCTCGCAATCGACCAACGCCTCCTTGCCGGCGGCGATCGCCGCCTCGACGGAGGCCTTGATGGCGTCGAGGTTCTCCTCATTGGTGCAGCCGAGCGCGACACGGACATGGTAGTCCCAACTCTTGGCGACGAAGCAGATGGCATCCGACTTGGATTGCACGAGTGACGCAAGGCCGGGATCGTTGGAAGCTGACACCCCAGCCCGTTTGGTCATGCCGAAGGCGACGAATTTGGCGCGCGACGTACGTTTCTCCTGGAAGAAGGCTGTGTCGGTCGGGTTGGCGCCGGGATAGCCACCTTCGACATAATCGAGGCCGAAAGCGTCGAGCAGTTTCGCGATAGCGATCTTGTCCTCGACGGAAAAGTCTATGCCCGGCGTCTGCTGGCCATCGCGCAAGGTGGTGTCGAAGAGGAACAGTCTTTCCTTTTTCATGACAGCAAGGTGCTTGAGCACCCCCCTGTGGCCTGCCGGCCATCTCCCCCGCAAGGGGGGAGATCGGCAGCTTTGACGATAGCGCTGGTCCTGCATCGTCGGCGATTGGCGAAAGCGAAGGCGACATCCAATCTCCCCCCTTGCGGGGGAGATGTCCGGTAGGACAGAGGGGGGTGTGAAGGATCGCCGTGCATCGACTATATCTTCCCTGCAAACCGATCCGTCGCCCGGATCAGTTGATCCAGAATCCCCGGCTCCGAATAAGCATGACCGGCGCCCTCGATCAGATGGAAATCCGCCTTCGGCCAGGCCTTGTGCAGCGCCCAGGCATAGCGCGCCGGGCACGGCATGTCGTAGCGGCCATGGACGATGGTGCCGGGAATGTCGCTCAGCTTGTGCGCGTCGCGCAGCAGCTGCCCTTCCTCAAGCCAGCCGGCATGGACGAAATAGTGGTTTTCGATGCGGGCGAAGGCAATGGCATAGTCGTCCTCACCAAACGGTCCACTGGTCTCCGGTTCCGGCAACAGCGTGATCGTTTCGCCCTCCCACAGGCTCCAGGCGCGGGCGGCTTCGATCTGCGCCTTGCGATCCGTGCCGACCAGCCGCTTGCGGTAGGCAGCCATCATGTCGCCGCGCTCGGCCTCCGGGACCGGCGCCAGAAAGCGCTCCCATTTGTCCGGGAACATTTCCGAGACGCCGAACTGATAGTACCATTCGAGTTCCGCACGTGTCAGCGTGTAGATGCCGCGTACCACCAACTCACTGACGCGTTCGGGGTGCGTTTCGGCATAGGCGAGCGCCAGCGTCGACCCCCAGGAGCCGCCGAACACCAGCCATTTGTCGAAGCCGGCCATTTCGCGCAGGCGTTCGATGTCGGCGACCAGGTGCCAGGTCGTGTTGGCTTCGAGCGAGGCATTGGGCGTCGATTTTCCGCAGCCGCGTTGATCGAACAGGATGACATCGTAGAGCTTCGGGTCGAACAGCCGCCGGTGCTTTGGCGAGATGGTGCCGCCCGGCCCGCCATGCAGAAACACCGCCGGTTTGGCGCCTTTGGTGCCGGAACGTTCCCAGTAGACCTGATGGCCGTCGCCGACATCGAGCATGCCGGACTCGAAGGCCTCGATCTCGGGATAGAGGGTACGCAATTGACTGCTCATAGTTGCAAACCTTTGGTCGGCCAGTCCGCTGTTTCATGGTCGGGGTGCTGGAAGGAGATGATGGATTCCTGCCTGTTATAGTAGTCGGGATCCTGGTGGACGGGCTGATCGAAGATCGTCTCCACCCAGGGCAGCCGCGCGGCGTAGTTGACCTGGATCTGCGGGGCGAGATCTGAGCGGTCGTCGAAGGCACCGATAGCGATCTCAAGTCCACCGGGCTGCCGGTAGGTCAGCGGCGTCCCGCAGCGGGCGCAGAAACCACGATCGATGTTGACCGACGACTGGAAATAGCTTGGCTCTTCATGGGTCCATTTGACGCCATCCCTGGGCACCGTGACCAGCGCACCGAAGAACGAGCCGAACTGCTTCTGGCACATCCGGCAATGGCAGATCGAGGGACGGCCGAGCGCCCCATGAATGCGGAAACGCACGGCGCCGCATTGGCAGCCGCCAGTTCTTACTGTCTCGGTCATGGTCTTTCCTTCGGCGGCCATTGTTCGGTGTCGTGGTCCGGATGCTGGTAGGAGACGAGATCGGCCAGATAAGAGGCCGACGACACGTCGGCCATCGTCTCCTCGCCCGGCAATTGCGGGATCGTATCGACATAAGGCAGCTTTGCCTCGACACCCCATTGGATCAGCGGCACGATCTCCGCCGGATTGTCGAACGCGCCGATGGCGAGGCCAACGCCGTCCGGCGCGGTGAAGGTCAGCGGCGTGCCGCAATCGGCGCAAAAACCGCGATCGACATGGTTGGAGGAGCGGAAGTATTTCGGCTCGCCGCGCGTCCAGTCGAGCCGGGCGCCACGCACCGAAACCAGCGGCGCATAGAACGAGCCGAACGCCTTCTGGCACATGCGGCAATGGCAGACCGAAGCGTCGCCGAGCGCGCCTTCAACGCGAAAGCGCACCGCGCCGCACTGGCAGCCGCCGGTGTAGATCGGCCGGTTGTCGAGGCTCATCTCGGCTCACTCCGGCGCATGGCAGACGGCTTCGACATTGTTGCCGTCGGGATCGAAGACGAAGGCGCCATAGTAGTTCGGGTGATAATGCCGGCGCAGGCCCGGCCCGCCATTGTCCTTGCCACCGGCAGCAAGTGCCGCTGCGTGGAAGGCATCGACCTCGGCGCGGCTGCGCGCGGTGAAGGCGACGTGCTGGTGATCCCTGGGCTTGTCCTTGGCCGAACTCAGCCAGAACACCGGCCGGTCACGGCCATAGCCGCCGACCTTGGCGCCGCCGGTGTATTCCAGCGGTACCATGTAGAGGAGCGCTGCACCAAGCGGCGCCATCGCCTTGTCATAGAAAGCCTTCGAAGCATCGAAATCGGCAACGGTGATGCCAAGATGGTCTATCATGAAATTGCCTCCCTAGCTGGTTCGATCGCCAGCACTTCGGCAGCGGCCAGGCCGGCCTCGATGACGATGTGCTGGCAGACATTGTCGATATCGCGAATGACGTCGTCGTTCCAGAAGCGCAGGATGGTCCAGCCACTGCTCTTAAAATATGCGCTGCGTGTCTCGTCTTGTTGTAGATTTTCGCTATCCGCATGCTGGCTGCCGTCTACCTCGACGATGAGACGATAGGCCGAGCAAGCAAAGTCAACGATATAAGGTCCGATCGGCACCTGCCGTCGAAAGCTCATCCCCATAAGCTGGTGAGCACGCAACTCATTCCAAAGTTTCAACTCCGCATCGGTCATGACGCGACGCATGGATTTTGCATTCCGGCGGTGTCGTTGCGGAACGAGATCGTGTCCCATCAAACACCCCTTCGCCGGTGATTAGCGAAATCGGCGACGAGGGCTGATCTCCCCCCTTGCGGGGGAGATGCCCGGCAGGGCAGAGGGGGGTGCTGTCCCGCCCGCTTATCAATTGGAGACCGCTGCCTTCTCAGGAAACGGTCGAAACGAGGGTAGGCAAACAGAAACGATGGCGTTCCTTCACACCCCCCTCTGTCCTGCCGGACATCTCCCCCGCAAGGGGGGAGATCGGCTGTCACCAGGGTCTCCGCCAACCTTTCAAAAGTGTTTCGCGCCAACCTCACCGCTTGACCTCCCACGTCGTCACTCGCTCGCCAGTGACCAGATCCTTACCGTCCTTCAACTGTACACCTTGCGCCAGCAGTTCGTCGCGGATGCGGTCGGCCTCGGCCCAGTTCTTCGACGCTATGAGGGCAAGTCGGGTTTCAATTGCCTCAACAATGGCATGTTCGGCAACTTTTGCTTCCGCAAAGTCAAAACCAAGAAATAACAAAGCTGCCTTTACCTCAGCAGCGGCATTCAACTTAAATTCGACGTCTATTGGATCGCCATCAATTTCAACAAAGGGCGTTTCTGAGCCCTCCGACCCCAGACCTTTGCTCGCGTCTGAAACGAGCTCCGCCAATATGTAAAAGGCCTGAGGTGTCGAAAGGTCGTCCGAAAGTGCCTTAACAAAGCTGCTAGGGGGGCCCGTTTCATAACGCGCTCCATCAGCTACTCGCTTCCATTTGCGCAGCGTGTTCTCGGCCTCTTCCAGCTTGCGCACGGAAAAGTCGATTGGTTCGCGGTAGTGCGTCATCAGCATCGCCAGCCGCAGCACCTCGCCCGGCCATTTGCGGCCGCCAAAGGTCTCGGTCTCCAGCAGTTCGTTGATCGAATAGAAATTGCCGACGCTTTTCGACATTTTCTGGCCTTCGACCTGCAGGAAGCCGTTGTGCATCCAGATGTTGGCCATCACGTCCGTGCCATGGGCGCAGCGCGACTGGGCGATCTCGTTCTCATGGTGCGGGAAGATCAGGTCGAGGCCGCCGCCATGGATGTCGAACACCTCGCCAAGATAGGCGGCCGACATTGCCGAGCATTCGATGTGCCAGCCCGGCCGACCCCTGCCCCATGGCGAATTCCAGCCGGGCTCCTCCGGCGACGACAACTTCCACAGGACAAAATCGCCGGGATTTTTCTTGTGCGCGTCGACGGCGACGCGAGCACCAGCCTGCTGCTCGTCGAGATTGCGCTTCGACAGCTGGCCGTAGTCCGGCATCGACGCCGTATCGAACAGGACTTCGCCCGCGGCAACATAGGCATGGCCGCGTTCGATCAGGCTTTGAATCAAGGTGATCATGTCGACTTTGCCGTCGGCGCGGGGCTCGACGAATTCGGTGGCGCGCGGCTCGACCGTCGGCTCCAGGCAGCCGAGAACCGCCACATCGCTGTGGAACTGGTCGGCGGTCTTTTCGGTGACCCGCCTGATCGCCTCGTTGAGCGAAAGTGTTCCGGAAGCGATCTCGCCGCCGAAGTCGCGCAGAGCGCGCGCGTTGATCTTGTCGTCGACGTCGGTGATGTTGCGCACATAGGTGACGTGCGCCTCGCCATAGACTTGGCGCAGCAGGCGGAACAGCACGTCGAAGACGATCACCGGTCTGGCATTGCCGATATGGGCAAAGTCGTAGACGGTCGGACCGCAGACATACATGCGCACGTTCAGCGGATCGATCGGGACGAAATCCTCTTTCGTCCGCGTCAGCGTGTTGTAGAGGCGCAGGCCCTGCGATGCGTCAGACATTCGTGCCTTCCCGTTTCAGATCTTTCATCTGGATGGAGCCAGCCCGCGCCAAGACGCAAATCAGGCTCCAGCCTGCTGGCCGGGGCGTTTGTCCAATCTGGGGAAAGATGAGGCGAAAACGTCCGGACCAGCGCGAGGCTAGCCAATAATGCAAATGCCACAAATGGCGAAAGACGTTTTCATGGGCGGCTTTATCGCCTTGGCGAGTGTTGCCGTCAAGTCGCTAGTTTCGGCAAAAACGTCGCTGGATCACAGGTAATGAGCCACTGAAACATTTTATTAAACATGTCGGCACAGTCATGAAACATTCGCCGGCTAGATCAGCAGGCGTCACGATTTGGTCAGAATCGGCCATCAAACGCAGACACGAAAATGTTACCTGGGAAGAGAGACATGCTCCGAAGCAAGCAGGAATCCAATCGCGCCAAGCAACCGGCGCTGGCCAACCACTATCGCGCCATAGGCCCGGCCGCGATCGTCGCCGCACTTCTCCACACCGCGAAGAAGAAGAAGCCGGCGCAGAAGATCGTATCGCCCCGCGCTGCCTGAAGCAGTGTGTGGCTGGCGCCAAAGGTGCCAGGCATGAGGGCGCTGACATGCGGCCCTGAAGAACAGCTCAGCTAAAACAACGTCAGCTGACTGTCGTCCGCGCCGGGCTTCTGGCGCTTGACTTTTTCGGGCTCCGGCCCGATCTCGCCCCGCTCCTGGATCTCCGGTCCGGTGTTGACGACCTTGTTGACGAGGTCGGAGACGGGAATTGCCTCGAAGAAATCAGGCTGTGCCGGCCGCAACAGGTCGGCGACATCGCGCGGCTCGAGCGTGCGGCAATCCAGCCAGCGGGCGAAATCCCTGGGATCGATCACCACCGGCATGCGGTCGTGAATATGGGCGATGTCGGCATTGGCGTTGACGGTCAAGATAGCGCCGGTGTCCATTTCCGAACCGCCCGGCTCGGCATAGGTCTCGATCAAGCCGGCAAAGGCGACCAGCCCGCCATGCCTTGGGCGTATCCAGTAAGGCTGGCCTTTCTTGCCGCCGGTTTGCCGCCATTCATAAAAGCCGGACGCCGGCACCAAGGCGCGGCGATGGCGCATGGCGGCCTTGAACGACGCCTTTTCGGCAGCCCCTTCGGAGCGCGCGTTGAACAGCAGCGGAAACTCGCGTGTGTCCTTCACCCAGGTCGGGATCAGCCCCCAGCGCACCAGCATTGGCTGCCGGTCCGGCTGATTGGAGCCCGGCGCCCGCGGGGGGCCGGCGACCGCCATCAGGATCGGCTGGGTCGGGGCGATGTTGTAGCGCGCCGGGAAATCCTCCAGTTCCGCCAAGCCTAGCAACGCGGCAGTCTGGTCCGGCGTCGCGGTCAAGGCAAAACGTCCGCACATGGTCGATTGGCGTCCTTCGAATGGTTCAGCTTGAAAGTGGCGATGCAACCGGCGTTGCGCAACCGCTAAAGCTTGCCCATACTGGGCGATCCACAACAGACCTGCCTACACGCCTGATCGGGAACCCGTGAACGAAGCGCGCAAGATAGTTCCGGCAGTTTCGGTCGCCGTCATACGCGCGGATGCCGTGCTTCTGGTCAAGCGCGCCCGGCAACCATCGCAAGGGCTCTATGCCTTTCCGGGTGGCAAGGTCGAAGCCGGTGAGACGCTGGAACAGGCCGCGGTCCGCGAACTGTTGGAAGAGACCGGCTTGCGGGCCACCGATTACCGCCCGCTGCGGGAAATCCACATCGACGGCAGGGATGACAGCCACCCGGTCGATTATCTCCTCACGGTCTTCGGCGCCGCCTATGCCGGCGGCGAGGCCGTAGCCAGCGACGATGCAGAGACGGCGGCCTTCTATATGCTCAGTGAGATGGCGGCATTGCCGCTCGCCGGCTCGGTGTTCGCCGTGGCCGAGGACTTGTTGGACCCGGACGGAGACGACGGGCCGAAGCCCTGAAAACCGCCTTGCAGGCGACAAATTGTTTCGCCACAAAGACTTATCCTGTTTGGCAGAGCCACGCCGTTGGGTAGAGAAGGCTTATGAACCGTCCGTCCATGCTCCTCGCCGTGTGTCTTGCGGTCGGTGCGACCGTTTCGATACGGCCCGCGCTCAGCGCCGAATCGCCGTTCGAGCCTGGGTTGATGCGGCTGGCGGAGGTTCTGGGCTCGCTGCATTTCCTGCGCAATCTGTGCGGCGAGAAGGGCGACCAGTGGCGTGTCGAGATGACAAAACTGCTCGATTCGGAAAATCCGGACGCCGAGCGGCGCGCCCGCTTCATCGCCAGCTTCAATCGCGGCTACCGCTCCTTCGGCGGCACCTATACGAGGTGCACGCCCTCGGCGACCGAAGCCATCAGCCGCTACATGAAGGAAGGCGAGACGCTGTCTCGCGATATCGCCTCGCGTTACGGCAACTAGGCATTCGCTCATCAACAACTATCCGGATCATTGCTGGGCACAGCCGATATATCGGCTTGTGCCAGGCGATATCTTGGTGCAATCCTCATGTTGCACTTCTGCAACAGTATTAACGAAACCTTACCGCGCGAAAGCGGAATTAACTCAAACTGAAGGTTTTCGCCCCGCAGGCCGCCCCAATCGGCTAAGTTTGACTCGAGCTGAACGCAGCTTCGCACAAGGCAATCGGGCTTTGTAAAAGACGATCAAAAAAATGTCGTATTTACAAATACTTAATTGCCCCTGCGTGTGAAATGAACAGATCAGGCCTGATCCACATCGATGGATCGCAGCTTGAAAGGGTGGACATTCGCTTATGGAACATGGTGTCAACGACATCGACGCGCTGGTCAGGGAAGAAAAACGCCTGACCGCCGTGGAAAGCCACAGCGAGGCCTGGGCGGAAGGTCTCTCCGCCGGGATAGAGCCCGAGATCATCGCCGAAGCAGCGCTCGAAACAGCCTTCGGCGAGATGTTGCGTGCCAATGGCGAGACCTCGGCCCTTGCCCTGCTCGACCGTATGCGTGAAAAGGTGATTGCTGGCGCCTTCGAACCTGAACGGCTGCGGCACTGAACCGACGTCCGGTTCTTTGACGGGAACATGCCGCTCGGGCGTCATGCCCGGAAGCAGGGAGAAACGGGCAGTGAGTTTTTCGATGTCAGGCAAGCCGTGTGGCTTGATCCTTCGCATCTCCTTCGCCGCTTGCTGTGCCGCGATTCCCCTGCTTGTGTGTCTCGCGAGCAGCCCCGTGTATGCGCTGAGCGAAATCAAGCGCGAAGAGCTCCCCCCGACAGTCACGCCGCCGGCCGACGACGACATGTCGCCCCCCGGAAGCGCCGTGCCAATGCCCAACCCGGTCGGAACACCGCCGCCGGCCAGCCAGCCGACTGCTCCTGCCGAAGCCGAGCCGGACAGCCCGGCGGATGGCGGCGTGACCAGACCGCGCGTCGATCCGGAAACGCCGGTGCCTGAGGTCGTCTACGATCTCGGCAAGCTGCCGGAACCGGTGCGGCGCATGCACGATCTGATCGTCGAAGCCTGCAAGGGCGGCGATATCGAAAAGCTGCGGCCGTTGATCGGCACGGGCGAGAGCATGACACAGATATCGCTGACCGACATAGACGGCGACGCCATCGCCTTCCTCAAGGGCCTCTCCGGAGACCCAGACGGCCAGGAGATTCTGGCCATCCTGGAGGAGGTGCTTAATGCCGGCTACGTCCACCTCGATGCCGGCACGCCACAAGAACTCTATGTGTGGCCGTATTTCTTCGCCCTGCCGCTGGACAAGCTGGACGCCAAGCAGCGGGTCGAGCTCTTCAAGATCGTCACCGCCGGCGATTTCAATGATATGAAGCAGTTCGGCGCCTATATCTTCTACCGTGTCGGCATCACGCCTGCCGGACAGTGGTCGTTCTTCGTCGCCGGGGATTGAGCTTTCTGCCTCTGCCCTTGCAGAGATCCGGGAGCCTAGACGGGCAATGCCTCGGAAAACTCCACCGCTTTGCCTTGGCCTGGCGTGACGATTTCGCCCTCCCACATGACACGTCGGCCTCGAATGACGGTGCCGACCGGCCAACCCGTCACTTCCCTGCCATCATAAGGCGTCCAGCCGGCTTTCGAGCCGGCCTGCGCATTGGTGATCATCTCGCGCCGCATCATGTCTACGATGGTGAAGTCGGCATCATAGCCGGCGGCGATGCGGCCTTTCCTGGCCATGCCGAAGATCCGCTGCGGGCCATGACTGGACAGGTCGACAAAGCGCTGCAAGGTCAGCCGGCCGGCATTGACGTGGTCGAGCATGATCGGCACCAGCGTCTGCACGCCGGTCATTCCCGACGGTGAGGCCGGATACGGCTTGGCCTTCTCGGCCAGCGTGTGCGGCGCATGGTCGGAGCCGAGCACGTCGACGACGCCTTGGGCAATGCCGTGCCAGACGCCGTCGCGATGGCGGGCGGCGCGTACCGGCGGGTTCATCTGGATCAGCGTGCCAAGGCGTGCGTAGTCGTCGGCGCTTAGCGTCAAATGATGCGGCGTTGCCTCGCAGGTCGCGACATCCTTGTGTTGTTCGAGAAACACAATCTCCTCGGCCGTCGAGATGTGCAGGACATGAATGCGGGCGCGAACGCTGCGCGCGATGCGTACAAGCCGTTCGGTACAGCGTAAGGCGGCGATCTCGTCGCGCCAGACAGGGTGCGATGCCGGGTCGCCCTCGATGCGCTCGTCAAGACGCTCGCGCAGCCGGAATTCGTCTTCCGAATGAAAGGCGGCGCGCCGGCGCGTGTTTCTCAGGATCGACGCCACGCCCTCGTCATCCTCGACCAGCAGGTCGCCAGTGGACGAGCCCATGAAAACCTTGATCCCGGCAGCGCCCGGCAGCCGCTCAAGCTCGCCGACATCCCCGGCGTTTTCGCGGGTACCGCCGACCCAGAAGGCGAAATCGCAATGCATGCGATCCGTGCCGCGCCGGACCTTGTCGGCAAGCGCTGCCTCGCTGGTGGTCAAAGGATTGGTGTTGGGCATCTCGAACACGGCGGTGACGCCGCCAAGCACGGCCGCGCGCGACCCCGTTTCCAAATCTTCCTTGTGCTCCAGTCCCGGCTCGCGAAAGTGCACCTGGCTGTCGATGACACCCGGCAGGATATGCAGGCCGCGGCAGTCGATCGTCTCGCCGGCCGAGGCCTGGCGGAGACCGCCGATGGCAGCGATGCGCCCGTCCTTCACGCCGATGTCGCGAGCCCCTTCGCCGTCATGGTTGACCACTGTGCCGCCTGTCAGGATGAGGTCGTAGATCATGGCCATGCTCTCTTGCGGGGGGAGTGCCAGCGGCTTACGTAAAGGCCGACCATTTTGCAAGATCAGGTTGCTTTTCCGCCCATGCCCTTTGCCCAGCTCAAAGACCGCGCCCTCATTTCCGTATCAGGTCCGGATGCCGAGCATTTTTTGCAAAACATCGTGACCACCGATCTCGACATTCTGGCTCCCGGCGAAGCCAAGCCCGGTGCGCTGCTGACGCCGCAAGGCAAGATCCTGTTCGATTTCCTGATCTCGCGCACCGGCGAGAATGCATTCCGGCTCGAATGCCGTGCCGACATAGCGGACGATTTCATACGCCGGCTGACGCTCTACAAACTGCGCGCTAAGGTCGAGATTGCAAAATCCGATAAGGCATTTGTCACCGTCGCATGGGGACATGAATCAACACCCTCACAATCTGATTCAACGGCAGCCGCCGACACACGCTTTCCGAAGGGTGCCGTCACGCGTTCCTATGGCGAAACAGATGAGCGCAGCGATCTTGCCGCGTGGCAAGCCTTCCGCATTGCCGGCGGCATTGCCGAAAGCGGCAGCGACTACCAACTCGGAGACGCCTTCCCCCACGACGTGCTGCTGGACGAAACCGGTGGCGTCGGCTTCAAGAAGGGCTGCTATGTCGGCCAGGAGGTCGTCTCTCGCATGCAGCATCGCGGCACCGCCAGGCGGCGCGTGCTGATTGTATCGGCCGACGGACCCCTGCCCGCGCCGGGCGCCGAGCTAACCGTTGCAGGCCGGCCGGTTGGCACGCTCGGCTCGACCACCGGCACGACCGGTCTGGCCATTGCCCGCATCGACCGGGTCAAGGCGGCGCTCGACGCCGGCCAGCCGATCATGGCCGGGGACGCCACCGTTTCACTCGCCATTCCCGGTTGGGCAAAATTCACCTTCCCGCAGGAAGCCGTCAGCGCGGAGGGGGTCTGATGGCCGCCGACCGCGTTGGCGCGCCGGCACGCGCCTGGCAGCGCATGCTGTCGGGCCGCCGGCTCGACCTGCTCGACCCCTCGCCGCTCGACATCGAGATTTCAGACATTGCGCATGGGCTCGCCCGCGTTGCCCGCTGGAACGGCCAGACCAGCGGTGAGCATGCCTTTTCGGTCGCCCAGCACTCGCTGCTGGTCGAAGCGCTGTTCCGCGACCTGGTACCCGAGGCTTCGGCCGACGCCCGGCTGGCGGCCCTCCTGCACGACGCCCCCGAATATGTCATCGGCGACATGATCTCACCGTTCAAATCGGTAATGGGCGGCAGCTACAAGGATTGTGAGTTGCGGCTGCAGCGCGCCATCCATCTGCGCTTCTCGCTGCCGGAACCGGGTGCTGCGCTGCGCAAGGAGATCAAGCGCGCCGACCAGATCGCCGCCTATTTCGAGGCAACGCTGCTCGCCGGCTTTTCGACCGCGGAGGCGACCGAGTTCTTCGGCCGTCCGCGCGGCTTCAATGCCGACCGCTTCGATTTCACGCCACGCTCGGTGACCTGGGCGCAAAATGCGTTCCTGAAGCGGTTTTCCGCGATCGAGACATCGCGACACCAGGTTTCGGCGACCGCAATCGACTAAAAACGCTAAATTAACCGGCGGCGGCCACAATAGCGCGTTCGATCACGGTCCGCAGGCGCGCTCATGCCCGTCGCTGATGCCAAGGATGGTTCGACCAACCCGAAACGGGAGGCCGAAGGCATGGACCGCTCCCGCCACATGGAAGACGAACTGCGCGAGCAGAACCAACGCTTTTCGGCTGCGGTCGAGAACATGTCGCACGGCCTGTGCATGTTCGACGCCGACGAGCGGATGATCATCTGCAACGGCAACTACCTAAACATCTTTTGCCTCGACACCAGGGTGATAAGGCCCGGCATCCGGTTCCTCGACATTCTGCGCCACAGCGTCGATATCGGCATCGCCTCGCAAACCGCCGACGAACTCTACGCCATCCGCAAACCCTATATCGATCAGGCAAAGCCCTCGACCTACGAAGAAACACTGTCGGACGGCCGCATCGTCAGCATCTCGCACCGCCCTCTGGCTCTGGGCGGCTGGGTCTCGATCTATGAGGACATCACTGAGCAGCGCCGCGCGCAAGAGGACCTCAAAGAGCAGCACCGCCGCTTCGACGCAGCGCTCGCCAATATGTCGCAAGGCCTGCTGATGTATGACGCCGACGGCAAGATGATCGTGCGCAACGGGCGTTTCCTAGAACTCTACAACGTCACCGCGGCGGACTTCCCGCTTGGAACGACGCACCGCGACGCGCTCGAACGATTGCTGGAACTCGGCATCTATACGAAGATCGATGTCGACAGCGAAGTCGCCAAGACCGAGGCCTGCCTGGTGGCGAAAAAAATGCATTCGGCCTATCGGCATCTTACAGACGGCAGGACGGTTCTGGTCACCCGCCAGCCGATGAACGGCGGCGGTTGGGTGGCGACCTTTGACGATGTTACGGAGCGCCGCCGTACCGAAGAGCGCATGACCCATCTTGCGCATCACGACATGCTGACCGGACTGCCCAACCGCTCGATGTTTCGCGAACGGCTCGACCTTGCGCTGGAGGACACGGCGGCCACGCCGCTGGCGATCTTCTCGCTCGATCTCGATCGCTTCAAGGCGGTCAACGACACTTGGGGACATCCGGCCGGCGACTGGCTGCTGAAGAGCGTGGCCGAGCGGCTGCAGCGCTGCCTTCATAATGAAAACGACGTCGTTGCCCGCTTCGGCGGTGACGAATTCGTCATCATCCAGTTCAATTTCAAGGGCATTGCCAATGCTGAAAAACTCGCGAAGCGCATCATCGAGACAATAGGAAAACCGTTCCGCGACAAGAGCCGCGAGATGCATATCGGCATCAGCCTGGGCATAGCGGTTTTCCCCGACGACGGTGGAGATGCCGACACGCTGCTGAGGAACGCCGATACAGCGCTTTACCGGGCGAAGAGCGAAGGGCGCAATCAGTATCGGTTCTTCGAACCCGGAATGGACGCTATGGTACAGGCACGGCGTGCGCTGGAGATCGACCTCGAGACCGCGCTGCCGCGCCAGGAATTCGACCTCGACTTCCAGCCCATCATGAACATCGCATCCGGGGAGATCGTCGGCGCGGAAGCCTTGATGCGCTGGCATTCGCCGACACGCGGCACGGTGGCGCCGGACAGCTTCATTCCGGTCGCCGAAGACACTGGATTGATCGTGCCGCTTGGCGAATGGGCGCTGAGGAAAGCTTGCACGGCGGCGGCCGACTGGCCCGCCGGCCTGCGCGTCGCGGTCAATGTCTCGGCCGTGCAACTTAAAAGCGGCAGCTTCGCCCGCAGCGTCATCTCGGCGCTGGCTTTCTCCGGCGTGCCAGCCGATCGGTTGGAACTGGAGATAACCGAAACCGTGCTGATGGACGAAAGCGAGGCGGTGCTAAGGACGCTGCGGCAGTTGCGCGAACTCGGCGTCCGCATCGCGCTGGACGATTTCGGCACCGGCTATTCCTCGCTCGGCTACCTCAGGCGTTTTCCCGTCGACAAGATCAAGATCGATCGTTCGTTCATCCACGACCTGGGCAATCGTGACGCCGCGGCGATCGTTCGCACCGTCATCGGGCTGGGCGCCGAGCTTGGCATCACTGTCACCGCCGAGGGGGTCGAGACCGAGGTGCAACTCGACATCCTGCGCGGCAATGGCTGTACCGAGGCGCAGGGCTATCTGATCGGCGTGCCGTCAACGGCCGCCGAGATCCAGCGTCTGTTGAAATCCCGAGCGCTCCACAGCCAGACCGGCTGAGGCCGGCCATCGTCAACGCAGCGTGTCGATGTATTTGCCGTGGAAGCTGACATAGCCGGGCTCGACCACCTTGAGATGCCGCCCGATCAGTGCATGAAACTGCGGCAGTTGATGAAACGGCACGCCGGGATAGGCATGATGCTCGGCATGGAACGGCATGTTCCACGCCAGCTTGCGGACCAGCCAGTTGGTCAGCGTGGTCCGGGTGTTCTCCAGCATGTTGGCGACGAACGGACAACGGCCGTGCTCGGCCAAGAGATAGAGGCGCAGAAACGGCTGTCCCAACAGCGCGGGCAGGATCCAGACATAGAGAAGCACCGAGAGCTGGAAATAGACGGCCAGCAGAATGACCACGGCATAGAAGGCAATCATGGCACGCGCCTCGATGCGCACCTTGTCATAGCCCTTGGGTGGAACGTAGCTTTCCCGGCCGCGGTCCATCGCGTTGGCATAAAGCGTCTTGAGGTGGCCCCACCACAATGGAATGCCGGATATGTGGACAAGATATTGCCGCCATGTCTCCGGTTTGGGAAAGGCCAGTTCCGGGTCGTTCTGCGGGTCCTGCGTGTATCGATGGTGGGCGAAATGGAAATAGCGAAACCAGTCCGCCGGCAGCGCGATCGCCAGGCTGCACACCCGCGCCACGGCATCGTTCAGCCATTGCGACTCAAAGGCCGTGCGATGGACCGTTTCGTGCAGCAGCGTGAACAGGAACACGATGAGGATGCCTTGCGGCAGCATCAGCAGCGGCCAGAAGGGCACCTTGGCGGCGATCAGCGATCCGATGATCACGATCGCACCCCAATGAGCGCCGAGTTGGACGAGACCCGCGACATCCGACTTGGCGGTCAGGCGGTTGCGCTCTTCCTGCGTCAACGATGAAATTACGTCGCGATGATCCATAGGCTTCGATCCGGGCTGGATTTGATGGCACCGACTGTAGTCAAAGAAAAAACTTTCCAAAAACGACGATTTCTGCAATTTTGATAAGCTGAGCTTATCTATCTGATGATCATGGCAACATTTCCATCTCTCAAAGGACTTCAGGCCTTCGAGGCCGCGGCGCGTGCGGGCAGCTTTGCCGCGGCGGCGGAAGAGCTTTCGGTATCGGCCGCCGCCGTCAGCCAGCTCATCCGCACGGTCGAGGAGCAGATGGGCCGCAAGCTGTTCCACCGCGTCAACCGGCGCGTCGTCCTCACCGAGGCCGGCGTCGAGATGCTGCCCAGGCTGACCATGGCCTTCCAGGAGATCGGCAGCGTCGCGCGCCAGCTGGGCGGCGATACGTTCCGCCCACGCCTTGTGGTGTCGGTGCCGCCATCCATGGCCATGGGTTGGCTTTCGCAGCGTCTCGCTGGTTTTGCCTCAAGCCATGGCGTCGTCGACATATCGCTCAGAGGCGACGACGACCCGGTGCCGTTCGACCGTGAACTGATCGACATCAGGCTCTCCTATGGGCCGCATTATCGCGAGCACCCGACCGAGGACATCGTCCAGGACGCAGTCTATCCCGTGTGTGCCCCCGGGCTGGCGGACACAATCAAACCCGAGGGCCTGGCCAGCCTGCCGCTTATCCACACGGGCTGGGGACCGACTGGTGCGTCCTTTCCGTCCTGGCACAACTGGTTCGAGGCGGCCGGCATCGAGCCCGGCCGGGCAGCGCAGCGCGGCCTCTCGGCCAACTCATCGCGCGCGGCACTCGACCTTGCCATTTCGGGATTGGGCGTGGCGCTGGCGCAAGGGATCTACTGTGCCGCGGCGCTGGCAGACGGCCGACTTGTCAGGCCCCTCGCCCAGGCACTGGAGCTGCGCCAGCCCTATTGCCTGACGATCCCGGAGCGCAGCGCCAGGCGCGATGTCGTGGCGGCGTTTCGCCTGTGGCTGATCGACGAGTGTCGGCGCGCAGTCGGCTCGCCGGCACTGCGTTGACGTAGCGTGCGGCGATGATCAGAGGTGCCCGCTCAATGCCTCAGCCATGTCCTTGTTTGTCGCCACGGGGATGATCTCGAACTCCACCAGATCCGCCCATTCGATGACCCAACGCTGCAGCAGCGTGACGTCATCGGCCTCCACCAGCAGGAAGCAGCGGCTCATGTCCGCCGCGATCCAGCTGTGGTGCACGAGAAGCCCGTCAGGTTTCAGGCGGCCGCGGTCGCGAAAGCGGCGGTAGATCTCCTTGCGATCGCAGCCGGTGAAATCCTCGATGACGATGAACTGCATGTTCTACCCCCGATCAAATTACCGCCCCGGCCGGTCGAGCCGCTCCAGGAACCACTGCGTCAGCCGCACCCAGACCTCGTCCTTCTCGCCAGAATCCTCCCAGCCATGGTCAAGGTTGGGATTGTCGTTGACCTCTATGACGAAGACGCCGTCCTTGGTCTCCTTGAGATCGACTCCATAGAGCCCGTCGCCGATGCAGCGCGCCGCCTTCACTGCCGTCTCGACGACATGCGCCGGCGTCTCCTTCAGCGTGAAGGTCTTGATGCCGCCCTGGTCGGGCTTGCCGTTGGCCTTGTGGTTGACGATCTGCCAGTGCTTCTTGGCCATCAGATAGTGCACGGCAAACAGCGGCTGGCCGCCGAGCACGCCCACACGCCAGTCATATTCGGTCGGAATGAATTTCTGCGCGATCAGAAGGTCGGAATCCTCCAGCCATTCGGTAGCCAGCGTCTTCAGTTCCTCGAAATTGGCGCATTTCTTGACGCCGCGCGAGAACGACGAATCCGGGATTTTCAGCACCAGCGGAAAGTCCAGCGTCTGCGCCGCCAGTTCGAGATCCGAGGTGCCGGCGATCATCACCGTCGGCGGCACCGGCACCTTGTTGTAGGCCATCAGCTCGTTGAGATAGACCTTGTTGGTACAGCGGATCATCGACAGCGGATCGTCGATCACCGGCATGCCTTCCTGCTGGGCGCGGCGGGCGAAACGATAGGTGTGGTTGGAGATCGAGGTGGTCTCGCGGATGAACAGCGCGTCGTAATTGGCGAGCTTGGCGAGGTCCCGCTTGGTGATCGGCTCGATTTCGACGCCCATCTTCTCGGCGATCTTGGCCCAATAGCGCAGCGACGAGATCTCCGAGGGCGGCAATTCCTCATGCGGGTCGACCAGCGTGGCGAAGGTGTAGCGCGCCGGCGTGCGGCCCTTGGTGTCTCGCCACTCCCGGTTGGTGTAGGTTTCCAGGCACTGGATGAAGCTTTTTTCCTCGTCCTCGGTCATCCGCGCCAGCGGATGAAAGCCGATCTTCCGGATCGAGGCCCATTCGGCACTGTCCTTGATGTGAACTTCGAGCGCCGGCGCGCGGAACCAGTCGAACAGAAGTTTGGCGAAGCGGTCCCAGATTTTCGACGGGCCGATGCCGAAGAAGATGCAGACCTTTTGCGGAAAAACGCCGCCGAGGTCCTTGCGGCATTTGTTGAGCGCCAGCTCCAGTTCCGGCAGCGCGTGTTCATAGAGCTTGCGCTCCGAAAGGTCGATCATCGTTTCGACCGTCGGGATCACCTTGTGGCCGCGCGAGCTTGCCAGCAGCGACGCATAGTAGCCGCGGCTCTGGTAGGCGTAATTGTTCGACAGGTTGATGACCTTCGGCCGCTGGCCGCGAAACAATGACGGATGCGCGAGATAGTCGCGATTGGTGATGATCTTGTGCGGTGTCGCCACCTGGTCGAGATCGCTCTGCCTGCCGGTAAGGATGACCCAGGTCATTTATCTGTCACGCTTTCCCAGAGTGATGGCGGCACGCAATCCATCGCGACCGAACTGCGCCATGTTCATGAAGATGCCGTAAGGCACGGGAATGTTGGCTGCATCAAGGATGGTCTCCTGCCTTTCGTCCTCGACCCAAGGGTCGTGGATCAGGATATGGTCGCCGTCATCGCCGATCGCCAGCACCCAGTGCGGCACCTTCTTGCCGAACATCAGGAAGCCGCTGATCAGCACCAGCACCAGCTTTCCCCCAGCGATCGCAGCGCGGATATCGTCGATTGTGAATGCACGGTAATTCACCGGGATACCGTAAAGTTCCGCGCGTCGGCGAAAGTCGACCTGGGCCAGTTCCATCACCCTGCGCTTGTCCTCACTGCGCACCGATTGCAGGAACAGCGCGCCATAGAAGGAAACGTAGATCTCCACCGCGAGCCCGCTTTCGTAGCCCGAGACAGCAAGGCCGAACGGTTCGCAACCACCGGGACCCGACATCATGAAGACGGTCGTCGCTTCACGCCACAGGCGGATTTCCATGACCGGATCCGGCACGAAGCCGCGATCGAAATTGGCCATCGCCATCATCAGGCAGCACGGGCCGCAGGTGAATTCGCAGGTCTGCGGGTAGAACGGAACCTTGGTGGCGATCGGAATGCCGCCACGCAACGTCTTTTCGTAGCGAAGTGCCGTTTCGCCATCCTCATAGTAGCCGGGCTCACGGCCGATCTTGCGATAACCGGCCCGTTCGTAGATGCGGATCGCGCGGCTGTTGTCCTCGCGAACTTCGAGGCGCAGCATCATGCGGTCGTGCTCGAAGGCGGCATCTTCGGCGGATCCGAGCAGCATGCGGCCGACACCCAGTCCGCCGAAAAACGGACTGGTCGCAATCGAGTAGAGGCGCGCCACGCCGCTGCCCTTGCGAAACAGCACGATCGCATAGCCGGCCACGCGGCCGTCGACTTCGGCGACCAGCGTCTCGGCGGTTTCACGCTCGATGAACAGGCGGAAGGAGCGGCGGGAAATACGGTCGCTTGAGAAAACAGCTTTCTCAATGGCGGCGAGATCATCGACGTCAGACGCGCGGGCCGTGCGGATCTCGGCAGGCATGCGGCTTCAGAAAACCTCGATTGGTGGTGGAAATGGCCCTACTCGAACACGTCCTTGACGCCAACCAGGGCGTTGGGAAAACCGGCGTCCACCTGGGCGCACGAAGTCCGCTCCACCACCTTGAATCTTCGCCTCGGGTTTCCAAAAACCGTTTCCGATTTTCGGGGCGATGCGACGGCATTCATCAAGCGCTATCGCACCTCGATTAGGGCCGAATTGTGACAAATCCGACGCCGGCCCGACGGGCGCAAAAGGTCCTTCGGCCGGATCAGCATTCGCGCATCGACGGCACCGGCAAAAGCGATGCCGTTCAGCTTGCCAGCCCGTTTACAAGTTGCGTGTAGGCGCTCCTCGCGACCTCGGCCAACCGCTCGCGCGGCAAGGAGCCGACCACGGCACAGCCATAGCCCTTGTCCAGCCAGTAGACGGCCTCGGGTCCGTCTTGCGCGGCGGCGTAGGTGCCCTTGGCATTCTCGGTCGATTCGGTGGTGACGAACAGCGAGATACGCTGCCCATTGCCGTCCTCGTAAAGCAGCATGGCGGCCTTGCTCTCGCCTGCCGGCAACAGCCGGCCGCCCACCAGCTGGAATCCGTCGGCGGTCAGGTCCGGCGCCACCAGCTTCAGCCCTACCCGGTTGGACAGCCAAGTCTGCAGATGGTCCTTGTCGCTGGCCGGCACCTCGACGGCATGCCGCTTTTCGGCGGCATAGATGACATGGGCCGCGATTGCCTGCTCGGCCAGCCGATCTTCCGCCGGGTCCTCCTGGCCGATGCCATCGATGCCGGCAAAGTAGCCACCAAGTCCGCCAGTGACCAGAAGCACGGCGGCAGCAGCGGCAAGCCACCAGCGTGAGCGTGGCACAGATGCCTTGACCGGCACCTCGCCAAGCACGACCTTGCGCAACCGCGCAGGCACGGCTTCGTCCAGCACGTCGGCGAAGGCGGCACGCAGCGCCGCTCGGTCGGCGGTGAAACGGGCGCTCTTGGCCTTCATTTCGGGATTGGCGTCGAGCCAGGCATCGTAGGCCGAGCGCTCATCGCCGGGCAGCTCGCCATCGAGCGCCATGTGGATGTCACGTTCGGAAAAGTCGCGGCGGATCATTTCTCGACGATCCTTATCGCCCGGCGGCGCGCCGTGTCGTCCAGCAACCCGCGCAATTCCTCACGCCCGCGCGCAATGCGCGACATCAGCGTGCCCGCAGGCACGCCCAGAATGTTGGCGGCTTCGGCATAGGAAAAACCTTCGATGGCAACCATGACAAGGGCTGCGCGACGGTCGGGGCTGATCGCCTGCAATGCGTCGATGATCTCGCGCGAGGCAATGCTCTCCATCTGCTCGGCCGGCTGGGCAACGGCCTCGCCCGCCTCCAGCGGCAGCATCGCCGCCTCGCCGCGGCGGTTCACCTTGCGCATCTGATCGATGAACAAATGATGCATGATCGTAAACAGCCACCTCCTGGGGCTTTCTCCTGTCTGCCAATTGTCGAGCCGCACAAGCGCCCGCTCGAGGCAATCCTGAACAAGGTCGTCGGCTGCGTCGCGGTCGCGCAAAAGCGAGCGTGCGTATCGGCGCAGGCGCGGTATTTCGCCAAGGATTGCTGCCTTCTTTTCGTCCATGACCGCTGGTTTTCGAGGTCGCCCTTGTTGATCCGATTGAACGCGCCTTCCGGGCGCGGCGCAAGCGGCCAGCGCGAAGCGGTCCGCCGCTCCGGTCACCCAAGCAATGAGATAACGCTGGCTGGTGCCGATTTATTCCCGACCGGAAGGCAGCGGCAAATCGATTGCTTAGATACGTAAAATATGCACAATAGGTGAAATACATATGAGGACCACCCGATGAAGCAGTTCACCTTTTCAGACATGAACCGGGCGTCCGGCGAAATTCTCGAAACGGCAATGATCGAGCCTGTCGCTCTCACGAAACGTGGCAAGGAGAAGCTGATCATCCTGTCAGCCACCCAATACCGGCAGCTCGTCAGTTCGCCTCATGCCGTAGCCTACACGCTTGAGGACGCGCCGGACGAGATCCACGATGAACTCATGTCCGGATTGGAGGCCATCACAACCGGCGACAAGCCGGATGCTTAAGCCCGGCGATTTGCTTCGATACTACTATCTATGGGCGCGGCAGGCTGATGTCGGCGAGGAGTCCGGCCGCAAGGCGCGGCCCGTCTGCATTGTGGTTAGAACGCCGGCAACGCCTGCCGCACTCTTCTTGTTTCCGCTCACTTCGCAAAAGCCCGACCAGTCCCACACGCATGTTGCCGTGAGCGAAATCGAGTGCCGCAGAGGTGGGCTCGATTTCCGTCGTGGCTGATTCTAGACGAGTACAACCGCGTACAAGTCGACGAAGCTTATGATCTGGTCACGACGAAGCCAATAGGTTCCTTCAGCCCGGCGTTTGTCCGCAAGATCGCGGGCCTCATCAAAGAGGCAGTCGTACAACGCCGCGTGCGTGGCACCATCCGAAAATAGCGAATAGGCGGTCCATGAACCGGTAAGAACTGTTCACGGAAGCAAGCGTGTCATCCCTCCTTCGCCGCCCGCGTCAGCAGCCGCTGATAAAACAGTCCGATGCCGATCAGCACCGCGCCGAGGCCGATGAAGGACAGCGCCCTGAGCACTCCCTCCAACTCCGACATGTCGAAGATGAAGACTTTCAGCACGGCGATCGCGATCAGCGCGGCCGAGGCAATTCGCAGCACCTGCGACTTCAGCCAGACGCCGGCGGTGAGCAGCGCCACACCGATGACCAGCCAAAGCGCCGAGTAGGTGTAGGTTTCCAGCTGGCCGAGGCCGCTCCACAAGCCGATGAACTCGCCCTTGAACAGACGCCTCACCGAGAGCGTGGCATAGGCGAAGGCAAGCGCGGCAGCCACCACAGCCAACATCTGCGCATACCATTTCGGCCGCTTGTCCCTGGTGTAGAGCGCCAGCGCGCCAACGGCGACCGCTGGCAAGAGATAGGCGAGGAACAACAGGTTGAACACCGGGATGCGGCCGGTCGATTCGTCGGTGAACAATGGGTTCAGCAAGACGAAATGCCTGACAACGATGAAGGCGACCGAGGCCACACCGGCGGCCATCGAACCATAGCGCAGCACCGAGCTTGGCGAGCGCATGTCGATGGCGACCAGGATGGCGCCGGCGCCAATGGCGATCAGCGTGTAGATCGACTGTTCGGCGAGCGTCATGGCACCCGTGTCGATGACGCCGCCGTGCATGGCGTGGCGCACCAGCATGGCGAGCGTGAGCAGCGCAAACAGCGCCGCAGCCGCCTCCATGGCAAGGCGCGGCCGGCCATTCGTGCTGCGGGCGAGCTGCCAGGCGGCGAAGCCGAAGGCCAGCGCCGGCACGCCGTAGCCGGGCAACAGCCAGTTGAAGACCGGTGTCCTCGACAGGAACCCGGCGCCGACAATGGTCGGGTCGAAAGCGACGCGGCCAAGCACCGCGATCACAGCGCCGACCGAAATCCAGCCGAGCACCGGATAGGCGCGCCGGCGCGTGGCCAGCGCCGGCACGATGGCCGCCGCACCGAGCAGGATGGTGGTCCAGCCGGAATCGAAAGCCATATGCATGAGCAGGAGCCCGGCGATGGCCGCGCCGCCCAGGGCAAACGACACCGCGACACCGCCCTTGAGCGGCGGCTCCTCGGCCCGCGCGATCCACCCGCCACCGGCGGCGAAAATGACGACCAGCAGTGCCGCCGCGGCAGCGTAGACAAAGTCACGGTCGAGATTGCCGAAAGTGAACCAGAGCGCCAGCAGGACGACCAGCGGGACGATGACGCCCCACGCTGCCCATGAGGCCGCGCGGATCTGCGTGCCGGCGGCGAACCGGCGTGCGGCCCAGAAGCCGGCGCCGATGAAAACCAGGCCAAGTACGATGCCGATGCGCAAGGTCAGCGCGTTGGACGTGGCCACCGGCAGTCCGTCGACGCCCAGGGCACCGCCCGAAAAATCGGAAGCGATCGAGGTTGGCGGGATGATGCCGAGATAGATCAGCACCATGACCAGTCCCGCGGCATAGAGGAACGGCAGCGCCAGCGGACGATAAAGCGCGACAGCCACCATTGCGGCGATCACCACCGCGCCCGGCAAGGCATCGCCGGCGGCTGCAAAGACCGGGTCGACCGACAGGCCAAGCGCCGAGAATGCGATGAACAAGCCAGGCACGATAGACGGCCAGTCGAAAACCCTGGCCGGCCCGGTTTCATCGCCACGGCGAGCGAGCCAGACAAGGGCCAGCACAGCCAGCGTGACGGCGTCGATGAACAGGATGGCGGAGAGGTTCGCCCCCCGCGCATCGGTCATGTAAAGGATGGTCCAGACACCGGTGCCGAAAAAGGCCGCCGCCATCAGCGACGTCCAGGCGCGCATGCGGGCGATGACGCCGGTGGCGGCGAGCACGATCGCGAGATAGCCGAACAGCGCCCAGGGATTGGGCGCCTGCGAGGCGACCAGCACCGGCGTCACCATGGCACCGACGAGACCGATGCCGGCCAGCGCCTGGCCATGGACGAGGGCTGCCGCGATCGTCGCCACGCCGATGACGCCGAGCAGCGTGAAAGCGAGTGCCGGGCCTATGAAGCCGTAAATGCCATGCGCGGCATAGACGGTGCCGAACAGGATGAAGGCACCGGCAGCAGTCAGGATTGCTGGAATATAAGCGCCGGCGGCCCCTTGCACCGGCACCTTGAAGCCGGTGCGGCGGATGAACTCGCCGCCGGCGACCAGCACCAGGCCGAGCACGCCGGCCATGGCCAGCCGCACGCCGGGACCGAAAATGCCGGCTTCAATGGTGTAGCGGATCAGGAACAGGCCGCCCAGCGCCAGTGCGATGCCGCCAACCCAGACCGCCCAGCGGGTTCCGAGCGCGGTTTCGACATCGGATTGGCGGGCGGCTTTCGCCGCTCCGGGAAGCTCCGCGGGATCCACCGCCTTCGGTGCCGGTTCTGGAGCGGTCCACGGCCCGGAGACGATCTCGCCGGTCGAGTCTTCCGTGTCCGTGGCTGGCGCCGGGGCGGTGACTGATGCGCTTACCTCCGGCGGAACGATATCGGTCGCAGCCGCTGCGTCCGGAGCCATGTCGGCGGGCGCGTTGTCGTCCACCTGTTCGGACGACTGGGCCGCAGGCGGCACGGCACCGGAAAGGACCAGGCTGCGCAGCGCGCCAAGCTCGCGCTCGACAAGGCCGATGCGGCTCTGCTGGCGCGAAATGATGACGAACAAAGCGATGATGGCGACAAGGCCGATCAGGCTTTCAAACATGGCGGTCCCCCCAAACCAGGCCAGTTTTCACTGACATCCGTCGTACTGACATTCAAATGCGGCGGCCAAGCGGCCAGAAAATCCAAGCTCGGAAAACTCAATGCGCCGCCAGTCAACGCGCCGCCAGATTGGCGGCCGGAAAGATCGAGCATGTTTCGGTGCCGAAAGCCAGCAGCTTGCCGCCGGCATCCTTCAACGTCGCTTCCGACACCGCCAACGTGCGGCCCTTGTGAACAACCCTGCCCTCGCACACCACCTCGCCGGTCCTCGGCGTGATGGGACGCGTCAAATTCACCTTGAACTCCGCCGTCGTATAGGCCTCGCCTTTTTCGAGCAGCGTCTGCACGGCACAGGCCAGTGCCGAATCGAGCAGCGTCGCCGCCCAGCCGCCATGTACGCTGCCCAGCGGATTGAGATGGCGCTCGCTCGGCATGCCACGAAAGACAGCGCGCCCTTCCGAGACTTCGGTGAGAGTGAAATTCAGCTGAAAGGAAATCGGCGGCGCCGGATACTTGCCGTCGACGATGCGCTGCAGCAATTCCAAACCGGTGTATTTCAGGATGTCGGCGTGCGGAATGGTGCCGAGGCCGAGCGGTGAGACCCGGCCAGGATAAAGTTCGACCTCGCTCATGTGATGATTTCTCTGGCTGCGTCCTCGCCAGCTATGGCCTTGCCGCGCGCGTGATGTTTGCGCAAGGCGGCGAGGAAGCCGGTACGAGCGTCTGGCGGCTCGAAGCCGCGCGGCTCATAGACATGGCGGTTGAAGAAGAAGCCGGTGAGCCGGAAGGCGTCCTCGACCGCTGCCGCATCGGCGCGCAGGCCGGAGCCGCGCTGCAGGAAAGCCGGCAGAGTCAGCATCTTGTCGCGCCAAGGCAAACCGGCTTCGCGCGATACCGCGCGTCCCGACTTCGGCGAGACATAGGCCAGGTCCTGTCGCGTGCCGGTGGCGGCGCATTGGCTGAGATCGAGGCCGAAGCCGAGTTCGTCCAGCACCAGAAGCTCGAAGCGCGCCACCAGTTCACCGGCAACATCGGCATCGTCGAGATGGACGATCATTACGGCAAGCGTTTCGTAGAGACCTTCATGCGCGTCGCGCTCGGGCAGCAGGCGCAGATGCGCGGCCATGGTCTGCAAGCCGTAGACGGCGACGGCGCTGTCCATCAACCGGGCCGCGTTCATCTCGATCGCCTCGGCCTGGAACGTGCCGAGATGTTCATCAAGGCGCGCACGCCACAACAGGTCGACGCGATTGCCGGGCTGGAGCACGGGCTGCTGCTTGCGCGAACGGCCGCCGCGAACAAGGCCGAGATGACGGCCATGCGCTCGCGTCAACACCTCGAGAATGGCGCTGGTTTCGCCATGCTTGCGGGTGCCGAGAATGATTCCCTCGTCGCGCCATTCCATTTCAGGAGCTTTTCACCGATCGGGTGGCGAAATCAAGGTATCGGCTTGCGCCGGGACCGACTCTTGCAACAGCACATAAAAAACCGCCCGCAGCAAATGCTGCGGGCGGGCTGGTGAGGTCAGTCGATCCGTTAGAAATTGCGCTGGAAGCGAACGATGCCGCCGACGCTGCTCTTCTTGTCGGCCTTGGTCCAGTTGTTGAAGTCGAAGTCGTCGAATTTTCCTGCATTGAGGTAATCGACTTCGGCCGTGATCGTGTAGCCGGGGACGATGGTGTAGGCAACGTTGGCCGCGACGGCGAGGTTCTTCCAGTCGTCATAGGAGACCTGGGCGTTGAACGAGGTCTTGTCGTTGAACTTGTAGGTGCCGCCGCCCCAGATCGCCCAGTTTCCGCCCCATGGCTTGTACTGGGTACGGCCTGTGCCGAAGTCGTTGATGTTGTCGTTGGTGCCGTAGCCGCCCATGACGAACAGCGTCAGTTCCTTGCTGACGTTGACGTCCAGTCGGACCTTGCCGGCCACTTCCTCATAGTTGCTGTCATAGGCCACGACGCCGGTGATCGCACCCCAGTCGCCCTTGTACTTCAAACCGCCGACGACATGCGGAACATAGCTGTCGATGGTGTTGACGCCGGTGCCTTCTTCGAGCGAGACCACGCCCGTGACGCCGTTCCCCGCGTCGAAATTGTACTGGAGGACGTTGGTGTCCTTGATGCCATACGGGATGATCGTGTCCTGGATGACGTTGCCGGCGTAACCGATGAACTGGTCGTATGCCGTTTCATCCTTACCGACGCGCAGGCCACCGAGCTGGATCCAGGCGAAGTTCAGGGTGGTGGTCTTGTTGCCGGCCTGCCAGCCGGCGCCGCCACCTGTATAGTCGCCGGAAGAGTTGCCGAACTGGAAGCGGGTCTCGGTAAAGGTCTTCAACGTGCCGAGTTCGGTTTCCTGGCCGGTATAAGTCCTCAGCGTGAAGCGCATGTTCTTGTAGTAGGTGTCGTTCCTATCGCCGTCCATGTGATCGGAAACGTTGTTGGCGCCATCCAGCGCGCCGGAATCGCCGACGCCCATGTCGTAGCGGAGATAGCCGCCGATGCGCAGGCAGGTCTCGGTGCCCGGAATATAGAAGTAGCCGGCGCCGTAGACGTCGCAGATCTTGACGTATTCGGCTGGTTCCGGTTCGGCGACGACGACAGCGTCGGCGGCGCGTGCGCCGCTGACCGCGATCAGGGCCGCGGCTGAGCCGAGAAGGAGGCTCTTGATGTTCATTTTCTGACCTCTCCAGTCATAGTTATAAATGGCTTCGGATTTGTGGCTGGCGGCAATGTTTTCCCGCCTCACCCCCACAACGAAAAAGGCTCGCATCGCTCGCCCTTTTCAGCGGCGAACATACCCATCGATCATCTGCCTTCAATGACCATTTCCGAAATAATTCTAGTTCTATGAACAGATTAGTGCTGTGTTGCACAAATAACACTTATTACCAACACGAATGGCACAATCGGCACAACGTCATATTTTGAATATATATGCGGATACTTACGTGGCTAAATACATTTCTAACGTTCTATATTTCTAAAATTACCGCACAGTGCGGAATATCTACCTGATTTACGCCGAAATCGACCTGGCTCTTGCCGCCACCCCTCTATCAGCGGATGACGCTCATCCGCCAAATCTACTCTGATACCGAGGCGAAAGCGGGATGACGCTTCCAAGCCTGTCTGCTCTTCCAAGACGATCGAAACTCCCTGGAGCGCTGTCGCGTCGCCGATTGTGACAGCAGCCAGCCGTTGAAGACGATTCCTCCATGACGCCTCTCAATCGACCTTGGCGACGCCGGCGATGTAGTCCCCCGCCTTGATCAGGCGGGTGGGCACGCATAGGTCCGGAAAAGCATCGCCTCGGCCAGAATGTCCCTGGTCGCGCCATACGAGGCGGATGGTTCGGCGACAGGATTAGGATCTGGTGGGCGAGAGCGGCTTGAACGTTTGGCGCCTCACGCGCCGTGCGCGTGATCGGCAAGCACTTCATCGATCACGTGACGGGATCTTTCAACCTCGACAGGGTTGACGTCGATCTGTCCGGCAACCGTGATCAGCGCCTTCCAGAGCGTCCAGCCACGACCGCGCGCCCACATCGCCTCGTCGGCCGGAAGGCCGGCACGAAACGCCTCCCGGCTTTTGCCTTCCAACAGCGTCCACGCGATCGCCAGATCGCAGGCGGGATCGCCGACGCCGGAGGTTCCGAAGTCGATCACCGCGCTCAATCGGCCTTGCCTGACCAGCAGGTTTCCCCAACTGACGTCACCGTGGAACCAGACCGGCGCACCGTGCCATGGTGCGGCAAGTGCTGCCTCCCACACCGCACTGGCGGCGTCCGTATCTATCTTGCCGTCGAGAGCAGCAATCGCTTGCCACGTTTCGCCATCGTAGACGCTGAGTGGTCCGCCGCGAAAGAAATTGTGCTGTCCCGGCGCCGGTCCACCGGTCGCATCGATCCGCTGCAGGGCGACCAGGAACATGGCCAGGTCGGTCGCGAATCGCGGCAGGCTGGCGATACGCTCGCGCTTTGCTGTCTCGCCTTCGATCCAGCGGTAGACGGACCAATGCCAGGGATAGTTTTCGGCCGGAACCCCCATCGCCAGCGGCACGGGAATCGGCAGCGGCAACAGAGGCGCCAGCCTCTCCAGCCAGCGATGTTCCTTTTCCACCTGCAGGGAATAGGCCGCGGCACTCGGCAGCCGCACGGTCATCTCGTCGCCGAGATGGAAGGTCCTGTTGTCCCAGCCGCCAAACTCGACGGGCCTGACCGCAAGGTCCTTCCAACGGGGAAACTGCGTGGCGATCAATCGGCTGACAAGCGCTATGTCGATGTTCGGCTTGCTGTCCATCGATCCTAGCGCGGAAACTCGAGCCCCATCTCGCGATAGCGCTCGGGATCATCGCCCCAGTTCTCGCGCACCTTGACGAACAGGAACAGGTGCACCTTCTGTTCGAGGATGCCTGCTATCTCCATGCGCGCCGCCTGGCCGATGGCGCGGATGGTCTCGCCCTTGTGGCCGAGCACGATCTTCTTCTGGCTGTCGCGTTCGACATAGATGGTCTGGTCGATGCGCACCGAACCATCCGGCTTCTCTTCCCATTTCTCGGTCTCGATATGCGAGGAATAGGGCAATTCCTGATGCAGCCTGAGATAAAGCTTCTCGCGCGTGATCTCGGCCGCGAGCTGGCGCATCGGCAGGTCCGAGATCTGGTCTTCCGGATAATACCACGGGCCAACCGGCAGAGCCTCGGCCAGATAATCGAGAACGTCCTTGCAGCCGGAACCGGTCAGCGCCGAAACCATGAAGGTGCGTTTGAACGGCACCCTTTCGTTCGCTGCCGCCGACAGAGCCAGCAGCGCTTCGTGCTTGACGCGGTCGACCTTGTTGAGGATCAGCACCATCGGCTGGCGCACATCCTTCAGCCGTTCGAGGATGGCGTCGGCGTCGCCCCTGATGCCGCGCTCGGCGTCGATCAAAAGCAGCACGATATCGGCGTCCTTGGCCCCGCCCCAGGCGGTGGTCACCATCGCCGTGTCGAGCCTCCGCTTCGGCTTGAAGATGCCGGGCGTGTCGACGAAAACGATCTGCGCATTGTCATGCGTGGCGATGCCGCGCACGATGGCGCGGGTCGTCTGCACCTTGTGGGTGACGATCGACACCTTGGCGCCGACCAATTGGTTGACCAGCGTCGACTTGCCCGCATTGGGCGCGCCGATCAGGGCAACGAAACCGGAATGCGTGGGGGCAGCTTCCGTTGCCAGTTCTTCGGTGGCGGTCATGCCGCACTCCCTTCACTTGAGCGCGCGCGCTCCGATTTTTGGGCCGACGTGGTGGCCCAGACGCCTTCGCGCAAAAGAAATGCCGAAGCCGCCGCTTCTTCGGCAACCCTGCGGGAGCCGCCAGTACCGCTTATCGGCGCAAAGCCGCGGACCTGCAAGGACACGGTGAAGACGGGCTGGTGGTCCGGGCCTTCGCGTTTCTCGATCACATATTCGGGACGCGCATCGCTGGCCTTGGCAATCCATTCCTGCAGATCGGATTTCGGATTGAGCGGTTTTGCGATCACCGTATGCGAGCGCGGTTCCCAGTAGCGCAGGACGAACCGCCGCGCGGCCTCGATGCCACCGTCGACGTAAACCGCCGCGATCAGGGCTTCTACCGCATCCGCCAGATAGTTTCCGCCCGAGCCACGCGACCGCATCTTCAAGGCAGAATCGGCGCGGACCAGATCTTCGAGCTGCATTTCGATGCCGATTTCCGAGCATGTCCGCGCATCGACCAGCGCATTGAAGCGCGGCGCGATTTCACCTTCCGGCGCATCGGGAAATTTCTCGAAAAGCATATCGGCGACGACAAGCCCGAGCACGCGGTCGCCAAGAAATTCAAGACGTTGGTTGTTGGTGGCCGCCTTGACCGCGCTGGAATGCGTCAGGGCGGTCTCGAGCAAACGGACATCCTTGAAGACGTGGCCGGTCTTGGCCTTCACCAAACCGGCCAGGGTTTCGCCTGTCGGACGCTTCAAAGCCATCAATTGACGAAGTGGAACAGGCGCGAAGCGCGCATCAGCGACGGCCATTTCCAGATTTCGAGAGGGCTCGCCTTGCCGGCGATCGAGAAGAAAACAAGATTGGCGCGGCCAACCAGATTTTCCGCGGGAACGTAGCCGACGGTGAAACGGCTGTCGGCGGAATTGTCCCGGTTGTCGCCCATCATGAAATAGTGGCCGGGCGGCACGTCGAATTCGCGGGTGTTGTCGCCGATCGAGTTCGAATTCAGGTCGAGCGTGTCGTAGCTGACGCCGTTGGGCAAGGTCTCACGATACACATCGATCGGTCGCGATTCTTCGGTGATGTCGGGATTGTCGATCTGGCCTGTTTTCACGCGGGGCACGCCGACGCCGTTGATGAACAGCTGGCCGTCCTTGACCTGGATCTTGTCACCCGGCAGGCCGACAACGCGCTTGATGTAGTCGACGGACGGATCAGGCGGGAACTTGAAAACCGCTACGTCGCCGCGCTTCGGCTCGGAGCCCCAGATGCGGCCTGAAAAAATATCGGGTCCGAAAGGCAGCGAGTAGCGCGAATAGCCATAGGACCATTTGGTGACGAACAGATAGTCGCCTTCCAAAAGCGTCGGCCGCATCGATCCCGACGGGATCGAAAAAGGCTGGAACAGCAGCGTGCGGATGACCAGGGCGAGCAAAAGCGCCTGGACTATGACGCTGACGGTCTCGCCAAGCCCGCCGGATTTCTTCTCGGATTTTTCAGCCACGCTCATGTCGTCCTCGATTGTGCGTTGGATGGTATAGAGTCTCGGCGCGCGCTGGGCAACGTCAATGCCGGTCGTCAGAGGCAATCAATGTGGCGCTTCTTCGACGGGCAGCGCCTCGATGATCACAAAGGCTTGAGCGAGCGGGAAATCATCCGTGATGGTGAGGTGGATTGCCGCGCGATGGTCTTTTGGCAGGATTTTGTCCAGCCTGGCCTGCGCTCCTCCGGTCAGCGCCATGGTCGGCGCGCCACTGGGCAGGTTGACGACACCCATGTCGCGCCAGAACACGCCCTGCGCCAGACCGGTGCCCAGCGCCTTGGCGCAGGCCTCCTTGGCAGCGAAACGCTTGGCATAGGAGGCAGCACGCGCCTGCCGGTTTTCGGAGCGGGCCTGTTCGATCTCGGTGTAGATTCTCTGGATGAAGCGCTGGCCGTGACGCTCCAGCGACTTTTCGATGCGTCTGATGTCGATCAGGTCGCTGCCGATGCCGATGATCATCGCGCGGTGGAACCGATGCTTGCGCCGGGATGGGACGATTGCGCATGCCGGCTTGCACGCTCGGCCAGACGCTTGCGCCGCTGTTCGCGGAAAGCGTTCATGCCCCAGCGCGTGATGGCGTAGAACAGCAGCCCGAAGGCGAGCCCGAGCGGAACCGCGCCGATCAGCATCGGTTCGAGGACCGGTTTCCACAATTGCGCGAAGGAGAGATTATGCAGCATCTCGCCCAGATGTGCCGGCGGCCCATGCGTCGGCAGGCGGTCATGCAGGATGAGCTTGCCCGTTTCCCACGACGCGCCCCATAGCAACGGGAAGGTCAGCGGGTTGCCGAAAAAAACCGCGCCGAAAGCGGCCGCCACCAGATTGCCGGCGATCACCCAGCACAGGAGGGCAGCGATGATGAAATGGAAACCGACGGGAAAGAATGAAGCGAAGACACCGGCCGCAACACCGGCCGCAACCGCATGCGGTGTGGCCTTCAGCCGCAGGATGCGCTTGGAAAAATACTGAAGCGAGCGCGAAAACGAGCGGCGCGGCCAAAGGTAGGTACGCACCCGCTCATAAAGGCCATCAGGCTTGCGGCGTCGAAAAAGCACTCTGTTCCCGTTCCACAGCGCCCGCAACGGCACCTTCAGCCGGGCGTGGCAGCCACATCTTGCGCTTGACGATCACCCTATGGCAATCGCCACCTTATATAACGACGCGCTGGCGCAAGAACAACCAAACACCTTCTGTGCGCCGCGCTTGTCGCCGCCCTTCGGGGCGGCAGGTCTTGCTTCGAACATCGGATAATCGCGGCGAATTTAGGGAACCGGCAGTCGCATCGCCGAAAGGCGCATCGTCGCCGGCGGCTACCGCAGGTATTCGCTGACCTCGACCAGATTGCCGTCTGGGTCACGGAAATAGACCGACATCATAGGACCTCTAGCCCCGACACGTTCGACCGGGCCGAGTTCCACCGCCACACCATTGGCCGCGAGCCGGGCACGGACCTCATCCAGTGGCCGGTCGGTGATCAGGCAGAAATCACCTGATCCTGATGTCGGCGACTTCGCCTTGGGCTCGAAGGTGCGGCCGACCTCATGCACATTGATCTTATGGGTACCGAAAGCCAGCGCCGTCGGCCGATCCGCCGCGTCGATGCGCTCAAAACCCAGCACGCGCTGGTAAAACTCACAGGTCACTTCCAGCGAAGCGACCGTCAGCACGAAATGATCGATGCCGGCGATCATTTCCAATCTGTCTCACGCATGTCGCTTTCCCCAAAACCGCCGCACACTGTTGGGCGAAAAAATGCCCCGTCAGATGTTGCGGCTGCCGGGCTTGATCGCCGGGATGGCGGCAAGCTCCGGCGGCAGCCGGTCGGCCGGATAGGCCGGGACCTCATACTCGGCAAGCGCGATGAGCGGCACACCGACATCGGTCTTGCCAGCCGAACGATCAATGATGCAGGCCGCGGCCACCACCTCGGCGCCAAGATCGCGCAGGCACTCGATGGTCTCACGGATCGACAGGCCAGTGGTGACGATGTCCTCGACGATGACGACACGCGAGCCCCTGGCGATCTCGAAGCGGCGCAAGCGGAACTTGCCGCCTTCCCGCTCGACCCAGATCGCCGGCACGCGCAGATGACGCGAGGTCTCATAGGCCGGGATCAGCCCTCCGATCGCCGGGCCGACGACATAATCGATCTTGCCTGGCACGCCAGCGCGGATCTTCTCGGCCAACGCCTTGCACAGAAGCTCGGTCTTGTCGGCATGCATGAACACGCGCGCCTTCTGCAGGAAGACCGGACTGCGCAGGCCCGAGGTCAAAATGAAATGCCCTTCCAGAACAGCACCCGCCTCGCGGAAAATGCCCAGCACTTCATCGGTGTTCATGTCTGCCTCTTTTTGATTGACCACGACTTTGTCCGAAACCGGAGCATGGTCTAGCCATTGACGCGTCTTGCGTCGCTGACGCTCGAATTGTCCTTGAGCTGCGACAGCAGCCGGTTGAGGTGCTTGAGATCCCAGACTTCGAGATCGATCAGCATTTCGGTGAAGTCGGGAGCAGTGCGCACCATCGACAGCGTATGGATGTTGGCGTCGTTCGAGGCAACCACCTGCGCTATATCGGCAAGTGACCCCGGCGCGTTGATGGCGGTGACCGATACGCGCGCCGGAAAGCGTTCCTTGGTGCGCTCGTCGATGTCCCAGCGCACGTCGATCCAGCGCTCGGGCTGATCGTCGAACGCCTGCAGCGCCGGCGACTGGATCGGATAGATGGTGATGCCGGTGCCGGGCTGGACGATGCCGACGATGCGATCGCCAGGCACTGCCCCTTCCGGCGCGAAGCGCACCGGCAGATCGCCGCGCACGCCGCGGATCGGCACGGCGCCATCGCGTGGCTGGTCCTTGTCCTTGCGCGCGGCGCGACCCGGAATCTGGAACAGCATGCCGGCGGCATTGCGGATTTTCGACCAGCCCTCCTCGCGCGGCTTGGGGACGGCCGTGGTGACGCGCTCATCCTTGTAGTCGGGGAATACCGCCTTCATGACGTCGGTGGAGGCGAGCTCGCCGCGCCCGACGGAGGCCAGCACATCCTCGATGTCCTTGCGCGCCAGCCTGTGCAGCACCTGCTTCAGGCTCTCCTTGGTGAAGGTCTTGCCGGCACGCTCGAAGGCGCGCTCCAGGATGCGGATGCCGAGACCCGAATATTGCTTGCGGATGGCGTTCTTGGTGGCACGGCGGATGGCCGAGCGCGCCTTGCCGGTGACGACGACCGATTCCCAGGCCGCCGGCGGCACCTGCGCCTTGGAGCGGATGATCTCGACCTCATCGCCGTTCTTCAGTTCCGTCATCAGCGGCATGATGCGGCCGTTGACCTTGGCACCGACGCAGGTGTCACCGACATCGGTGTGCACCGCGTAGGCGAAGTCGATCGGTGTCGCGCCGCGCGGCAGCGCAATCAGCATGCCTTTCGGGGTGAAGCAGAACACCTGGTCCTGAAACAGTTCCAGCTTGGTATTTTCGAGGAAATCCTCGGGATTGTCGCCTTCGGCAAGCTGCTCGATGGTGCGCCGCAGCCAGGCGTAGGCGTTGGTTTCCTTTGAAATCGCGTGGGCGGCGCCATTCGTCTTGCCGCCGGTGTCCTTGTAGATCGAATGGGCAGCGACGCCGTATTCGGCGATCTTGTTCATCTCTCGGGTGCGGATTTGCAGCTCGACACGCTGGCGCGACGGGCCGACAATGGTGGTGTGGATCGACCGATAATCGTTCTGCTTCGGCGTCGAGATGTAGTCCTTGAAGCGGCCCGGCACCATCGACCACGCGGTGTGGATGGCGCCAAGCGCCCGGTAACAGTCCTCGACCGTGTCGACGACGACGCGGAAGCCGAAAATATCCGAGAGCTGCTCGAAGGACAGTGCCTTGGCCTCCATCTTGCGGAACACCGACCACGGCTTCTTCTGCCGGCTCTTCACGCCGGCGTTGATCGCATGCTTCTCGAACAGCGTGGACAGAGCCTTTTCAATGTCCGTCAGCACGCCTTTGTTGCGCTCGAAGATTTCGGCAAGCCGTGCGGTGACGGCGCGATAGGCTTCCGGATTGATGAAGCGGAAGGCGATCTCCTCCAGTTCCTCGCGCATGCCTTGCATGCCCATGCGCCCGGCCAGCGGCGCGTAGATATCCATCGTCTCCTCGGCGATGCGCAGGCGCTTGGCCTCCGGCATATGGTCGAGGGTGCGCATATTGTGCAAACGGTCGGCGAGCTTGACCAGCAGCACGCGGACATCTTCCGAAATCGCCAGCAGAAGCTTTCTCAGGTTTTCCGCCTGCTCGGCCTTCTTCGAGACGAGATCGAGCTTCTTCAGCTTGGTCAGGCCCTCGACCAGCTTGCCCATTTCGGGGCCGAACAGATCGTCGATCTCGGCCCGTGTGGCGGTCGTGTCCTCGATCGTGTCGTGCAGCAGGGCGACCGCGATCGTCGCCTCGTCCATATGCATCTCGGTGAGGATGGCGGCGACTTCGAGCGGGTGCGAGAAATACGGGTCGCCGGAAGCGCGCTTCTGGTGGCCATGCTTCTGCATGGCATAGACATAGGCCTTGTTGAGCAACGCCTCGTTGACGTCAGGCTTGTAGCGCTGGACGCGCTCGACAAGCTCATACTGACGCATCATGGGCGGGATCTCGCGGTGCTGAAATGATTGATGCGCCGCACTAGCGTACGGCGCATCCCATAGATAGCCACGAAACTGACTGGACGGAAGTGCCGGAAACGTATTCCAGGCAGGTCCAGAGCGCTGGCTTAGTAGTCGTCGCTCTTTTCCGGCGGCACCAGGCCCTCGATGCCGGCCAGGAGGTCTTCCTCGGTCATCCGGTCGAAGGTGACGTTCTCCTCGGTGTCATCGGCGTCGGTGGCCGCAACGGCGGCGCCGGTCTGATCGGCAATCGCCTCGCCGTCGGCTTCGGGCTCGTCGACCTCGACATGCTTCTGCAGCGAATGGATCAGATCTTCCTTGAGGTCGTCGGGCGAAAGCGTCTCATCGGCGATCTCGCGCAGCGCCACGACCGGGTTCTTGTCGTTGTCACGCGGCACGGTGATCGGCGCGCCCTGGCTGATCTGGCGGGCGCGGTGGCCGGCCAAGAGCACCAGCTCGAAGCGGTTGTCGACCTTGTCGATGCAATCTTCAACGGTTACGCGGGCCATGGATTGCCCCTTTCATGCGATGGATTTGATGGAAAACAGGCGCGGTCCATAACCCGAACGCCGCCAAAATACAAGCATCATGGCAATGGCCGGGCTGCATGGCGCCCAAACCTTGGTTCAAACACCCGATTTGGCAAAACCTGTCTGTGGTTATGTGTTCGGTGTCCCGATCACAATTGCTTGCAGTACCGCACGCACCCTTGGATTGCCGCGAAACTGGCGCTATCTCGGATGGCATGGAGGTCAGCCGGTTTATTATGAGCCTGACCGAACGCTATCGCATTTCGTTTAGACGGCCGTTTATTTCGAGAAGGAATATTTTCCATGTTCGACCCTCGTGAAAAAATCGCCCTATTCATCGACGGCGCCAATCTTTACGCAACGTCACGTGCACTCGGCTTCGACATCGACTATCGCAAGCTCCTGTCGAGCTTTCAGAAGCGCGGCTATCTGTTGCGCGCCTATTATTACACGGCGCTGGTCGAGGATCAGGAATACTCCTCGATCCGTCCGTTGATCGACTGGCTCGACTATAATGGCTTCAAGGTGGTCACCAAGCCGGCCAAGGAGTTCACCGACTCGACCGGTCGCCGCAAGATCAAGGGCAATATGGACATCGAGCTTGCGGTCGATGCGCTGCAGCTCGCCGATGTCGTCGACCACTACGTCATCTTTTCCGGCGACGGCGACTTCCGCACGCTGGTCGAGGCGTTGCAGCGGCGCGGTCGCAAGGTGTCGATCGTCTCGACCATGGCCTCGCAGCCGCCGATGATCTCCGACGACCTGCGCCGCCAGGCCGACCATTTCATCGACCTGATGACATTGAAGAACGAGGTCGGCCGTGATCCCTCCGAGCGGTCGGTGCGGCGGCCCGAGCCGGCCGAAGTCGACGAGGACGATTACTGAGGCCAGTCGCCTTGACCGCCCTTTCCGCCTCCGGACCCGGCCGCGATTGCCCGCTCTGCCCGCGGCTGCATGACTTCATCGCCGAATGGCGGCAGCGCGAGCCGTCCTGGTTCAATGCGCCGGTGCCGACTTTTTTGCCGCCGGAGGGCGACGCCGGAGTTCAATTGCTGATCGTCGGGCTGGCGCCTGGCCTTCGCGGTGCCAATCGAACGGGCCGCCCGTTCACCGGCGACTATGCCGGCGACCTGCTCTACTCGACGATGATTTCGCACGGTTTTGCGCGCGGAGAGTTCAAGGCCCGGCCAGACGACGGATTGGAGTTGGTCGGCACCGCGATCACCAACGCGGTGCGCTGCGTGCCGCCGGAGAACAAGCCGGTGGGCGCCGAGATTGCCACCTGCCGGACATTCCTGGTGCCGACGATCGCGCGGTTCCCCAATTTGCGCGCCGTGCTGGCACTGGGATCGATCGCGCACCAGTCGACCGTGCGGGCACTGGGTGGGCGCGTCGCCGCCTACCCGTTCAAGCATGGCGGGCAGCTGCCGGCCGGTGGCGTCACGCTGTTTTCGAGCTATCACTGCTCACGCTACAACACCAATACCGGCGTGCTGACCGAGGCAATGTTCGTCAGCGTTTTCAGCCAGATAGCGGCGTTCTTGGGCAAGTAGGCACGATAAGCAATCAGCTTCTCCCCTTGACAATAGTCAACCATGGTTTACAGTTACCATGATGCAGGTTTCGAAACCGATACATTCAAACGCTGGCTCGAAGACCTCCGCGACGCGCAAGCAAAAGCCCGCATTGTTCGGCGCATCGACCGACTGACTGTAGGCAATCCGGGAGACGTCAAGCCCGTTGGCGAGGGCATAAGCGAAATGCGGATCGACGATGGTCCTGGCTATCGCATCATTTCCTCCAAGCAGGCAACTTGTGCGTGCTGCTCCTTTGCGGTGGCGACAAAGGAACGCAAAGCAGAGACATCGCAGCCGCAAAAAAACTCGCCAAGGAATGGAAGGACAAGGCAATATGGCAATGAAAGTCACAGCCTTTGACGGGGCCGAATATCTCGACACTCCAGAGGCAATCGAAGCATATCTGGCAGCGACGTGCGAAGATGGCACCGCAGCGGAGATTGCTCATGCGCTTGGCGTCATTGCGCGTGCGCAGAACATGACGAGACTTGCCGAGAAAGCCGGTATGACGCGACAGGCTCTCTACAAGGCCCTGAGCGGCGAAGGGAATCCCGAATTCGCAACGATCATGAAAGTGGCCGAGGCGCTTGGTCTGAAACTGACCTTCGTGAGCGCGCAGGCAGGACGGAACGCTGCGTAACACGGATCAGCGCGCCGACATTTGGTTCTCCATCTCGCCAGCGGAATTCGTCTGATCAAGGTGCAGCGAACAGCTCGGCCAATTTCTTCGGCCCACCCTGCAGCACATTCAGGTCGACATCGCCGTTGATGCCGTCGACGCGACCCCTGTTGTGGTACTGCCAGTAGACCCAGTCGTCGCGATCCGGCTCCAGGAGCAATGAGCGGAGCCAGAGCGGACGGGCAGCAATGCGCCCTGCATACGCTTCCGCTGCGTCGTCGGTCAGATAGACCACCGCCGGCTTGCCGAACGCCGCCTCGACTGGAGCGAGGAACGCGGCCAGTTCGGCGTTCAATTGTTCGGGCGTCGGCCGCTGCGGGCAGTTGCCGCCGAATTCGATATCGACCACGGGCGGCAGCAGGGGCTGATCGTGCGGCACCACCGAGATGAAATTCTTCGCCTGGTCCGCACCCGGCCGGCAAAAGGTGAAAAAGTGATAGGCGCCGACGGCGAGACCGGCGGCCCGGGCCTCTTCCAAATTCCGTGCGAAAGCATCATCGACATGATCGCCGCCTTCGGTCGCCTTGATGACGGCAAAGGCGACATCGTCGGCGGCTACGCGCCGCCAATCGATCTGGCCCTGATGATGGGAGACGTCGATGCCCCTGACCGGATATTTATCGCGATCCGGCGAGAATGTGCGGAAGTAGAGATAGCCGCCTGCCGTGACGAGGCACACCGAGACCAGGCTCGCTAGACCGAAAAGAACAATCCGGTTCGTCAAGCGAATGGCCCCAGCCTACCCACGCTCTTTTAAGAGCCGGCCCTTCTCGCGCGACCAGTCGCGCTGCTTCTCGGATTCGCGCTTGTCGTGCAGTTTCTTGCCGCGGCCGACGGCGAGCAACAGCTTGGCGCGACCCTGGTCGTTGAAATAGATTTTCAGCGGCACCAGCGTCATGCCTTCGCGGTCGACACTCTGCGACAGTTTCGCCATCTCGCGCTTGTTGAGCAGCAGCTTGCGGCGCCGGCGCGGCTCATGGTTGAAGCGGTTGGCCTGCAGATATTCCGGCAGATAAGAGTTGATCAGCCAGATCTCGCCGCCTTCGACCGAGGCATAGCTGTCCTGGATGTTGGCTTGGCCCTGGCGCAGCGACTTGACCTCGGTGCCGGTCAGCACCAGACCGGCCTCGACCGTGTCGAGCACCTCATAGGAAAACCGCGCCTTGCGGTTTTCCGAAACGGTCTTGTTGTTGGGATCGGCTTTTCTGACTTGATTCATGATGCGGAGAGGTGGCGCCTCATCCCTAATTAATCAAGCCGGCGTGCTTCATCGCCGCATCGATCTTGTCGGCGGTCGACTGTTCGACCGTCATTAGCGGCGAACGCAGCACATTTTCGACCTTGCCCAGCTTCGACAGCGCATATTTCGCCCCGGAAACGCCAGGTTCGATAAAGATCGCCTTGTGCAGCGGCAGCAGACGATCTTGCAATTCCAGTGCCTTGGCGCTGTCGCCGGACAGCGTCGCCTCCTGAAATTCCGCGCACAGCCGCGGCGCGACATTCGAGGTCACCGAGATGCAGCCGACGCCGCCATGCGCGTTGAAACCAAGCGCCGAAGCATCCTCGCCCGAAAGCTGGATAAAATCCATGCCGCACGTGGCGCGCTGCTCGGAGACCCGTTCGACCTTGCCGGTGGCATCCTTGACGCCGACAATGTTCTTGAAGTCGTGCGCGAGCCGCCCCATCGTCTCCGGCATCATGTCGATGACCGAGCGCGGCGGGATGTTGTAGATGATGATCGGCAGCTTGGTCGCCCTGGCGACGGCAGCGAAGTGCTCGTACAGGCCGCGTTGTGTCGGCCTGTTGTAATAGGGCGTGACAACGAGTGCAGCGTCCGCACCGGCCTTCTCGGCATACTGCACGAGGCCGACCGCTTCCTCGGTGTTGTTGGAGCCGGCGCCGGCGACGACCGGAACGCGGCCCTTGGCCACCTCGATACACACCTTGACGACCTGGCGGTGCTCGTCATGCGACAGCGTCGGCGACTCGCCGGTGGTGCCGACCGGCACCAGGCCCGTCGTGCCCTCTGAGAGTTGCCATTCGACGAACGCGCGAAAGGCTTTCTCGTCGAAACGCCCGCTCTTTTCGAACGGTGTCACGAGCGCAGTAAGCGAGCCTCTCAGCATATCGTCCAACTCCTTGGCACTTCTGGTGTTTTGTGTCGGTGTTTGTGGTCGCGCCTTCTAGCCGAAAGCGAAGCGGCGCACCATAGTCTCGACATGGTTGCGCGGCAAGCATTGCCATGGTGCCAGCAAACGCAATTCGAACGGCCTCGCTAACTCTTTGTTTACGAGCTCTTCACGACCTAAGTTTAGGCTTCGAGGCATCTTCGCCTGCTTGTGGAATGCCAGGACAAGGAAAGACTTAAGGATCATGCCGGGCGGTCGGCCTCACATTCTCGCGCTGCTTGGCGCCACGCTCGCGCTGATGCCGGGCATGGCGATCAGTGGTAGCGTGGACGTACGGGTCACCTCAGCCATTCCGATGCCAGGCGCGGCAATTGCGCTGCCTGACCTGCAGGGCAGGACCCCACAGCCGCCCTTGCCCGACGTCGCCCCCTTGAAAAGCGGGCTGGATGCGTTGGCGGCGGGCGATAGTCCCCGCGCTCGTGGTGTGCGCGATGGCCTTCCCGCTCAGTCGCTCGACCAGCATATCCTTGCCTGGGCGATTGCGCTTTATGGCGGCGACAAGATTCCGAGCGGCGACATCACTGCTGCGGCCAAGATGCTGCCCAATTGGCCGGGCACCGTCGTCCTGCGCAAAAACAGCGAACGCGCACTCTATCGTGAAAATCCCGCCCCCGATGCCGTCATTGCGGCATTCGACGGCGGCCAGCCGCAGACATTCGAAGGCGTGATGGTTCTTGCCCGCGCCTATGTGACGTCAGGCAATATCAAGGCGGCACGTTCGGTGCTGTCGCCCTTCTGGCGCACCGCGATCCTGGAGGCCAGGGACGAGGCGGCGCTGATCAAGGAATTCGGCAGCTTGATCCCGGCCGCCGACCACCGTTTTCGCATGGAGCGCATGTTCTATGCCGACCGCGCGAATTCCGCCTTGCGCGTCGCCGGCCTGGCCGGTGCCCAGCAGCTCGCCGAGGCCTGGGCGGCGGCCGACAAAGGCGACAAGAACGCCGCCAAACTGCTGAAGGCGGTGCCGGCGGCGCAGCGTTCGGCCGGCTACTTCTTCGCGCAGGCCGAATATCTGCGCAAGCAAGAGAATTTTGCCGGGGCCGCCGCCATTGTGATGCAGGCGCCGACCGATCGCGACGCTCTCGTCGATCCGGATGCCTGGTGGGTCGAGCGCCGGGTGCTGTCGCGCGAATTGGTCGACCAGGGCGATATGAAGGCCGCGTACAAGATCGTCGCCACACACGCCGCCGAAAGTGCCGCCAATGCGGCAGACGCCGAATTCCATGCTGGCTGGTACGCGCTGCGCGGCCTGAACGACCCAAAAACCGCGGCCAGTCATTTCGCTCGCATCGCGGACCTCGCCCAGGGGCCGATGACGCTGTCGCGCGCCTATTATTGGCTCGGCCGTGCCGCGGAAGTCGGCGGTCCGGGCAATGCCAAGGACTATTTTGCACGCGCCACTGCCTATGGCACGACATTCTACGGCCAGCTTGCCGCCGAACGCGTGGGCCGGCAGGCGCTGAACATCGTCTATCCCTCGCCAAGTGCAGCCGACCGGCAGAATTTTGCCGGCCGCGAGGCCGTCAGCGCCATCAAGCGGCTGCAGGAGGCGGGCTACGACCGCTATGCCGAGACGCTCTATCGCGACCTTGCCGGGCAGTTGACGAGTCCGGGAGAACTGGCGCTGCTGGCTGTCCTTGCGGAAAAGCAAGGGAACCATTTCATGGCGCTGAAAATCGGCAAGATCGCCGGGGCGCGCGGCATCGATGTCGGCGCATTGTCGCATCCGCTCGGCGTCATTCCCGATTCGGCCGACATTTCCGGCTCGGGCAAGGCGCTGGCCTATGCGATCGCCCGCCAGGAAAGCGAATTCAACATCGGCGCCGTGTCGAGCGCCGGCGCGCGCGGGCTGCTGCAGCTGATGCCGGGAACCGCAAGGCAACTGGCGAAGAAGGCCGGGCTGCAGTTTTCACAAACACGGCTGACCACTGATGCCGGCTATAACGCGACGCTTGGTTCGGCCTTCCTCGGCGAACAGCTCGACCGCTTCAACGGCTCCTACGTGCTGACCTTCGCCGGCTACAATGCCGGCCCCAACCGGGCCAGCCAGTGGGTGGCCAGGTATGGCGACCCACGCGGCAAGGACATCGACGCGGTCGTCGACTGGATCGAGCGAATTCCCTACACGGAAACCAGAAGTTACGTTCAGCGCGTGATGGAGAATTACGAGGTCTACAAGATGCGTATTTCGGGCAAATACGACATTGTCGGGGATCTGGTGAACGGGCGGGGTTGACGGCTCAAGAGGCGACTTCGTCGAAGCTGGAGATCTCCCCCTTGCGGGGGAGATGCCTGGCAAGGCAGAGGGGGGGTGCTGTCCCTCGGCCTATCAGTTCAATGGCTCATTCCCAGTAATGGGCCAAGGTTGGCAATCCTTCACACCCCCCTCTGGCCTGCCGGCCATCTCCCCCGCAAGGGGGGAGATCGGCAGCTTCAGCGCCCCGCCCTCTATTTGACCATCCCCGCGCTCGCCTGTAGCAGTCGGCTGAGGCATGGCGGGAGAGAATCCAGATGTCGAGCACCAAAGGCTTTTCCGACTTCTTCTTCAGCGCACCCGATGAGCTGAAGCTTCATGCGCGCATCTATGGTGAGGCCAATACCGGATCCTGGCCGGTTGTCTGCCTGCCTGGCCTGACCCGCAACGCCAAGGATTTTCACGAGCTGGCGCTCTATCTGTCGACGGATGCGGCAACTCCGCGAAAGGTCATCGCCTTCGACTACCGTGGGCGCGGGCAGTCAGCCTATGATCCCGACGTCAAAAATTACAATGTCGGCGTGGAGGCTGGCGACATCCTGGCCGGGCTGACGGCGCTGAACATCGGAGGAGAAGCGGCCTTCATCGGCACCTCGCGCGGCGGGCTGATCATCCATGTGCTCGGGATGATGCGGCCATCCGTCCTGAAAGCCATTGTTTTCAACGACATCGGACCGGTGATCGAGACGGCCGGACTTGCTCATATCCAGTCTTATCTCGAGCGCGACCCGGCACCGAAAACCCGCACACAGGCGGCCGCCGCCCAGCGCAGCGTGCATGGCGAAGACTTCCCCGCCCTTGCCGGCCCCGATTGGGATCGGATGGCATGGGCTCTCTACCGCGAAACGGATGGTGGGCTGGTGCCGGATTTCGATCCGAAGCTGGTGGATACCGTGGCGAGCCTCGATCTGACGCAGAAGCTGCCTGATCTATGGCCTCAATTCGAGGCGTTGGCGGCCATCCCGTTGCTCGCCATACGTGGTGCCAATTCGAGATTGCTGTCCATGGACACGCTCAAGCAGATGAGAGAGCGCCATTCCATGATCGAGACGATCACTGTCGAGGGCCAGGGCCATGCGCCATTCCTCGATACCGGCAGCCTGCCGAGCGACATAGCCGCTTTTCTCGACCAAGCCGAGCGGAAGAATATCCCCACGTAAATCCCATGACCAAACAAAGTCACGGGATAGCTACAATACTATAAGCAGAATTCTTCAGCCTACTTGGCTTTTGAATTTTTCCGAGCCGCTTTCGGCGACTCCTTTGCGGCGGCGGCTGCCTCATCCCTCTTTTTTCGCCCTGCCGTCGGCGACGAAGGCGTCGTCACGGGCGAAGAAAACATGGAGCCTTCAGCGCGATTGCCGCCCGGCTGAGTCGATCGAGGCGTTTCCAGCACGATGACGCAGCCATCGAGATCGTTGGTGGCCAGATGCGCGTAGCGCATGGTCATCGACAACGTCTGGTGGCCGAGCCACATCTGCACGCGCCGGATGTCGATGCCGCCCTGGACAAGGCGCGAGGCGCAGGTATGGCGCAGTATGTGGGGTACCACCTGGTCGTCGGCGCCGAGGCCGACTTCGGCCTTCGCGTCGTTCCAGATGGCACGAAACTGTGCCTGGCTGAGCTTGGTGAACGGTCCTTTGGGCCGGCGACCCTCAGTGGGAGGCAGCTTGATGACTTCTTTGACTCGCTCGGTCATTGGAATGGTGCGGCTGCGGCCGGATTTGGTGATCCAGAAACTGACGCGATGCTCCTGGATATCGTTCCAGATCAGCCCAAGCGCCTCGCCGAGACGGCATCCGGTGTCGACCAGGAAGACGGAAAGCCTGTAGGCATCCTCGCTGCGGTTCTTGATGGCGGCGAACAGGCGCGCCTCTTCGTCCCTTTCGAGGAAGCGAATCCGACCCGCCCGCTCCTTCTGGCGGCGGAACTCGGGCAGGCTGTGGATATCTCCCATCTTGTGAGCCTTGCGCAGCAGTTTGCTGAGGGCAGCCATTTTTCGATTGATGGTTGCGTTGCTGTTGCCGCGCTGGCGCAAGGTGCCGATAAGGTTGTCCAGGGTACTTTGGTCAAAGGCGCTGAAACGCTCCCCAAGGAGAATCTCGTCTATTTCGCCGATGAACGAGCTGACATTATACTTATGCCGCCCATCATCCCATAATATGTCCCGATATGCTGAAAAAAGATCTCCGACCCGATGCGACTTTACTTCTCTAATCTTGTTGTAGGTGTATCGAATCTTCGGACTTTGAGAAGAAAACATCGAAAAATGATCAGAGGTCTCGCCCTCTTGAATCGCTTCGTTCGTCATCATTTGCCACACCCCCGAGTGGGATAGGTCAGCCCTACCCGCTTGGAAGCGTCCTTTCAAGAGATTTTAATCACGCAGTTGTGATTTCATCCGCCCATCAGCGGATCCCACGAAATCACCCCACGGATTTATTCAGCTACCGTTACCCCCATCCTTCCGTTTGCCTTGATCCAGTCACGAAACAAAAACAGCCCGGGCGTTGTGCGCCCGGGCTGGATTTCACCTGTAAGGAACCAGCCCTTAGAACGAGCGCTGGAAGCGGAGGATACCGCCGATGCTGCTGTCATCGTCAGCGCCGGTCCAGTTGGACGCCGGGAAGCTGCCCGCATTGACGTAGTCGACTTCGGCCGTGACCGTGAAGCCGGGAACGACGTCATAGGCGATATTCGCCGCGATGCCGAGGTTCTCGTCTTCATCATACGACACCTGGGCGTTGAACGAGGTCTTCTCGTTGAACTTGTAGGTGCCACCGCCCCAGACTGCCCAGTTGCCGCCCCACAGCTTGTACATGGAGCGACCACCGCCGAAGTCGTTGATATTATCATCAGTGCCGTAGCCACCCATGATAAACAGCGAAAGTTCATTCGTGGCGTTCACATCCAAACGAACCTTTCCAGCAACTTCTTCGTAATTGCTGTCATAAGCAATGACACCGCTGATGCCACCCCAACCCTGCGTCCACTTCACGCCGCCAACGACATGAGGGACGTAGCTGTCGATCGTGAAGTCGCCATAGCCTTCTTCGAGAGAGACCACAGCCGAGAAGCCGTTCCCAGCGTCGAAGTAGTACTGAATCACGTTCGTGTCGAAGCCACCATAAGGAACGAGCGTATCCTGGATGACGTTGCCAGCATAACCGGTAAACGTATCGAACGCCGATTCGTCCTTACCGACGCGCAGGCCACCGAGCTGGATCCAAGCGAAATTAAGCGAAATGCCCTTATTGAAGGCTTCGTCGCTAAAATTCGTGTTGCCGAAATTGATACGAGTCTCGGTGTAGGTCTTCAAGGTACCGAGTTCGGTCTCCTGGCCGGTCCAGGTCTTCAGCGTGAAGCGTGCATTTTTTCTCCAGGTATCCTGGACGTCACCATCCATCCGGTCGATAGCACGAGCACCATTAAACGAACCAATGTCACCAGCGCCGATGTCGTAACGCACATAGCCGCCGATGCGCAGGCAGGTTTCGGTGCCGGGGATGTAGAAGTAGCCAGCGCCATAGACGTCGCAAATCTTGACGTATTCAGCGGGTTCCGGCTCGGCGACGACGACGGCGTCGGCGGCGCGCGCACCGGAAACTGCGATCAGGGCCGCAGCGGAGCCGAGGAGAAGGCTCTTGATGTTCATTTTCTGACCTCCAGTCAAAAGTTAAAAAACGGGTCTGGGTATTCTTTGCTGAAGGACAGCGTTCCCTGCCCCATCCCCACTACCGAAAAAGATGCGCACCGCGCCGCTCCTTCGAAATCGACATTACCCATGAGCCGGCGGCGTTCAACCACGATCGTACCGGCGAAAGGGCTGTTCGGATGCTATCCCCTGGCGTTGTTGCACAAATGACACGATTTGGCCTCACTCAGAAAGCTCTCGTTAACCATCAGGCCCGCCGCACCCCCTTGTTTGCCGCCGAATCCGGCGAAGGGCCGTCGGAATCATGGCAAGCTCCCGAGTCGCTAGCCAGGAAACAACCGCAGAACCGCCACATCCATGGAAGGTCGCGGTTCGGCGCCTTCTTATTTTTGCATATAATGATGCGGGCTTGTTGATTGTGCCGGCGCTTTTCTTTATCCACCGGCGCAACGGAGAGGTGGCCGAGTGGTCGAAGGCGCTCCCCTGCTAAGGGAGTAGAGGTCAAAAGCTTCTCGTGGGTTCGAATCCCATCCTCTCCGCCATCCTGCTTCGCTCTTCGAGCTTCGCAGGACAAGTCCAGACCTCTGCGCGAAGCAGGATGCCCTCCGAAGCCTCGGCGAAGGAGGGCTAAAACCCTAGCAAAACAAGGTTTTCTGCTTGCACTGTGCGCTTCGCAGGACAAGTCCAGACCTCTGTGCGATCCCAGCAAAAGCAGGGGTTGGCGGGCCGCCTTCCCCGAGCCAGGATACTCGCTTGGTTAAGGGGGTGGCTCGTGTGGTACGTATACCTGCTGGAAAGCAAGGCTACGGAAGGTGAGCGCTACATCGGCGTGACTTCAGACCTGAAGCGCCGACTTGCCGAACATAACGCCGGAAAATCCAGCCATACATCCAAGTTCATGCCATGGCGGATCGTCACCTATATCGCCTTCTCGAATCGAGCCAAGGCGACCTCGTTCGAACGTTATCTCAAATCCGGCTCCGGACACGCTTTCGCCAGCAAACGTCTTTGGTGATTGTTCGCGCGACGGCGGAAAATCCAGTATATTTTCGAAAAACCCTGGAGCCTCAATCACTTAACGCATAAAAGCGGTTTGCCGGTTCCGCTGTTTCGTTCGATTCTGACTGGAGGTCAGAAAATGAACATCAAGAGCCTTCTCCTCGGCTCCGCTGCGGCCCTGATCGCAGTTTCCGGTGCGCGCGCCGCCGACGCCGTCGTCGTCGCCGAGCCGGAACCCGCTGAATACGTCAAGATCTGCGACGTCTACGGCGCTGGCTACTTCTACATCCCCGGCACCGAAACCTGCCTGCGCATCGGCGGCTATGTCCGTTATGACATCGGCGCCGGCGACGTCGGCTCGTTCGATGGTGCTCGCAGCAACGACGTGCAGGACGGCAAGAACCAGGGAGCCTGGTACAAGAACACCCGCTTCACGCTCAAAACCTGGACCGGCCAGGAGACCGAGCTCGGTACCTTGAAGACCTACACCGAGACCCGCTTCAATTTCGGCAACAGCAACGGTGATCCCGACTTTGGCCCGAACGATGCGCACAACAAGGACGTATCGCTGAACTTCGCCTGGATCCAACTCGGCGGTCTGCGCGTCGGTAAAGACGAATCGGCCTTCGATACGTTCATCGGCTACGCCGGCAACGTCATCCAGGATACGCTGGTTCCCTACGGCGACTTCGACACCAACGTCGTCCAGTACTATTTCGACGCAGGCAATGGTTTCTCGGCCGTGCTCTCGCTCGAAGAAGGCTCGGGCGCTGGCTCTGTCGACGATCTCGGCAACGGCAAGTATGGCGTTGGCACGATCGACAGCTATGTTCCCCATGTCGTCGGCGGCGTGAAGTGGACCCAGGGCTGGGGCGCGATCACCGGTGTCGTTGCGTATGACAGCAACTACGAAGAAGTCGCTGGCAAGGTTCGCTTGGATGTGAACGTTTCCAACGAGTTGTCGTTGTTCATCATTGGTGGCTATGGCACCGACGATAACCTCAACGACCCGACCTACGATCAGCCCGCGGGCGGTCGAGGCTTCTACAAGCAGTGGGGCGGCAACTGGGCAGTTTGGGGCGGTGGCACCTACAAGTTCAACGAGAAGACCTCGTTCAACCTTCAGGCGTCTGCTGATGACTGGAAGAACGTCGGCGTCGCAGCGAACGTTGCCTATGACATCGTCCCCGGCTTCACCGTCACGGCCGAAGTTGACTATCTTCACGCCGGCAAGTTCGATGAGGGCAGCACGGACAACGTCGCCTGGACTCCGGCCGACAAGAAGAACAGCGTCGGCGGCCTCCTTCGCTTCCAGCGCTCGTTCTAATAAGTTGCGACTTGTCGAATCGAAAACCCGGCGGGCAACCGCCGGGTTTCAGACTGCTGACAAACCCCGTCGATTTTCGGCGGGGTTTTTTGTTATGTGATTGAAGTGTCTTGGACTGTTTGTGTCAGGAGATGGGCAGCCGCGGCAGATGGCGGGGTCGCTCTTGTAGCGGCGGTAGCCATTGCGGTCGGTGGTGGCGTAGGCCAGCACCTGGCCCTGTGGGCCATCAGCCGCCGGCTCATGGGTGAAGGCCGACGGTGCCATCATGCCGGGCTTGGGCGGTCTCGGTCGGCGATAGCCGGTGACACCGCACATGGCTCGATCCTCCAGTCCTTTGGCGATGCCGGCCGTGGCATAGCCGGCGTCCAACCCGACGGCGCCGACATCAAAGCCGAAGCCCTCCACCTGCCGATCGAGCCTCGACAGGTAGACGGTCGAATCATGGACGATCGCTGTCGCGTGTGTGTCGGTGATGATGGCATGCGCCGCATCCACCGTGCGGTGATCGAGATAGAAAAAGCCTTTCGGCTTGCCCTCGCGCACCATGTAGCCGCTGTCGGGATCGATGCGCGAGACCTTGGTCTCTTTCTCCACCGGCTGGCGTTGCTTCTCCTTCAGCCGTTTCTGGCTATGGACGGCGCGCTCTTCATCGATCGCCGCGTCCAGCGCCTCCCAGTAATGGGCCCGCGACTTGGCCACGAACGCCAGATCGAAGCGGGTCTTGTTGGCGTTGGCCTTCAGATGGGTGGAGGCGGTGTAAAGCACCGTGCCATCGACAAGGCCCGCCCGGATCGCCTGCTCGACGATGCGGTCGAAGATCGCCTGCGACACGCTGGTGTCGTCGTAACGCCGCCGCCGGTTCTGTGACAACGTCGAGGCGTCGAACACCTTGTCCGTCAGCTTCAGCCGCAGGAACCAGCGATAGGCGACATGACCTCGATCTCGCGCACCAGCTGCCGTTCCGAGCGAACTCCAAACAGATAGCCGATGAACAGCGCCTCGAACATCAACGTCGGATCGAGTGGCGGGCGGCCATTGTAGGGGCAATACAGTGGCGCGGTCAGTTCGTGGATGAAGGAGAAATCAATCACACGGTCGATCTTGCGCAACGGTGATCAGCCGGAACCAACTGATCCAGCGTCACCATCTCGAGTGCGGTCTGTTCAGGGGCGGGTCGCTTCAACATAACCCAGTGAATCAAAAACCCCTAGCAAATGCTAGGGGTTTGTCAGCAGTCTGCAACCCGGCGGGCAACCGCCGGGTTTTTTTCAGGACATTGTGCGACTATTGGATGCGGTGCTGCAACCCGCTGTCTTAATTGATTGATTCGGTATTAACAGCGAAAGTCGCGGGCGCATTGCATGCACCCGCACAGCTCGGATTGGATTATTTGTCCGCTAGATCGCCCAACGCATCAATCAGCGTCTGAATCTCATTTTCATAATTCTTCCAGCGCTTGACCGACGATTTGTAGATCGGTTGGCGAACCTGCCAGCGGCTGGGCGTATTGACCGAACCATCCCTGTCGAAAAAACGCAGGCAGGCGTCATCCCAGGGCAGCCCAAGGTAATCTATGAGGCGGCGTGACTGCGCCTCCTGATCCTCGACCAGCGTTTCGTAGCGATTTTCGAAGATAAGGCCTGGAAAAACCTCGTTCCAATGGCGCATCAGTCGGTCATACTCGCGGTAGTACAGACCTAGTATCCGCAAATCAGTATTGTAGCTGTGTCCTTTGTTGAAGCTCTGGACAAAGCAAGAGACGCAATTGTCGATGGCATCACGGCGACAATGAATGATGCGCGCGTTGGGAAAGAGAAGGCCGATAAGGCCGATCATTTCAAAATTGTGCGGCATCTTGTCCACCACGCGAAGCGCGGCAGGCGCCCACTCCCTAAGGTAGGACAGATGCTCTTCCGCCAACTTTCTGGACAGATCTTGCGTGACCGACATGACCGGCCGGCTCAAATCGCCGGCCGATGAGGTTTTAAGGCCGATTGCATTGGCGACCCGCCTTAATTTGTTAAGCTCGCCTGCCCCTTGAACATCGGGATGGCTGGCGCAGATCTGTTCCGTGAGCGTTGTGCCCGACCGCGGCATACCGACCACGAACACAGGCACTTCGGAAGGATTTCCATAGCCGGCCCTGGCCGCCAGAAAGTCCGGCGTGAAGGTTTCAATCAGGGAGTCGATCCAGCGGCGATACAGATTGATGTCGAAGGTGTAGCCGGAGGCCCGTTTCCCCCTATTGAAATGGTCGAATGCCTCACTGTAGCGCTTGAGGTCGTTCAGTACCTTGCCGGCAGCGTGATGGAGCTTGTAAGCACCGTCCGGATCAAGCTTGGGATTGCCGAGTTCACGCAGGATGGATTGGAGTTCCTCCGGCTCTTCGGTGAATTTTTTCGTCTGTACGAGGTCGTGGTAGGCAGCCGGCACGTCGATGCGACGTCCGATTGCTTCTTTCAGAAAGGCGGCGGCCTCATCCATGCGCCCCAGGCCGCTGAGCGCGCTGGCCAGCCCCGCCCGCACTTTGGGATGATCGCGGTTGATCTTGAGCGCTTTCTCGTAAAGCGGCAAAGCCATGTCGGGTTTGTCAAACTTGGTGTAGGCGCGCCCCAGTGCACAAAGCACTTCGATAAGTCTGGGCTGCAGTTCCAAAGCATACAGCATATGCTTGATGGCTGGCGAATATTCGCTGACCTTCACATAGGCCTCGCCGAGGCTGAGGTGGTAGTAAGGGTTTTTAGGTTCCTCGCCGACCGCCCGCGCGAAATATCGCAAGGCCATCTCGTCATCGTAACGCTGGTACAGGGTCCCCAGGATGTACAGAGCGAGCGGATGGTTTGGCGTGCGCGCCAGCACCCGAAGGCACAGGTCCTGAGCCTCGTCGAGCCGCTGGGCCTGCTGAAGGGCATAGGCCTGGTTCAGCAGCGCTTCGTCGGCCTGCGCTCGCGATTGAGCGTTTCCTTGGCTCACTGTCGGCTTGAGTATCGGCCCCTTCGCTTTCGGCGTGGGCCCGGGCTTGATGTGCTTTGACCAAGCAGGCGGGAGACGGTTGTTCATGATATCTCGCTAGCAAAAAGAGCCGGATGAATCCAGCGTTACGGATCTGCCCAGCGGCAACTTGCACCGACCCATCCGGCGCGCTAGCAAGAAGGCCCTTTTCAAACGAGCTTCCACCATGCCCCAGCGCCCTCCCCTCATGCCGCTCATCGCAGCGCTTCCCTCGACGGTGCCGTTTGTCGGCCCCGAAGCGCAGGAGCGCGAGCGTGGCCGCGCTTTCCGCGCCCGCATCGGCGCCAATGAGAGCAGCTTTGGTCCCTCGCCGCGCGTCACCGCCCGGATGGCCGAGATCGCCGGCGACATGTGGATGTATTGCGATCCCGACAATCACGATCTGAAGCTGGCGGTTGCCGCCCATCACGGCCTAGAAGCCGAGAACGTCGTTGTCGGCGAGGGCATAGATGGCCTGCTCAGCCTTGTGGCACGCATGTACGTCGCGCCCGGCGATGCTGTGGTCACCTCGCTCGGCGCTTACCCGACCTTCAACTTCCACATTGCCGGTGTCGGCGGGCGGCTGGTGACAGTTCCTTACGAGAACGACCGGGAAAGCCTGGATGGCCTGCTGGCGGCGGTGCGCAAGGACAAGGCCCCGCTGGTCTATCTCTCCAACCCGGACAATCCAATGGGCAGTTGGTGGGAGGGGAGCGAGATCATCCGCTTCATCGAGGCGCTGCCGCAAACCACCATGCTTGTGCTCGACGAGGCCTATGGCGAACTCGGGCCGGCCTCGGCGCTGCCGCCGATCGATATCTCCAGGCCAAACGTCATCCGCATGCGCACCTTCTCGAAGGCTTACGGGCTGGCGGGCATACGCTGCGGCTATGCGATCGCCGAGGCCCAGGTGATCCGCGACTTCGAGAAGATCCGCAACCATTATGGCGTCAGCCGCATGGCGCAGATCGCCGGCGTCGAGGCGCTCGCCGACCAGGACTATCTCAGAAGCGTGGTGGCGCGGGTCGCGGCCGGCCGCCGACGCATCGCCGGCATTGCCGAAGCGAACGGGTTGAAGCCACTGGCGTCGGCGACCAATTTCGTCACCATCGATTGCTGCGGCGATGGCGCCTTCGCGCTGAAAGTTCTGCAAGGCCTGCTGTCGCGCGACGTGTTCATCCGCAAACCGATGGTGCCACGGCTCGACCGCTGTATCCGCGTCAGCGTCGGTCTCGATCACGAACTCGATATTCTTGCCGAGGAGTTGCCTGGCGCGCTGGCAACGGCGCGGGGGAACTAGAATCGCGTCTGCAAGCAAACCGGCAGCAAAAGCTGCCTACAAATCCATTTCCCAGGTCTGGCCGGTCAGATCCTTGCCGAAGCTGTGGTGGTGCTCCTGCGAGACCAGCCTGAAGCCGGCACGTTCGTAGATCGCGCGCGCCGCAACGAGGATATCGTTGGTCCACAGCACCAGCTTGGCGTAGCCGCAAGCCCGGGCCTGGTTCACGCATTCCGCGACCAGTCGTTTGCCGATGCCGAGGCCGCGCGCCGGCGACTCGACATGCAGCATTCTCAGCTTGGCCACTTCGTCGTCCTGATGAACCAGGAACACCGCGCCGACCGGCTCACCACCGCGCTCGGCGATCCAGCAGAAATCGCGGCCGGGCACGAAATTGCGAATGAAATCGGCGCCGATCTCGGCGAGCATGGCCTCGAACTCGATCGTCCAGCCATATTCCTCGGCATAGAGTTGGGCCTGGCGCTGCACGACCCAGCCGACATCGCCGACGCGATGCGGCCGCAACGTCACCTCGCTGCTGTCACGGGTGGGATCGCCCAGCAATTCCCCCGCCTTGCGCAAGGCGCTGCGCAGTTCATGCAACCTGTCGTCGGGGACGCTTTCGATCAGCCGCGCCGTGTCCCGATCGGCCGCCGCTTGCAGTCTGGCAAGCGCTGCCTCGCCTCGTGAGGTCAGCGAGAGGACCCTTCGGCGCCCGTCAGCCGGGTCCGTTCTGGCCTCGGTCAGCCCCTGGCCCGCGAACTTGCGCAGGATCCGCGTCAGATAGGCGGCATCGACACGCAACTGTCTTGATATTTCAGAGGCCGCCGGGCCATTCTCCAGCCGAAAAGCCCCAGCCAGGAAACCTCGCTCGCCCGCGATTTCGGCGGAAGCCGGGTTGCTGCGGTGACCCAATTCGAACAGCACGCGCGCCTCGGTCAAAGTGAATGCACTTTGTGTCAGCGTCTCGTCGAGAAGGCCGACGGTGCGCGTGTAGAAGCGATTGAAGCGCCTGACATCGGCCACCAATGCGTTGCGTTCGTCCAACATCCAGCCAACTCCCAATAGGGCAGCTCCATTTTTCAAAATTAATGGACTGAGTCAATGAAATTTCAAAGCCAGAGGGCCCAGCTATTGCGTCGTGCGCGCAACTCTCATGTTGCATTCCCTGAGCCATGCACCAGATTTTAACGAGACAGGCTTGGAGAGATTCATGACTGGTCATCGCAGGAAAGTGCAGGCGCGCATCTACGGCAATGTGCAAGGCGTCGGCTTCAGAGCATGGGCCCGGGATGAGGCCACAGGCCTTGGTCTTGCGGGCTGGGTTTGCAATGAAGCGGATGGGGCCGTAACGACGCAAATTGCAGGCCTTGATGAAGCGGTCTCGACAATGATCAAGCGCCTCTGGGAAGGGCCGGCCGGAGCTTCTGTTTCCAAGGTCGACATCGAGGAGTTGGTGGCAGAAAACGCTTCTGTTGGGTCAGGATCGTTGCATGAAGGTGAGTTTGGATTGGCGTCTTGAATTAATTGAACGTTCGTTTTATTATTGCTTCGCAGAGGAGCTGACATGGCACGCACCGCTGGGTCCGATGGCGAAAAGACAGAAGCGACCATCCGTGAGGCGGCGGTCAACCTCATCGCGCGCCTTGGCTACGAAGCGATGTCGATGCGCCAGTTGGCCGCCGAGGTCGGCGTCCAGGCAGCCGCGCTCTACCGCTACTTTCCAACCAAGGAAGAGCTTCTGTTCACGCTGATGCGCGAGCACATGGAAGGTCTGGCCACAGCATGGGAAGCAGCCCGGCCGGCGGATGGAGATCCGGCGCAACTGCTCTCCGCCTATGTGCGCAATCACATCGCCTTTCATATCGAGCGACGGCACGCCACGCATGTGTCGAACATGGAATTGCGCAGTCTGTCGCCCGAACGGCTGACACAGATACTGCGTATGCGCACGGCTTACGAGAAGGAGTTGCGCGCCATCCTGCGCGACGGCGACGAGACGGGCGCTTTCAGCATCGACGACACCGGGCTGACGGCCATGGCGCTGATCCAGATGATGACCGGCGTCATCGTCTGGTTTCGGCCGGGCGAACGGCTGTCCATCGCGGAAGTGACCACGACATATCTTTCAATGACAATGCGGCTCGTCGGCGCGAAGATCGACGCCTACAGCGCCGCGCGTCCCTTCGGACGCGCAAAGGACGCTGCAGCATTTTGATTTCGCGCATGATCCCTTTCCGAAAATCAAAGTCGATTTTTCGGGGTCATGCGCAGGGAGGAGAAAAATGTACACCAACACGCTCAGCTTCGGGCATGACGAGGAGATCGAGGCGCTGCGCGACATGGTGCGGCGCTTCGCCCAGGATCGCATTGCGCCGATCGCCGCCGACATCGATCGCTCGAACGAATTCCCGGCGCATCTGTGGGGCGAACTCGGCGCGCTCGGCCTGCTTGGGATCACCGCCAACCCCGATTTCGGCGGCAGCGGCATGGGTTATCTCGCGCATGTGATCGCCGTCGAGGAAATCTCGCGCGCTTCGGCCTCGGTCGGCCTCTCCTACGGCGCCCACTCCAATCTCTGCGTCAACCAGATCAACCGCTGGGCGACGACGGCGCAGAAGGAAAAATTCCTGCCGCCACTGTGCTCGGGCGAGCGTGTCGGCGCGCTGGCGATGTCGGAATCCGGCGCCGGCTCGGACGTCGTCTCGCTCAAGCTGCGCGCCGAAAAGCGCAACGACCGCTACGTGCTCAACGGCACCAAGATGTGGATCACCAACGGGCCTGACGCCGAGACCCTGGTCGTCTACGCCAAGACCGACCCGGACCTGAAATCGCGCGGCATCACCGCTTTCATCGTCGAGAAGGCTTTTGCCGGGTTTTCCGTGGCGCAAAAGCTCGACAAGCTCGGCATGCGCGGCTCCAACACCGGCGAACTGGTGTTCAGGGATGTCGAGGTGCCCTTCGACAATGTGCTGCATGAGGAAGGGCGCGGCGTCGAGGTGCTGATGTCTGGCCTCGACTATGAGCGCACGGTGCTCGCCGGCGGCCCGATCGGCCTTATGGCGGCGTGCCTCGACGTGGCGGTCCCCTATGTGCACGAGCGCAAGCAGTTCGGCCAGGCGATCGGCGAGTTCCAGCTGGTGCAAGGCAAGTTGGCCGACATGTACACGACGATGAACGCCGCGCGCGCCTATGTCTATGCCGTCGCCGCAGCCTGCGACCGCGGCCAGACGACACGCAAGGACGCCGCCGGCTGCGTGCTGTTTGCCGCCGAGAAGGCGACGCTGATGGCGCTCGACGCCATCCAGCTGCTTGGCGGCAATGGCTACATCAACGACTATCCGACCGGCCGCCTGCTTCGCGACGCCAAGCTCTATGAGATCGGCGCCGGCACCAGCGAAATCCGCCGCTGGCTGATCGGCCGCGAGATCATGGCGGAGGGGGTGTAGGTATGGCCACATTGCAAACCCAGATCTCCCCTTCCTCCGAAGCATTCCGCGCCAATGCCGAGCGCATGCGGGCGCTGGTCGCCGACATTGCGGAGAAGGCGGGCACCGTCGAGCGCGGGGGCTCGGATGAGGCGCGCGAGCGGCATGTTTCGCGCGGCAAGCTGTTGCCGCGGGAGCGCCTGGCCCAGTTGCTCGACACCGGCTCGCCCTTCCTCGAGATCGGCCAGTTCGCGGCATGGTCGATGTATGGCGAGGAGATCTCTTCGGCCGGAATGATCGCCGGCATCGGCCGCGTCGAAGGCACCGAGGTCATGGTCGTCGTCAACGACGCCACGGTGAAGGGCGGCACCTACTATCCGCTGACGGTGAAGAAGCATCTGCGCGCGCAGGAGATCGCGCTGCAGAACAATTTGCCTTGCATCTACCTCGTCGACAGCGGCGGCGCCAACCTGCCCAATCAGGACGAGGTGTTTCCCGACCGGGAGCATTTCGGCCGCATCTTCTACAACCAGGCCAATATGTCGGCATCAGGCATTCCGCAGATCGCCTGCGTCATGGGTTCCTGCACGGCGGGCGGCGCCTATGTGCCGGCGATGTCGGACGAAACGATCATGGTGCGCAACCAGGCAACCATCTTCCTCGGCGGTCCGCCGCTGGTGAAAGCGGCAACCGGAGAGGATGTCAGTGCCGAGGATCTTGGCGGCGCCGATGTGCACACCAGGCTCTCCGGTGTTGCCGACCACTATGCGCTGGACGACGACCATGCGCTCGCCATCTGTCGCCGCATCGTCAAAAACCTGAATCGGAACAAGACTGTAAGCCTAAACTTACAGAGATCGATTCCGCCGCTTCATCCGGCGGATGAACTCTACGGCATCGTGCCGACCGACCTGCGCCAGCCCTATGACGCACGCGAGGTGATTGCGCGCATCGTCGACGGTTCCGAATTCGACGAGTTCAAGCAGAATTACGGCACCACGCTGATCACCGGCTTTGCCCATCTCCATGGCATGCCGGTCGGCATCATCGCCAACAACGGCGTGCTGTTTTCCGAAAGTGCTGTGAAGGGCGCGCACTTCATCGAACTGTGCTGCCAGCGCAAGATCCCATTGGTCTTCCTGCAAAACATCACCGGCTTCATGGTCGGTCGAAAATATGAAGCAGGCGGCATCGCCAAGGACGGCGCCAAGCTGGTGATGGCGGTCGCCACCGCCCGCGTGCCGAAAGTGACCGTCATCATCGGCGGTTCGTTCGGCGCCGGCAATTATGGCATGTGCGGCCGCGCCTATTCGCCGCGCTTCCTGTGGATGTGGCCGAACGCCCGCATCTCGGTGATGGGCGGCGAGCAAGCAGCAACGGTGCTTGCCATGGTCAAGCGCGAAGGCATCGAGCGCAAGGGCGGGGAATGGAGCGCCGAGGAAGAGGCGAAATTCAAGAAGCCGATCCTGATGAAATACGAGCATGAGGGCCATCCGCTCTATTCGTCCGCACGCCTCTGGGACGACGGCATCATCGACCCTGCGAAGACCCGCGACGTGCTGGCGCTCAGCCTGTCCGCCGCGCTCAACGCCGAAATCGAGGACACGCGCTTCGGCGTGTTTCGGATGTGAGAATGGACGGTCAACTTCGACGGACAAACGGCGGAACTATACCGGCAGGCCGTTGCTGCCGTGCGAAAAGGCTGAACTGTATGGACCAACCGATTCATCAGCATAGGCGGCTTCGAATCTCAAACAGTGAACTGGCGGCGAGGCAAAATATTCGATACTGCTTATCCAGCATGGGGCAATGGGGACGGGCTGGAAATGAAACTGAAATATTGCCAGGGAACGGCTGCTTCGATACTTTCAGTATTTCTAATATTAACCGCGACCGGCATCGGCTCGGCGGAATCGCTCGCGGGACGCAAGGGAGACGTGCGTTTTCCGCCGACCTTGGGTTCGGGCGAATGCAACGTTGCCTACAAGGGCTACGTCGCGGCGAGCGGCCATTCGGCTTACGCCACAACCTTTTATTCGCGTGTCGTCGACCTCTACATTGTCTGCGGGACGAAGCTCGACGCGCCGTCCCAGAAGGCGGCGGAAGAGACGGCGCTGCGCAATTGCCAGGCCGGCTTGACACGGTGGAAGCTCAAGACCGCGAGTGGCGGCTGCGCAATTTCGTCATCGAAATAGATACTACCGACCGCAAGGTAGAGCACTCCCTTGGTAAGGGAGAGGTCTACGCCGAGGGCTGGAATGGCTCGCTGGACAGTACCCCCCTCTGTCCTGCCGGACGTCTCCCCCGCATTGGGGGAGATCGACTGTCGCTATCGCTTTCGCCAAATTCCAACATTGAAAGTTCGCAGCGAGGGCAAAGCTGCCAATCTCCCTCCTTGCGGGGGAGATGTCCGGCAGGACAGAGGGGGGTGTTGAAGCGCCCTGCTTCCCATGGACTGCGAGCCTTACATGCGGAGGCTCCATGTTTGCCAAGATCCTGATTGCCAATCGCGGCGAGATCGCCTGTCGTGTCATCCGCACGGCTCGGAAACTGGGTGTGCGCACTGTCGCCGTCTATTCGGATGCCGACGCGAGATCCCTGCATGTCGAGATGGCCGACGAGGCGGTGCATATCGGCCCCTCGCGCGTCGGCGAAAGCTATCTGCGCGGTGATAAGATCATCGCCGCGGCCTTGACTACCGGCGCACAAGCCATTCATCCCGGCTACGGCTTCCTGTCGGAAAATCCCGATTTCGCCGACCAGGTGACGGCGGCGGGGCTCATTTTCATCGGCCCGTCGGCGGCCTCGATCCGTGCCATGGGGCTGAAGGACGCGGCCAAGCGTCTGATGGAAAAAGCCGGCGTTCCGGTCGTTCCGGGCTACCATGGCGAGGCGCAGGAGATCGTGCTACTTGCCTCCAAGGCACGCGAGATCGGCTATCCCGTGCTGATCAAGGCACGCGCTGGCGGCGGCGGCAAGGGTATGCGCCGGGTCGAGCATCCCGATGAGTTTTCCGAAGCGTTGTCCAGCGCGCGGCGCGAGGCGAAAGCTGCGTTCGGCGACGACCGTGTGCTGGTCGAAAAATATGTCGACAAGCCGCGCCATATCGAAGTGCAGGTGTTCGGCGACAATTTCGGCAACGCCGTGCACCTCTACGAGCGCGACTGCTCGGCGCAGCGCCGCCACCAGAAGGTGATCGAGGAATCGCCCGCGCCCGGCATGACCGAGGCTTTGCGCAAGGCGATGACGGATGCGGCGGTGAAGGCCGCCAAGGCGATCAATTATTCAGGCGCCGGCACCATCGAGTTCATCGTCGATGCCTCGCAAGGCCTGAAAGCCGACCGCTTCTGGTTCATGGAGATGAACACCCGTCTGCAGGTCGAGCACCCCGTCACCGAAATGGTGACCGGCACCGATCTGGTCGAGTGGCAGTTGCGGGTCGCCAGCGGCGAAAAGCTGCCGAAGACGCAAAGCGAGATCGCGCTTACCGGCCATGCCTTCGAGGCGCGCATCTATGCCGAGGACGCGGCAAAAGGTTTTCTGCCGGCAACGGGCACGCTGCATCATCTGAGATTTCCAGACGCGGCCCCGCAAGGCGCCACGATGCGCATCGAGACCGGCGTGCGGGCGGGTGACGCCATCTCGCCGTACTACGATCCGATGATCGCCAAGCTGGTCGTCCACGCCACGGACCGCCAGGCGGCTCTGGAAGCGCTTGGCGCGGCGCTATCCCGGACCGAGATCGCCGGCTCGACCGTCAACACCGCCTTTCTTGCCGCTCTCGCCGCCGATCCGGATTTCGCCGCAGGCGACGTCGACACCAGCCTGATTGGCAGACACCAGGCGGCTTTGACGATCGTCCCGCCGCCGAGCGGAGAAACCATAGCCGCGGCCGCAGTCGCAGCCTCGGGGGCCGGAGCATCGCCGTTGTCAGACGATCCGTGGTCGTCGCTTGCCGGTTATGCCCATTTCCACAGCGTGGCGCGACGCACATGGCTGAAGTTCGGTGAAGACGATATCGCGGCGAAGGTTTCGGTGCGGCCGGATGGGCGCTTCCAGGTCGCGCTGGACAAGCCCTATGACGATACCAATTCGCATGATTTTCGCGCCGCGCCACGCCTCGCCCGCTGGCCAGGCCACATCACCGTGTTCGAAGGCGCCGTTGGCTACACCTTCGCCGTGCCGGACCCGTTGGCGCGGGCCGATGACGCGGCGGCAAGCACCGGCAGCCTGCGTGCGCCGATGCCGGGACTGGTCAAGCTGGTGCGCGTGGGAAAGGGCGATGCCGTGATCAAGGGCCAGCCGCTGCTGATCCTGGAGGCGATGAAGATGGAGCACACCATCTCCGCGCCGCATGACGGCGTGATCGCCGAGATCGCCACCGAGGGCGCGCAGGTGACCGACGGGACGGTGCTGGTGCGGTTCGTCGAGGAGCACAACGCCGCGACCACAGCAGTGAGCTGACGGTTCGGAAGGCCAACGACAGGGCAAACAAGAAAATGGCCGGGACGAACCCGGCCATTTCTCTATGCTATCCAGTCGCCAGGGCGGCGATTACTGCGCAATCGGCGCGTATTTGCCGTCATGCCACTGGTTGATGTCGTAGCTGGCATTCTTGAGGTCGCCCTTCTCGTCGAAGGTGACATCACCGACAACGGTGCTGATCGGCGTGCCGTTCTTCAACGCTTCGGCAACCTTGGCCGGGTCGTCGCTGCCGGCACGCTTGATGCCTTCGGCGAATGCCTGGATGGTGGCGTAAGAGAACAGCGTGAAGCCCTCCGGCACGAAACCGCCGGCCTTGATCTTCTCGACGGCAGCCTTGGCTTCCGGCTTTGCCTGCGGATCCGACGGGAAGACGAACATGGTGCCCTCGCCGGCCGGGCCAGCGACCTGCCAGAATTCCGGCGAGGCGATGGAGTCCGGCATGATCAGCTGGAACTTCAGGTTCTGTTCCGCCGACTGACGCAGGATCAGGCCAGCTTCAGGATGGTAGCCGCCGAAATAGACGACGTCGGCTTTCAAGTCCTTGAGCTTGGTGACGAGAGCCGAATAGTCCTTCTCGCCAGCGTTGATGCCGTCATAGTAGACCTCCTTGAGGCCGCCGGCATTCATCGTTGCCCTGACGGCGTCAGCCACGCCCTGTCCGTAGGCGCTCTTGTCGTGCAGGACGACGACATTCTTGCCGGCAAACTTCTTGGCGATCCATGGGCCGATGAAGGCGCCCTGCGCATCGTCACGCGTGTAAAGGCGCATGATCGTCGGCCAGCCGGCCTTGGCGGCCGCGTCGGTCAGCACCGGGTTGGAAGAAGCCGGGCTCATCATCAGCGCGCCGGCTTCGGCATAGACGGCCGAGGCCGGAATGCTCGAACCGGAGCAGGCATGGCCGTCGATGAACTTGACGCCATCGGCGACGACGCGGTTGGCAACCGACACGGCCTGCTTGGGATCGCACTGGTCGTCTTCGATATCGAGCTTGATCATCGACCCGTTGACGCCGCCAGCGGCGTTGATCGCGTCGGCAGCGGCCTGTGCGCCCTGCTTGAACTGATCGCCGATGGTGGCGAGCTGTCCGGTCATCGGGCCGATCACCGCAAAGGTGATGTCATCGGCGAATGCAACCGGCGTGCTCATCATCAGGCCGAATATGGCCGCGTTCAAAATACTCAATTTTTTCATGATGGTAGAACTCCTCCACTCACGCGCGGCCGCCCCGGCCCCGCTTCTTCCAGAGAGGCCGGACAATTTCATCCTTCATTCGGCCTGTCTAGGCGCATTGGCGCCGCTCGATTGGGCCTGCGAGACGTCATCCACGCAAAAAGCCACGCCAGCCTTGTTCCGGCTGGTCGTGGCTTTTTTGCCCGTCGAGCAATCTCCAGGCGCCCCCCGCCTAAAAATCCCGCTCAGCTTCCCTGTGTCGCGCACGACTGGGCCTTGCGGCCTGCCGCGTTCTCTTTCTTGACACCGTGACCGTCTTGCGCGGCCTTCGTTCCGCCGGGTCTGGCCGTCTGTGCGGTCTTGATCCCGGAGCTTCCCTGTCGTCGATAGCCTGTCTGCGATCGGCAGATTTCAGTGCATGGTCATCCATTCGCGGGCTTCGCGCAGCGCCGTGGCGATCTCGACCTTCGACATGGCGGCCGACATTTCCGAGCGCAGTTCGGCAGCGCGGGCCGAGCCCTTGATTGCGGCGATGTTGAACCATTTGTGGGCGGCAACGACATCGGTCTCGCAATCGCGGCCGGTCGCATACATCATGCCCAGTTCGAAAAGGATGTCGGCCTGGGCAGTTGCTCCCATGGCGCCGAAACCTGCTTCAAGCATTTCAAAACGTGCCATTTCAATCCCCTGTTTTCCGGCCCCTGTCAGGCTCCCGAGAGCTGCCTTCTTTCGTCTTGCCGGCTGCTCTTCCGATGCTTTCGAGAATGCCGTGCAGGCTTGAATCCGTCGTTAAATGGCGTGCTTAATTTGAGGAAAACAAAGCTAAAACAAGAGGTAAACGCCGAAAATCGTTAAGGATACAAACCCAGCAATTCAGCCTGCTTGCGTCAAATTTGACGAGAGTTTTCTCACGCGGAGGCAAGACTTCGCTAACCACGGCAGACAAAGGCGATGCGCCGAACGTTTCATTTCGTCGTCGAGGAGGCGCTTTCAGGCGGCTTCAAAATCCCAAAGTCTTCCGCTACGGCACCGCTTTTGTTTTGCCGGGAGCTGGATTAGCTTACGTTTGCGTAAGCGGCAGACCGGCGAGGCGGAGCATCCGGCCGGACATCCACAGGGAGGAAGACATGTTTCGAAAACTGAGCCTGGCCCTTGCGGCCACATTGATCGTGGCGGGTGCGGCATGGGCCGATCCGATCGAAGGCAATTGGAAGACGCAGGCCGGCGAAACCGCGGCCATCGCCGGCGGCGGCTCGTTTTCCATCACCCTCAGGTCCGGGAAATATGCCGGCAAGACCATCGGCTCGCTCAAGGCGACGGGCGACAACAAATATGCCGGCAACATCACCGATCCGGCAAACGACAGGACCTATTCGGGCAAGGCGACATTGTCGGGCAGCTCTCTCAAGATGAGCGGCTGCGTGCTGGGCGGACTGATCTGCAAGAGCCAGACCTGGCATAAGCTCTGATCGACCGCACCCTTACGACATGATGACGGGGCGTCGACGGGCCCCGTTTTCGTTTTGTCGACACATGCTGCGCCGGTGATGCTCGATACCCGCCGGCGGCTATCCAAACCGACGCCGGCGCCGTCGAAACCCCGTCAACCATCTTGAACCGCAGATGAACGCCGGCATCAGAGCCGGTTCAGTTGCATCAGGGCATTCTCCGGCGTGTTGAAGGAGACCGACCCAATGCTTGCTCGCCGCTTCACCATCGTCTGCCTGCTGGTGAGCCTGTTTGGAATGTTCTTCGCCATCCTCGTCGCCGAAGCGGGCCGTCCGGCCCGCGCCTGGGACGAAGCCAGTTCCGGAACCTGCCGCCTCGCCTGCCCCACCCATCTTCGCAACTGAACAAAGAACCAAGACCTCGAAAAGAAAAGCTGAAACACCATGAACCGCATCGCCGCCAACGCTCTCAAGACCATTCGGCTTCTGCCGCGGGCGGCGCTTATCCTGGCGGTTCTGGCCGCTCCGGTTCTGGCCGTGCCGATGATGCGCTCCGATGCCGGCTCGACGATCGACGCACCTGCCCTGAAGAAGTCCGGCGTCGGCTTTGTGCTCCTGGTCAGCCTGCAGCGCGGTTGAAGAAAAACGGCGCTTTGGCCGCCTTCGGTCGCGACACCCCTCCCAAGTGCCGATCCAAGTCTCTATATTGAGCCATGGAAAAGCGAATCTACCCACAAGCCATCGAATCTGTCGTCATGCCGGAGCCTTTTGGCCGGCAAAGCTTTGATAGCGCCGAAAAAGCCGTCAAGGCACTGCAGGCGCTTTACGACCGCAACACCAAATTCCTGCGCGACTCCTTCGCAGAGCTGGCGGCAGCAGGCGGCGACAATGGCAAGCGCTACCGGGCCTTCTATCCGGAGATCGGCGTCACCACCAACTCATTCACCCAGATCGACTCGCGCCAGGCCTATGGCCATATGCCGACGCCTGGGCATTTTTCCACCACCATCACCCAGCCGGGCCTGTTCGAAAGCTACCTCGTCGAGCAGTTGCGCCTGATCATGCGCAATCATGGGGTTGCGGTCACGGTGTCGGAATCGACCACGCCGATCCCGCTGCATTTCGCCTTCCTTGAAGGCACCCATGTCGACGGCGCGACGGCGGAGCGCATCAAGCGGCCGATCCGCGACCTGTTCGACGTGCCGGATCTCGACGGCACCGACGACCAGATCGCCAACGGCACCTTCGAAGTGGCCTTTGGCGAGCCGAGGCCGTTGGCGCCCTTCACTGCGCAGCGCATCGACTATTCGCTGCACCGGCTGTCGCACTATACGGCGACCACACCGCAGCAGTTCCAGAACTTCGTACTGTTCACCAATTATCAGTTCTACATCGACGAGTTCGTCGCCCGCGCCCGCGACCTGATGGCCAATGGCGGCGGCGGATACACGGAGTTCGTCGAGCCGGGCAATGTCATCACCAAGAGCGGGCAAAGCGCGCCCAGCGAAGGCGTTGCACCGCCGCGCCTGCCACAGATGCCGGCCTATCACCTGAAGAAGTCGGGACATGGCGGCATCACCATGGTGAATATCGGCGTCGGGCCTTCCAACGCCAAGACCATCACCGACCATATTGCGGTGCTGAGGCCGCATGCCTGGGTGATGCTCGGCCACTGTGCCGGCCTGCGCAACACCCAAGCGCTGGGCGACTATGTGCTGGCGCATGCCTATGTGCGCGAGGACCATGTGCTGGACGACGATCTTCCGGTCTGGGTGCCGATCCCGCCGCTGGCCGAGATCCAGGTGGCGTTGCAGGAAGCCGTCGCCGAAGTCACCGGCCTTACCGGCTACGACCTGAAGCGCATCATGCGCACGGGCACCGTCGCCACCATCGACAATCGCAACTGGGAACTGCGCGACCAGCGTGGCCCGGTCCAGCGTCTGTCGCAATCTCGCGCCATCGCACTCGACATGGAATCGGCGACGATTGCCGCCAATGGCTTCCGCTTCCGCGTTCCCTACGGCACGCTGCTGTGCGTTTCGGACAAACCGCTGCATGGCGAGTTGAAGCTGCCCGGCATGGCGACCGAATTCTACAAGCGCCAGGTGGCGCAGCACCTGACCATCGGCATCAGGGCGATGGAGAAGCTCGCGGAAATGCCGATGGAGCGGTTGCATTCGCGCAAGCTCAGAAGTTTTTCGGAAACGGCGTTCCAGTAGGCCGATACCACGCATCGCGTAGGCATTTCTCATCTTGATTGGGCCGCATTTCTGCCGATAAGCAGGCGGCATGGAGAGAGCGAGCTTCGGGACATTGCTGATTTCGGTTGCATTCCTGGCAATGCTGGCCTGTTCGATCGCGCTGGTGGCCGGGTTTTTCGGAACGCTGCATCCCGCCTTCGATTCCTTCTCGCATTTCCGCGTCCACCTTGCCGTGCTGATGGCGCTTTGCGCACTGCCGCTGCTGGCCACGACATTTCGCCTGCAGGCGGCCGTGGCACTGCTTTTTGCCGTGGCGGCCTTCGCCACCACTTCCGGGTCGCTGTCCTTCTCCCGCCTGTGGCCGGTTCAGGCCGCCTATGAAGCCAAGAACGAAGACCGCGCGATCTACAAGCTGCTGCAGATGAACCTGCGCTACGACAATCCGACGCCGAAGAAGGTGCTGTCGCTGATCGGCCGGACCAATCCCGACGTGATCACCCTGGACGAGGTATCGGCGATGTGGGCGACCGAGCTTGGCTATATCAGCAGCGCCTATCCATACCGGATCCTCTGTCCTTATCCCAACGGCATATTCGGCGTCGCGCTGCTCTCGCGGCGGCCCTTTGCCGCCGACACCGAGGCGCGTTGCGAAAGGCGCGGCGCCATGGCGACAGCGACCGTCGACTTCGGCGGCATCGACGTCGATGTCGCCGCGATCCATCTCAGTTGGCCGTGGCCACGCGAGCAGTACTGGCAGATCGGCGAGTTGACGGAGCCGCTTTCCGCGCTCGGCGAGACGGCCATCATGGCGGGCGACTGCAATGCTGCGCCGTGGAGTGCCGCCGTGCGGCGGGTCGCGGCGCTTGGCGGGCTGACCGTGATGCCGTCCGCCGGCCCGACCTGGATCCACATCAAGCTGCCGGACTTGCTGCGGCGCTTCGCCGGCCTGCCGATCGACCAGGTTTTCAGCAAGGGCGGCGTGACCATCCATTCCGCGACACGGCTGGAGGACACGGGCTCGGATCACCTCCCGGTCATGGTGGAGTTCTCACTCAGGCTGAACCAGCAAAAGCCGCTCGACGAACATGAAACCGCGACCGCGGCCATAAGCCAGACCGGCAAGACGCCAGGCTGAAGGATCAGGGCCTGACCAAAGCGATGACGAGATGCTGGACATGGCCGCCATCGCGATGCTCGCGCGCATCGAAAGCGAGCTGCTTGGCCTCATATGCGGCATTGGTGGCCTTGATACGTCGCTGTGCCTCGCGACGTGTCTTGTAGCAGAACCGGTCGTCGGCAATCCTGAGGCCGGAGATCGATCTTTCCGTGGCCCGCATCATCTCCCTGGCGATGCGGCCATGGGTTTCCTCATGGGCGCGGACGCCGGCGAAGAACCGCGTCCAGCGCTTCCGGAGCGTCGGAGTGGTGGCCGAGGCGACACGCGGAAACGTATAGAAGAGATTGAGCGTGCCGTTGGCACGCCGCAAGCGGCAAACGCCATTGTCCTGGCTGGTGTCAAGGTCCCAGTCCACTGCGTAGCCGGTCAGCGCGATGGCATGCGTCATGAAGCCGTGCTTCGGCCCCTTGCGGTCCATAGCCTGCATCAGCGCCAGCCCCGTGTTCCCGGTGATGTCGTAGGTCCGCGTCTTGACCACCACCCTGGTGCCGGCCGAGGCCGCCGAAGCCAAACCGAACAGCGCACCGATCGCCACAAGGCATGCCAGAACCGCCAAGCGCATTGGCCATCTCCTTATCGTCAAGGAATGGAACCATAAGCGTGCGGCAGTTTCAACAGTCCTAATGTTTCACATGCCACGGGAGACCCCGAGCCGTCGTCGGGGTCTTTGCACGCTGTGGCCGGCGCGGGCCTACATGCCCTGGTAGACCGGGCCTTCTCCGCCTTGCGGCGGCACCCAGTTGATGTTCTGGTTCGGGTCCTTGATGTCGCATGTCTTGCAGTGGACGCAGTTCTGCGCGTTGATGACGAAGCGCACATCCTTGGCCGTGGGATCGGCGGCGGCATTGCCATCCTTGTCGACCCACTCGTAAACCCCGGCCGGACAGTAGCGCGTCGAGGGGCCCGCAAAGACATCGTGCTCGGACCGCTTCTGCAGTTCCATGTCGCCGACAAGCAGGTGGACCGGCTCGTTTTCCTCGTGATTGGTGTTGGACAGGAACACCGAGGACAGCCTGTCGAAGGTCAGCACGCCATCGGGCTTCGGATAGGCGATCTTCTTGTGCTGGGCGGCAGGCTCGAGCGTCGCATAGTCGGCCTTGCCATGCTTCAGCGTGCCGAAGGGCGAGACACCGAACAGCGTGTTCAGCCACATGTCGAGGCCGCCGAGGCCGACCCCGACGATCGTGCCGAAGCGCGACCACAGCGGCTTGACGTTGCGCACCTTCTTCAAATCCTTGCCGATGTCGGTCGCGCGCCAGGCTTCCTCGTAGGAAGCGAGTTCGTCGTTGGCGCGCCCGGCACCGATCGCCTCTGCGACATGCTCGGCCGCCAGCATGCCGGACAGCACGGCATTGTGCGAGCCCTTGATGCGCGGCACGTTGACGAAGCCCGCCGCACATCCCATCAGCGCACCACCGGGAAAGGAGAGTTTCGGCACCGACTGCCAGCCGCCCTCGGTGATGGCGCGCGCGCCATAGCCGAGGCGCTTGGCGCCGTCGAAAGTCCCGCTGATCGCCGGATGGGTCTTGAAGCGCTGGAATTCCTCGAACGGCGACAGATAGGGGTTCTTGTAATTGAGGTGGAGGACGAAGCCGACCGCCACCTGATTGTCCTCGAGATGGTAGAGGAACGAGCCGCCGCCGGTCTTCAAGTCAAGCGGCCAGCCGAAGGAATGCTGGACCAGCCCCGGACGGTGGTTCTCCGGCTTGACCTGCCAGAGTTCCTTCAGGCCGATGCCGTATTTGCCCGGTTCGCGGCCATCGGAAAGCTTGTATCTGGCGATCAGTTGCTTGGCGAGCGAGCCGCGAGCGCCCTCCCCGATCAGCACATATTTGCCCATCAGCGCCATGCCGGGTGCGAAGCCCGGACCGTGCGTTCCGTCCTTCTCGATGCCCATGTCGCCGGTGACGACGCCGGTGACGGCGCCTTGCTCATTGTAGAGCAGGCCGGCAGCGGCAAAGCCCGGATAGATCTCGACGCCGAGCGCTTCGGCCTTGGTCGCCAGCCAGCGGCAGACATTGCCGAGCGAGACGATGTAGTTGCCGTGATTGTTCATCAGCGGCGGCATCAGCATGTTGGGCAGGCGAAACGAGCCGGCAGGGCCAAGGACCAGGAAATGGTCTGATGTGACCGGCGTCTTAAAGGGATGGCCGTCCTCATCGCGCCAGCCCGGCAAGAGCCTGTCGATGCCGATCGGATCGACAACGGCGCCGGAGAGAATATGGGCGCCGACCTCACCGCCCTTCTCCAGGACGACGACCGAAAGCTCGGGATTGACCTGCTTGAGGCGGATCGCGGCGGCGAGGCCCGCCGGTCCGGCGCCGACGATAACCACGTCGAATTCCATGCTTTCGCGTTCGATGTCGCTCATCAACCCCTCCGCACTGGCTTATCCCATTCGGGTATCTTGCTGGCTCCCGCGCTGCATAGCGCATCAATTGACGACAGGAAACCGGCGCATACGTGACAATGCCGTTTTGGCCAAAAAGTCGCGCATTGCGAGGCTGGAAGACTGCTTTTCGCCCGGCATTGCCTGCGAGGCGCGCGTTTTTAATTGTTCGACGGCTTGCTTATCGGCCATACTTCACGCCATGCGCATTCCTGGGCCAGCCGGCTTTTCATCGACGCGCTTTCTTTTCCCGCCCGGCCGGATCCGCCGGGCGCTCCTTTTGGCCCTTCTGATGCTGGCGCCGCATCACGCTGCCGCCGACGAAGTGAAGGTCTGGGCGGCAGGCGCCTACTCCTTCTCCGACGAGCTTGGCGGCTTCCGCATCACCGGCGCCTCGGGCATCGGAACGAAGGACGATCCGTTCGTCATCACCGAAGAGCTGAATTCGTCAACGCCGGTGACGCTGACGATCCGCACGACAAAGCCGATCCAGGCCTTCGGCAAGGCCGGCGAATTCGCAAACGGCATGATGTATATGCGCATCGATGTACTCAACAACAGCGGCCAGGCCTGGGTCGAATTCCAGTTCGAATTGCAGGAGATCCTGAATCGGCCGAGCGTGTTCGGCGACGGGCTTTCCTTCGACCAGCGCAACAAGACGCCGGACAATATTTTGTCGAGCAATTTCGCCGATTTCGATCGCGATTTCGAACCCTATGACCGGCTGCTGTTCAGGAATGGCAAGGTCGACCCGCTGAAAACCGCCAGGTTCGAATTCCTGATGACCGACTACACGCCGCGCTGGACTTTCTATCTGGTGCAGGATCCGCGCATACCAACGGGGTAGACGATAGGAATTTTTTCTTGACTCGGTGACCTCAGCTATGGTACATTTTTGCCTATGGTGCTGATTTGCGCCAGTGACCCGCCGGACAGGCGGGTTTTTCGTTTGATGCTCCGTCAGCCGACGCGCCGGCGAAAGGCTCCGAAGGAACCCGTTAACCCGGGTTCGTTGCCCTGGTAGAGAAACTGCCAGCCTTGCAAATTGCCGCCACGCGGACGAATGTGAATCGATGACTGCCGCTTCCCCAACCAACAGACCTGATATCGCCGACCTGCTGGCCTTTTATGCCAGCGTTGGTGTCGACGAGGCGCTCGAAGAGCAGCCGGTGAACCGGTTCACCGAGGTCTCGCCAAAGCCGATGGAGCGCGCGCCGACCGCAGCGCCTTCGGGTGACACCGCCGCACAGCAGCGTTCGACAAATCGCCCCGAAGGGGGCGACAGGCCAAATGCGCCACCTGTTTTGCGCGCACCGTCGGCCACGGTTCCCGACGAAATTCAGGCAGCACTTGCCCGCCAATTGGCAACGACGGCAACAACGCTTGACGAGCTTCGCCAGCACATGGCGGCGTTCGACGGCTGCAATCTCAAGGCCACCGCCAAGAGCTTGGTGTTCGCCGACGGCAACCCGGAAGCCGCCGTCATGCTGGTCGGCGAGGCACCCGGCCGCGATGAGGACATCGAGGGCCTGCCCTTCGTCGGCCGATCGGGCCGGCTGCTCGACCGCATGCTGGCGGCGATCGGACTCGACCGCACTTCAGTCTATATCGCCAATGTCATTCCCTGGCGGCCGCCGGGCAATCGCACGCCGACGCCGCACGAAACCGAGATCTGCCGGCCCTTCATCGAGCGGCAGATCGAACTGGTCAATCCCAAGGTGCTGATCAACCTTGGCGGCCCGTCAGCCAAGACCTTGCTCAACACCTCGGAGGGCATATTGCGGCTGCGCGGCAATTGGCGCGTTCACACGACGGCATCCGGCATCGCCATTCCGGCAATGCCCACGCTGCACCCGGCCTATCTCTTGCGAACGCCCGCGCACAAGAAGCTGGCGTGGCGGGATTTTCTCGAGGTGAAGGCAAAGCTGCGGGAAGTTGGCTGAGGCTTGGCGAGTAGCCAATCTCCGACATGGATGCCGTACCGATAACCTCCGAGGTAATTGAAATACGTCTGCTCTCGACCTAATCATGCCTCATGACAACACCCCAAACGTCCGCCGGCAGCCTCATTCGCGAATGGCGCACCCGCCGCCGCATGTCGCAGCTCGACCTCGCCATGGAGGCCGAGATCTCGCAGCGGCATCTGAGCTTCGTCGAAAGCGGCCGCGCCGCGCCCTCGCGCGACATGGTGCTGCATCTGGCCGAGCAATTGTCGATACCGCTGAGGCAACGCAATCAATTGCTGCTCGCCGCCGGTTTTGCGCCCAGCTTCGGCGAACGCTCCCTGACCGACACGACGCTGGCGCCGGCGATGGCGGCCGTCGAGATCGTCCTCAAAGGCCACGAGCCTTTCCCGGCACTCGCCGTCGACCGCCACTGGAACCTGGTTTCGGCCAATGCCGCCATTGCACCCTTCCTTGACGATGTCAGCGAGGCTTCGCTGCTGACGCCGCCGGTCAACGTGCTTCGCCTCAGCCTGCATCCCGGCGGCATCGCACCGCGCATCGTCAACCTTCAGGAATGGCGAACGCATCTGCTCGAGCGCCTGAAACACCAGAACGATGCCAGCGGCGACGAGGTGCTGATCGAACTCGAGCGTGAGCTAAGGACTTATCCGTCCGGCTTGAAAGGCAGCCGGCCGACACCGGTCGAGCCAAATGCCATCGTACACCCGCTCAGGCTGGCCTATGGCGATCAGGTGCTGTCATTCATCAGCACCATCACCGTGTTCGGCACGCCGCTCGACGTGACGCTGTCGGAACTGGCGATCGAATCGTTTTTCCCGGCCGATGAGCAGACGAGGACTGTGCTGGTGCGATTGGCGAAGGAACGGGCTGCGAAGGTGTCGTAGTCGGCAAGGCCGAGGGACAGCACCCCCCTCTGTCCTGCCGGACATCTCCCCCGCAAGGAGGGAGATTGGCAGCTCAACCGCTGGCTCTCGCTTTCAATGTTGGTGATTGGCGAAAGCCGATGTGACATCTGATCTCCCCCCTTGCGGGGGAGATGGCCGGCAGGCCAGAGGGGGGTGTAAAGGATCGCCAGCTTTTCAAGCTTCGTTTAAATAGTCACCCCTGCGGCGACGCCGCCTTGCGCGTGCGGGTGCGCTCCAGGCCAAGCTGGCGTTCGCGCCAGATGATGAAGATGCCGGCGGCGACGACGATCAGGCCGCCGACAAGCATATGGAGCGTGGCGACGTCGCCGAAGACGAGATAGCCGACGACGACGCCGAGGATCATCGAGGTGTATTCGAACGGCGCCACCACCGAGGCCTCGGCATGGCGATAGGCCGCCGTCATCAGGATCTGGCCGAGGCCGCCGCAGAAGCCGGCGGCAACAAGGAGAGCTGCCTGGAGCGGCGTCAGCGCCTGCCAGCCGAATGGCAGCGACAGCAGCGACATGACGCTCGCCGTCACCGAAAACCACAGCACGATGGTCGCTGTGCGCTCGCTTTGCACGAGATTGCGCACCAAGAGCATGGCGACGGCCGAGATCGCCGCCGCGACAAGAGCGGCCATGACGCCGAGCACTTCCTGGTCGTCGAGCGCCTCGTCTGAACTCAGCAGCGTCAGTTCCGGCCAGGAGATGATCAGCACGCCGACCAGGCCGACCGCGACCGCACTCCAGCGATAGACACGGATGGCCTCGCCGAGGAAGATGGAGCTGAACACCACCACCAGCAGCGGCTGCGCGTAGTTCAGCGTGATCGCTTCCGGCAGCGGCAGTCGGGTCAACGCAAAAAAGCCGAGCCCCATGGCGCAGACGCCGACCAGGCCGCGGGCGATGTGGTTGAACGGACGCCTGGTGGTGAAGGCAGTGCCGAGTTCTTTCCTGAAAGCCAGGAAGGCGATGATCGGGAAGATGGCGAAGAAAGAGCGGAAGAAGACAATCTGGCCGGCCGGAACCGTGCCTGCGGCTTTGATGCAGGTCTGCATGCCGACGAAGACCGCCACCGACACGATCTTGAGCATGATGCCGGTAAGCGTGTCGTGCCCGCCGGCATCATCGCTGGCTGTGGCCGGGGGGCTGCCGGGGCCTGCTGTCACGCTCCCGACGCTTCTCGGATCGTCGCCCAGATACGCGCGGGCGTTGCCGGCATGTCGATGTGCTTGACGCCATAAGCGCGCCAGAGCGCGTCGGTCACCGCATTGAGTGCCGCCGGGGTCGAGCCGATGGTGCCGGCCTCGCCCGCGCCTTTGATGCCGAGTGCATTGGTGGTCGAAGGCACGTTGCGGGTCTCGAAATGGAAGAACGGGAAATTGTCGGCGCGCGGCATGGCGTAATCCATGAAGCTCGCCGTCAAAAGCTGTCCATCCTCGCCATAGATAGTGTCTTCGGTCAGTGCCTGGCCGATACCTTGCACGACGCCGCCATGCACCTGGCCGGCGAGCAGGATCGGGTTCACGGTGACGCCGAAATCGTCGACGATGGTGTAGCGGACGATCTCGGTCGCGCCGGTGTCGGGATCGATCTCGATCTCGCAGATATGGGTGCCGTTGGGATAGGTGCATTCGTCCTGCACGAACTCGCCAAAGCCCTTGAGATCGTCCGGCGTCTTGGCGGCCTTGGCGATAGCGGAAAAATCGAGCGAGCGATCGGTGCCGACGATGCGGGCGACACCGTCGGACAATTCGATGTCGCCGGCAGAAGCCTCCAGTTCGTCGGCTGCGATGCGCTTGATCTTGTTGGCCAGATCCTCGCCCGCGCGGGAAGCCGATACACCTCCCAGCGGAATGGAGCGCGAGCCGCCGGTGCCGCCGCCGGCCTTCAGCTCATCGGTATCGCCCTGGCGGACATGAATCTTGTCGATGTCGAGATTGAGCTTTTCCGACAGGAACTGCGCATAGGCGGTGGCGTGTCCCTGCCCGTTGGTCTGGGTGCCGATCTTCAGCGTCACCGTGCCGTCGCCATTGAGTTCGACGAAGGCCGGTTCGGAGCCCGGAAAGGCACAGGCCTCGATATAGGTCGCCATGCCGAGGCCGCGGATTTTTCCGCCGGCCTTCGATTGCGCCAGCCGCTCCGGAAACGCTTTCCATTCGGATTGCTCGATGGCGCGCTCCATATGGCCTTCGAATTCACCGGTGTCGTAGAGGCGGCCGGTTTGCGTCCGGTAGGGAAATTGCTCCGGCCGGATGAAGTTGCGGCGGCGGATCTCCTCGACAGGCAGGCCGAGATCGTGGGCGCAGGCATCGACCAGCTTTTCCAGCAGGAAGGCTGCTTCCGGTCGGCCGGCACCGCGATAGGCATCGACCGGGCAGGTGTTGGTGTAGAGGCCGGTCACCGAGACGTCGAGCGCCTGGATATCATAGACACCGGTCGACATGGTGACGCCGATATAGGGGATGAACGGACCGTATTGCGAGATATAGGCGCCGATGTTGGCGAGCAGGTCCACCTTCATGCCGAGAAAGCGGCCGTCCTTGTCCAGCGCCATTTCGGCCGTGACGAAATTGTCGCGCCCTTGCGCGTCGGTCAGGAAGTGTTCCGTGCGGTCGCCGGCCCATTTCACCGGGCGGCCAAGCCGCTTTGCCGCTTCCAGCACCAGCGGATATTCGCGGTAGACGAAGCTCTTCGGCCCGAAACCACCGCCGACATCAGGCGTGATGACGCGCAGCTGGTCTTTCTTGATCTTGAACACGCTGGCCAGGATATACTGCATGGAGTGCACGCCTTGCGACCCGGTGGTCAGCACGAAGCGCTTCTCCTCGACGTTCCATTCGCCGATCGCGGAGCGCGGCTCCATGTAGTTGCACACCAGCCGGTTGTTGACGAACTCGATGCGGGTGACATGGGCGGCCTTGGCGAAAGCCGCTTCGGTCTTTTTCTTGTCGCCCATGTGGTAGCTGAAGGCGCGGTTGGAACCAAGCTCCGGCCAGACCAGCGGCGTGCCTTCGGCAAGTGCATTTGCCGTCCCCGAGGCCGCGTCTTCGCCGTCATAGTCGACATCGATCAGTTCGGCGGCATCCTGCGCCAAGGCTCGGCTGTCGGCGACGACGAAGGCAACGGCATCGCCGACATAGTTGACGCGGTCGCGGCACAGGATCGGGATGTCGCGCGTCGGAGCCTTGGTGCCGTCCGGCTGTTCCTGCATGACGCCGGATTTCAGATCGCCGAGATGGGCAAGATCCTTGCCGGTCAGCACCAGATGGACGCCAGGTGCCGCCTTCGCCGCCTCGGTCGAACCGATGGTGAAGCTGGCCTTGGCGACCGGCGAGCGCAGGACATAGCCATGCAGGACGCCAGCCGGCTGGATGTCGTCGGTATAGCGGCCCTGGCCCTGGATGAAGGCGGCATCCTCGCGCCGCAGCACGGATGCGCCCATGCCGAATTTCGGTGTGACGACGGTCATGGATGCCTCGTGATGATGACAGGAGAAGGAACGCCTGAAATAGGCATTGCCTCAGTTTTGTCGAGGGGCGGTTTCGTGTAAAGAGCGCGGACTTTAAATTTCTTGGACCAGCGGACACAATCCGCCGCCAACGCAATCGACAGGAAAACCCACGGAATGCGCACGGACACCGGCCAGGTCTTCAAACTCGAAGACTATCGCCCCAACGACTACCTCATTCCGAAAACCGACCTTACCTTCCGCCTTTCGCCAGACGCAACGCGTGTCACCGCCGTGCTCACGATAGAGCGTCGTGACGACGTCTCCGTGTCGGCACCGCTGGTGCTCGACGGCGACGGGCTGACCCTCAAGCGCATAGAGATCGACGGCAACAAGGTAAAGCCGGCGGATCTGCTGGCGACGCCCGATCAACTGACCATCCTCAAGCCGCCGGCGGCGCGTCGCTTCCAGTTGCTCATAGAGACCGAGGTGGCGCCGGCCGGCAACGAAGCCCTGATGGGCCTCTACCGCTCGAGCCATGTCTACTGCACGCAATGCGAAGCCGAGGGCTTTCGCCGCATCACCTATTTCCTCGATCGTCCCGACATCCTGTCCGTCTACACGGTGCGCATAGAGGCAATACGTGACGAAGCGCCGCTGCTCCTGTCCAACGGCAACCCGGTCGACAGGGGCGACCTCGGCGACGGCTGGCACTATGCAGTGTGGCACGACCCTTTCCCCAAGCCGTCCTATTTGTTCGCGCTGGTGGCCGGCAATCTCGGCCAGCTTGCGGACAGTTTCGTCACGCTATCGGGCCGCACGATCGAACTCGGCATCTATGTCGAGCCCGGCAAGGAGAACCTGGCCGGCTACGCGATGGATGCTCTGAAGCGGTCGATGAAATGGGACGAGGAGGCGTTCGGCCGCGAATACGATCTCGACGTCTTCAACATCGTCGCCGTGTCCGACTTCAACATGGGCGCGATGGAGAACAAGGGCCTTAACATCTTCAACGACAAATATGTGCTGGCCGACCGGGAGACCGCGACGGACGCCGATTTCGCCAATATCGAGGCGATCATCGCGCATGAGTATTTCCACAATTGGACAGGCAACAGAATCACTTGCCGCGACTGGTTCCAGCTCTGCCTGAAGGAAGGCCTGACGGTTTTCCGCGATCACGAATTCTCTGCCGACCAGCGTTCGCGCGCGGTCAAGCGCATCGCCGAAGTGCGCACCTTGCGCGCCCACCAGTTTCCCGAGGACCAAGGTCCGCTGGCGCATCCGGTGCGGCCGCGCCGCTACCGCGAAATCAACAATTTTTACACCGCGACGGTCTACGAGAAGGGCTCCGAAGTGGTGCGCATGATCCGCACAATTCTCGGTGCCGACGTCTTTCGCGCCGGCATGGACCTCTATTTCGAGCGGCACGACGGTGACGCGGCGACGATCGAGGATTTCATCAAGGTGTTCGAGGATGCGTCCGGCCGCGACCTGTCGCAGTTCGCGCTCTGGTATCATCAGGCGGGAACGCCGAACCTGACGATCAGTTCGACGCACAATCCGGCCGCGCAAGAATTCACGCTCGAAATCGAGCAGTCGGTGCCGCCGACACCGTCCGAAAGCCGCAAGCGGCTGATGCACATCCCGCTGGCTTTCGGCCTGATCGGCGCCGGCGGCAAGCCTGTGCCGTATAGCGGCGTCGAAGGCGCCAGCGTCGAGGACGGCGTCATCCATATCCGCAAGCGTCGCCACACGGTGCGGTTCTCAGGCGTCACCGAGCGCCCGGCCGTGTCGCTCAACCGCGGCTTTTCGGCGCCGGTGACATTGTCCGTCGAGCAGAAAGCCGACGACCAGTTCTTTCTCGCCCGCCATGACAGCGACGCCTTCTCGCGCTGGCAGGCCTTCAACACATTGCTGACTGATGCACTGATATCAGCCTTCCGCGAGGTCCTCGGCGGCAAGCAGCCGGCCTTTGCACCGCGGCTGATCGAACTCGCCGGCAGCATCGCCGGTGACGAGACGCTGGAGCCGGCCTATCGAGCACTGGCGCTGGCATTGCCCGGCGAAGCCGACATCGCCCGCGACATCGGCAGGAACATCGACCCCGATGCCATCTATGCCGCTCGCGAGGCACTGGCGTTGGCGATCGGCACTGCGAACCGGGACGTTTTTTCGGGCCTCTACCGCAGCCTTGCCGACAGAGAAGCGTTCAGCCCCGACGCGGCGAGCGCCGGACGACGCGCCTTGCGCAACACCTTGCTGGATTATCTGTCGCTGCAGCCGGGTGGAGCAGCACTCGCCGCCGGGCATTTCCAGTCGGCGACCAACATGACCGACCGCGCGGCAGCACTTGCCGTGCTCGCGCATCGTCACCACGGTTCGCCCGAGACGGTCGAGGCGCTGGCGGCTTTCGAGACGACCTATGGGTCCGACCCGCTGGTCATGGACAAATGGTTCCAGATCCAGGCCAGCGTTCCGGGGCCGCAAACCGTCGACACCGTGAAGGCCCTGACCAACCACCCGGCCTTCTCGATGGGCAATCCAAATCGAGTTCGCTCGCTGATCGGCACCTTCTCCAGCGCCAACCAGACCGGCTTCCATCGTGCTGACGGCGAAGGCTACTGGTTCTTTGCTCAGACTGTGCTCGAGGTCGAAAAACGCAACCCGCAAGTGGCGGCAAGGCTGGCGACGGCGCTCAGATCGTGGCGTTCGCTCGAACCTTTGCGGCAAGCCAAGGCCAGGGAAGCGCTGCTGTCGATCGCCGGCGCCGAAAACCTGTCGGCGGATCTGCGCGATATCGTCGAGCGCACGCTGGCGTAGGGAGAGCGATCTCCCCCTTGTGGGGGAGATCGACCATTTTGGCGTTATTTTAGTCGATTTTTAATCTTTTTTCGCCGGACCACTGGACAAGGCGAATCACCTTTGATTCTTTACTGACGATTCGGATGTGCGGCGTTTGCCGGATCACCAAGCAGCATAGGCAATTCGGGGAGTGCCATTTATGGCGAAGGCGGACGCGTGGGGCGCGCCCGGAGGGACGGTTTTTGCGCATCGCGAGACGCGCGGCGACGGTCTTGCCGGGAATACGCGGCTCATCGCCGAACCGGCCTACCGGCGGCTTCTGGCCGCCGAGCCGCTGCTGCGCCGATCAATACCCGCCCTCATCATCACATTCCTGATCGTCATCGCGGCGCTGCGCGTGCTGTCACTGATGAACGAGCGCGACGATGTCGAGCGCAATGCCAAGGCGATCCTGACGCTGGCGGCGGGCCAGCTGGCCAGTTCGCTCGCCACCACCTCGGAAACGGCGCCCGGCGCCATACAGGATCTGCTGGAGACCACCAGCCGACAGGGCGCGATGGGCCGCAGCCATGTGCTTGTCATCACCGACAGCGCTTTCAAGATCGTCGCGGTGACGCCGCGCTCGATGTCATGGCAGGGCCATTCGCTGGACGGCCTCGTCGAGGGCGGCCAGCCCTTGTTCATGTTCGGCGATCGTGCCGGCGTCATGGACGTCAACATCGACGGACGGGACTGGTACGCGGCGGTCAGCCTGGCGAATGGCGGCAGGGGCGCATCGGCGGCCCTGGTGCCACAGGACGCGGTTTTCGATGCCTGGCGCAAGACCGTTTCGCTGAACGTCACCCTGTTCGTGCTGACGGCCGGCGTGCTGATCGTCATCCTCTACGCTTATTTCGGCCAGGCCGCGCGTGCGCAGGCGGCCGACCGCATCTACCTCGAAGCGCATCAGCGCATCGACATGGCGCTGGTTCGCGGCCGCTGCGGCCTGTGGGACTGGGACATGGTGCGCGGCAAGATGTACTGGTCGCGCTCGATGTACGACATGCTCGGCTACAAGCCGTGCGAAACGATGCTGTCCTTCGGCGAGGTCGATCAGATCATCCATCCCGAGGACGGCGACCTGTTTGAACTCGCCAACAGAATTGTCGCACGCGAGATCGACCATATCGACCAGGTGTTCCGGATGCGGCATTCCGACGGCCAATGGGTCTGGATGCGCGCGCGGGCACAAGTCATCGATCCGGAGGCCCCGGAGATCCAGTTGATCGGCATCGCCGTCGACGTCACCGAACAGCGTCATCTGGCGCTGCGTTCCGAGGCGGCCGACCTTCGCCTCAGAACGGCGATCGAGAACATCAACGAATCCTTCGTGCTGTGGGATTCGACGCAGCGCCTGATCATGTGCAATTCCAAATACCAGCAGGACAACGGGCTTTCGGACCGCGACGTGATGCCGGGCACCGCGCGCGCGGCGCTGGAAGAACGCATGCTGGCCTTTGCTTCCGAACGGCGGCTTGCCCACACCAGCGGCCTGCAGGGCGGCGCCACTTTCGAGCGGCAGCTGGCCGATGGCCGCTGGCTGCAGGTCAACGAACTGAAGACCCGGGACGGCGGCATCGTCTCGGTCGGCTCCGACATCACCCAGATCAAGCTGCACCAGGAGAAGCTGGTCGACAGCGAGCGACGGCTGATGGCAACGATCCATGATCTCAGCCTCGCGCGGCGGGCCGAAGAGGAGCGTTCGCGCGAACTGGTCGACCTCAACCGCAAATACATGAAGGAAACCGAACGCGCCGAAGCGGCGAACCGGGCCAAATCCGAATTCCTGGCCAACATGTCGCATGAGTTGCGCACGCCGCTGAACGCCATCATCGGCTTCTCCGAACTGATGGAACAAGGGCTGTTCGGCCCGCTCGGATCGGAGCGCTACGAGGAATATGCCACCGACATCAACAGCAGCGGAAAATATCTGCTGGGCGTCATCAACGACATTCTCGACATGTCCAAGATCGAGGCCGGCCAATTCTCGCTGGACCGGGAAGAGATCGATCTTGGCCCGCTGATCAGCGAAACGGTTCGCGTCGTCTCGCTGCAGGCGGCGCAAAAGGCCATCACCGTGGAAACGCGCATTGCCGATGCGCTGACGCTGGTCGCCGATCGCCGCGCGATCAAGCAGATCGTCATCAACCTTTTGTCCAATGCGGTGAAATTCACCGGCCAGGGCGGCCACATATCGGTCAGGGCCCGCAACACATCCGGCGCGCTGGTGCTGACGATCGAGGACAATGGCTGCGGCATTCCCAAGGAGGCGCTCGGCAAGCTAGGACGGCCCTTCGAGCAGGTGCAGAACCAGTTCTCCAAGAGCCATGCCGGGTCTGGCCTTGGCCTTGCCATCTCACGTTCGCTGGCCGAGCTTCAGGGCGGCGCGCTGAAGATCCGGTCGAGCGAAGGTGTCGGCACGATCGTGTCGGTGCGCATTCCGGTGAAGAGGGCCGTGCCGGCGATCAAGGTTGCAGCGTGAATATTTTATCACCATCCCAGGCCTGATCCACCTCATGGACGCGAGGTGAACGCTTTGACAAAGTTATCTATTTTATCCACCTTAGATAAGAAAGGTAGACTTTGTCATGCGAGTGACTTCAACAGAATTCCAGCAGAATGTCGGGCGTTTTCAGGACGCTGCCCAGCGTGCGCCGGTCGCAATCACAAAGAATGGCCGGACCCACACGGTACTCCTGTCGGCGGCGATGTTCGAGGTGTTGGTCAAGGGACGAGTCGCCCGTAACGCGGAAGAACTGGATGATGAGACGCTGAACGCCATCGCCGAAAGCGCCGTACCGAGCGAATATGCCGGGCTCGATGCGATGCTCAAAGACTGGACACCGTGAGCCTGCCCAAACCTATCCCGGGTCTGGTGATTTCCTATTCTTACCTCTGGGTGAGAGAACACGAAAGGGTGCCGAAGAAGGTCGCAAAAACCGACCATGCGCCATTGTCGCCGCGCGCCGGGTCGTGGAGGGCCGTGAAGTCATAACGGTCGTTCCGGTCACACACTCGCCACCGGCTGATCCTGCCGATGCAGTAGAAATACCTGCGCCACTCAAAGCCCATCTCGGCCTCGATGACACGCCGTCATGGATCGTCGTGACCGAAACCAATGACTTCCTCTGGCCGGGTCCCGATCTCAGGCCCATCGCGGGAAGCAAACCGTCCCGATTCGACTATGGTATGCTGCCGCCGCGCTTCTACGCCTATCTGCGGGAGAGAATTTTGCAGGCTCACGCACGCCGCGCGCTCCGGCAGATTCGGCGAACAGAGTAGCTGCATGAGACTGGAAAACACGAAACGTCTTCAATTCCAAGGGACGATCGCTTCACGGTGATCCCGAACGAAACAAAAGATCAAAGTCCTTCCTGACCTTCTGCGACGTCTCCTTGAGGTGTGCTTCCAGCACACCGAAATCCGGCAAGTCGGTCACCGCCAGAAGCAGATCCGAAAGCCCCGGCGGAACGTCGTCGCGCTCGAAGGCTCCGGTGAGGCACAGCCGCGTCATCTGGGTCAGTGCAAGATAGAGCGCGTAGGCATCGCCAAGCTCCTGCCTTATCCCGGCATCGGCGAAGCCCGATGCAAGGCGCGACAGGATCTCGGCGGTGCCGGTGGCGCGGCGCCCGGTCTCGACGTGCCCGGTGATGACGGCCACCTGGGCGATGAATTCCAGATCGATCAATCCTCCGGGAATAAGCTTGATGTCCCAGAGATCGCGCGGCGGCTTTTCCTTCTCGATCATACCCCGCATGTCCGCAGCCTCGGCCATCACCTTGGCGGCGTCGCGCGGCTGTCCAAGCACCGTCGCCACTTCCGCTTCAACCTCGCCGCACAGGCTGGCGTCGCCGGCAATGGCGCGGGCGCGGGCCAGCGCCATGTGTTCCCAGGTCCAAGCTTCCTGGCGCTGGTATTTCTTGAAGGCATCGATATGGGTGGCCACCGGCCCCTTGTTGCCGGACGGCCGCAGGCGCAGGTCGAGTTCGTAGAGCACCCCCTCCGCCGTCGGCGCGGACACCGCCGCGATCAGCCTTTGCGTCATGCGGGTGTAGTAATGCGAAGGCGCCAGCGGCTTGTCGCCGTTGGACTCTTCGGCATCCGGCGCGTGGTCGTAGAGCAGGATCAGGTCGACATCCGATCCGGCAGTCAACTCGCGGCTGCCGAGCTTGCCCATGCCGAGCAGCGAAACCACGCCGCCGGCAATGATGCCGTGGCGTGCCGCGAATTCGGCCGTCACCGCCTTCAACGCAGCCTCGATGGTGAGATCCGCCAGATCGGAAAAGGCGCGGCCGGCCCGCGCCGGATCGATCGAGCCGGCGAGCAGCCGGACACCAATCAGGAATTTCTGCTCGGAGGCAAAAATGCGCAGCCGGTCGAGCACATCCTCGTAAAGTCGGTCGCCCTCGACGAAGGCGGAAAGCCGCGCCGACAGATAGGCGCGGTCCGGTAGTTCGGTGAGCAAGGCCGGGTCGAGCAAACCATCGAAGACATGCGGCCTGCGGGTGATGATCGCCGCCAGCCGGGGGGCGGCCCCCATGATCGTCGCCAGAAGCTTCAGCAGGGCAGGATTGGACTGCAGCAGGGAGAACAGCTGGATGCCAGCCGGCAGGCCGGCGAGAAACTCGTCGAAGCGCATCAGAGCTTCGTCGGCCCGGCGCGTCTGGCCGAAGGCGCGCAGCAGCGCCGGCGTCAGTTCCGTCAGCCGCTCGCGTGCCTCCGCCGACTGGGTGAGGCGATAGCGGCCGAAATGCCAGCCACGGATGACGCGGCAGATGTCGCTTGGCCGCTGAAAGCCGAGCCCGTGCAAGGTCTGCAGCGTATCGGGATCGTCGACATCGCCGGTGAAGACCAGGTTGCCGATGCCGGTCGATAGTTCGGGTGCTGTTTCGAACAGTGCCGCGTAGTGGCGTTCGACCTGCTGCAGCGAGGCACGGAACGCTTGGGAAAAGGCAGAAGCGTCGGCAAAGGCGAGCATGCGGGCGATGCGCTCCAGGCCTTCATCATCTTCCGGCAGTGTGTGCGTCTGCTCGTCGGCAACCATCTGCACGGCATGTTCGACGCGGCGCAGGAACCAGTACTGGCGGGCAAGCGCATCGCGCGCCTCGGTGGTGATCCAGCCGCGGGTCGCAAGCTCACCGAGCATCGGCACGGTCTCGCGGCCACGCAGTTCAGGGAAGCGTCCGCCGGCGATGAGCTGCTGGGTCTGGACGAAGAACTCGATCTCTCGAATGCCGCCGCGGCCAAGCTTAACGTTGTGGCCTTTGACCGCAATCTCGCCATGGCCCTTGTGGGCGTGGATCTGGCGCTTGATCGAATGGACGTCGGCAATCGCCGCGTAGTCCATGTATTTGCGCCAGATATAGGGCTGCAACTCCTTGAGGAAGGCCGCACCCGCGGCCAGATCGCCTGCCACCGGGCGTGCCTTGATCATCGCGGCGCGCTCCCAGTTCTGGCCGCGTGCCTCATAGTAGCGCAATGCCGCCTCGACCGGGATCGCCAGCGGTGTCGAACCGGGGTCTGGGCGCAGTCTCAGATCGGTGCGGAAGACATAACCGTGTTCGGTGCGGTCCTGCAGGATGCGCACCAGGCGGCGCGTCAGCCTCGAAAACAACTCGGTGGCGTCGAGCGGATCGACGACGGCGGGCGCTTCCGGATCGAAGAAAACCACCAGATCGATGTCGGAGGAAAAATTCAGCTCATGCGCGCCGAGCTTGCCCATGCCGAGCAGGATCCAGCCCGACTGTTTCGACGGATTGCCGACATCCGGCAGTTTGAGTTTGCCCTGGCCATGCGCGTCACGCAGCAGGAAGTCGACGGCCGCACGGGTGCAGGCGTCTGCAAGATCGCTCAATCGCCGGACCGTCAGCGCCGTTTCGGCCTCGCCGGCAAGATCGGCCAGCGCGATCAGGAAATGCGCCTCCGCCTTCCACTGGCGCAGCTCCATCATCAGGCCGGATTCCGAGACTGCTTCGGTTAGATGCACCTGGTCGATGGCGGCGCCGATCGCCTTCAGCCGAGCCTCGATCGTCTGCTCGAACAGCCCGTCCAGGATTTGCGGCCGGCGACGTGCGGTATCACGCAGGAACGGCGACAGATCGAAGACGGCGGCAAGGAAATCCTGGCCCTCCCCTTTGCCTGCCAGGAACTTGGCCAGCCGCGTCAGTCCTTCTTCGCGCGCGGCGGAAGCGATCTCGGCCAGTTCCAACCGCGCACGGTCCTTGTCGAGCGGAGCAAGCTTGGCAGCCGGCTTCAGCAGCCATCCAGTCTCCACCCGCTTCGCTGCAGTGCTCATCAGTGATCCTCCCGAGCCGGGAAACTCATGACCACGGATAGTCCAGGATTGCCAGGCAAGAGTTCAAGCCGGCCATTGTGGAACGTCATGACCGCCTTGGCGAGGCTGAGGCCAAGACCGGAACCCGGCTGCGAACGGCTCTTCTCCAGCCGCACGAAACGTTCCGTGGCGCGCGCGCGGTCGCCATCGTCGGGAATGCCGTGTCCATTGTCGGTAACCGACAGGCGAACGTCCGCACCGGCTCGCTCGAGCGTGACGCGCACCGCCGGCTGGGCATTGGCGCCGGTGGAATATTTGATGGCGTTGTCGACGATGTTCGACAGCGCCTGACCGATCAGTTCGCGGTTGCCGTTGACGGACACCGCCTCGCGCGCGTCTGCTTCCAGTGACACGCCTGCCTCTTCCGCCACCGGCTCGTAGAGTTCGACGACATCGCGCACGGCCTCCGCCAGATCGACGCGGTTGGTGTTCTCCGAGGAGTAGCCAGCCTCCAGCCGGGAGATCATCAGGATGGCGTTGAAGGTTTTTATCAACTGGTCTGACTCGGCAATGGTGCCTTCCAGCGCCTGCCGGTAATCGGTGGGCTTTTGCTTGCCCGAAAGCGTCGCTTCGGCCCGATTGCGCAGCCGGGTCAGCGGCGTCTTCAGATCATGCGCGATGTTGTCGGAAACCTGCTTCAGGCCTTCATTCAGCGCGGCGATCCTGGCCAGCATGGCATTGAGATTTTCGGAGAGCCGGTCGAACTCATCGCCAACCCCCGTCACCGGCAGCCTGCCCGACAGATCGCCGCCCATAATGCGGCGGCTGGCTTCCGACACGCTGTCGATGCGCTTCAGCGCGGCGCGGCCGACAAAAAACCAGATCAGCAATCCGCCCAGCCCCATCATGCCGAGCGCCAGCATCAGCGCACGGCGGATGACCGCACGAAACCGCTCCGGCTCGCCAAGGTCGCGGCCGACCAGCATGATCATCTGGTTCGGCAGCCGCAGCACCAGCGCTATGGCGTTGTGGCCCTTTTCGCCCTGCGCCTGCGCATCGTTCTGCTCGGATTGGGTGGTGGTACCCTGCTCGGCGGGAAGGTTGCGCAGGCGCTCGAGCTCTCCCTCGCCAAAGCGCTGATAAGAGAACGGACTGCTGGTCCAGCCTTCGTTCTCGAGAACGCCCGGCTCCAGGCTCTGCACATTGCCGGTCAGGATTTGGCCGTTGGCGTCGGCGATCAGGTAAAGGTTGGCGCCGGGCTGGCGCGAGCGCTGTTCCACCACGCGCACCAGGATCGGCAGGCCACCGCGCTGGTACGCGCGGGCAAGGCCGAGCACTTCGTCATTGATGGTCTCCTGCGTCTGCGCGGTCAGCATTCGCGCCGACAGCGACGTCATGTAGAAGACGAGCGCCACCGCGCACAGCGCGAAGAGCAGGAAGTAGAGCGCCGAAAGCCGCGCTGCCGTCGTCTTCATGATGGCTGGCACGGAAAGAGCCATGCCGCAGCTAGCCGCTCTTCAGCATATAGCCGGCGCCGCGAACCGTATGCAGGATGGGCTTGTCGAAGCCCTTCTCGATCTTGCCGCGCAGGCGGGAGACATGGACGTCAATGACATTGGTCTGCGGATCGAAATGGTAGTCCCAGACATTTTCCAGCAGCATGGTGCGCGTCACCACCTGGCCGGCATGCCGCATCAGATATTCGAGCAAGCGGAATTCACGCGGCTGCAACGTTATCTCGCGTGACGCACGGCGGACCGAATGCGACAGCCTGTCGAGTTCGAGATCGCCGACGCGGTAGACGGTTTCGGCTTCCTTGGCGCTGGCGCGACGGTTCAGAACCTCAACGCGGGCGAGAAGCTCGGAGAAGGCATAGGGTTTCGTCAGGTAGTCGTCGCCGCCGGCGCGCAGCCCCGTGACCCTATCATCGACTTCGCCGAGCGCCGACAGGATCAGCACTGGCGTTGTGTTGCCCCTGGACCGGAGACCGGCAATGACCGACAGGCCGTCGCGACGCGGCATCATCCGGTCGATCACCATCACGTCGTAGTCGCCGGCGTCGGCGAGCGCAAAGCCGGTTTCGCCGTCACCGGCGACATGAGCGGTGTGACCGGCCTCGGCAAAGGCTTTCTGCAAGTAATCCGCAGCCTCGCGATCGTCTTCTATGACGAGAATCTTCATAGGGCTGTTATACGCGATTTCGCCGGAAGGTTGAGTGGCAGACATCTGCATTGTGGCCTTTGCCAAAGCGCACCGCGATCAAGATTGCCCGAAGCCGTGCGCGATAAAGCTGCTCGCCGCCGATGTCGTTTGCATCGGATCGCGGAAGCGCTTTTGAAAGTGTGCGGCAGCGGACGATGGGAAGCCCGCTGCCGCCGGGGGAAGGCGCGATGACTGACTAACGCGCGCTCCTCCATGCTTTCCCGCACGGCGGCTCGGGGTATTGAAACTGCCGCACTGGAAAAGTCCAACCTGCCGCCGGAACGCCCTCACCCACCTGGAAAGGCCGAGAGAACGCTCCGGGACCGACCTCAGCCTTTGGCGACGGGCAGCGCGACGAACCGATTGGTGTCGTCGCGGGTGATCTGCATCAGCACTGCCTTGCGGCCGGATTTGACTGCTTCGGTCATCGCCTTGGTGACGTCTTCGGTGCCGTTCACTTCGGTCGAATTGACTGACGTGATGACGTCGCCCGGCTGGATGCCGCGATCGGCGGCGTCGCTGTCGGGATCGACATCGGTCACCACCAGTCCCTTGCCGTTTTCAGACTTGGTAACGGTCAGGCCGAGATCGGCCAGCGTGTCGGGCTTGGCCGGGGCGGCGGGCTGCTGCTGATCGACAGAGGCCTGCTTGTCGCTCGAAGGCAGTTTGCCGAGATCGACCTTGACCGTCTGGCTCTTGCCGTCGCGCCACACGGTGACGTCGACCGACTTGCCAGGCGAATAGGCGCCGATCAGCCGGGCCAGTTCCTTCGGCGAAGCGACATCCTTGCCGTCGACCTGGGTGATCACGTCACCGGCCGTGATGCCCGCCTTCTTGCCGGGACCATCGTCCTGGGCACTGGAAACCAGTGCGCCGTTGTTGGACTTCAGACCAAGCGACTCAGCGATGTCGGAGGTGACCGGCTGGATTTCCACACCGAGCCAGCCGCGCTGCACGGAACCGCTCTTCATCAGGTCCTGAACGACCTGCTTGGCGGTCGAAGCGGGAATGTCGAAGGCGATGCCGACGCTGCCGCCTGACGGCGAGAAGATCGCGGTGTTGATGCCGACGACCTGGCCGTTGAGGTTGAAGGTCGGACCGCCAGAATTGCCGCGGTTGACCGATGCGTCGATCTGGATGAAGTCGTCATAAGGGCCAGCGCCGATGTCACGGCCGCGGGCGGAGACGATGCCGGCGGTGACGGTTCCACCAAGGCCGAACGGATTGCCGACGGCCACCACCCAGTCGCCGACGCGAACCTTGGAGTCATCGGCGAAGTCGACATAGGTAAACTTGCCGACGCCGTCGACCTTAAGCACGGCGAGATCGGTGCGCGGGTCGGTGCCGATCAGCTTGGCGTCGAGCTCCTTGCCGTCATGCATCACCACGGTGAAGGCCGAGCCTTCCGAAACGACGTGGTTGTTGGTGACGAGGTAGCCGTCATCCGAGATGAAGAAGCCGGACCCTTGAGCAACCGGCCGCGGCTGGTCGTTGTTGCGGTCGCGGTGGCTGAAGCGCCTGTTGCCGCCACCCTGGCCGTCCTGGTCACCAAAGCCACGGAATTCCTTGAAGAAGCGGCGCAGCTGTGGATTGTTGGGCAGGTTGTTCATGCCATCCTGGTCGTCGGACGGGTCGGAGCCATCATCGGCGGCCGGGCTGATCTTGGCCTTGACCTTGACGCTGACAACGGCGGGAGAAACGCGCTCGACGACATCGGCGAAGCCCGGCACCTGCGGCGCCTCGACGCGCACGGCATCGGCCAGAACAGGGCTGGTTCCGCTGGTCAGCGCGCCAACGCCGATCGCACCGGCCACGGCGACAGATGCGACGGCAGCCATGAGACGCTTGCGGGTGACCGAATATGAATTGGGGGCAATATTCATGGATTTCTTATCCTCTTTCAACGGACGCTGCTTGGTCGGCATCCTCAGGAAAGGAGAATTAGAGCGGCACACATTACAGCGCCATTTCCGACACATGAAACTTTGGTAATGTTTGGGAGTCAGGGGACGTACAATCCCCTTGGCTGCCATGTCCGATGTGCTATCTTGTACACAACTCAGCACAAGGCTTTCATAAATGACAGCAAGCACCACCATGACCATCCGGGTCTCTCCCGAAACCAAGCTGAAGCTGGAGCGGATCGCCACCGACACCCGGCGTAGCAAATCGTTCCTCGCCGCCGAGGCGGTCTCGGCCTACGTCGATCGCGAACTCGATATCATTGAAGGCATCAAACGCGGCATGGAAGATGCGGCGGCTGGCCGTGTCGTGCCTCACGACGATGCGATGGCGGAAATCGACGCAGTCATCGAATCGGCGGAAGCCAGGCGCTTGGGCAAGGCGTGAAGCGGTTCGTCGCCTGGTCGCGAGAAGCGCTGGACGATCTTAAGCAGCAAGTTGCCTTTATCGCTCAGGACAATCCTGCTGCCGCCCGACGCCTGGCGGATCGTATTCATGAAATGGGCCAGGGCCTTGGTGAGATGGCGACGGGCCGCCCAGGCCGAGTGACAGGCACATATGAGAAGCTCATCGACCGCCTGCCCTACATCATTGCCTACGAGTTGCGCCCAATCGCTGGCCGTCAGAGCGTCGTTATCCTGCGCGTCATTCACACGTCGCGAGACTGGCCCTCGGAGGAATGGCCAAGCTAATTGCCTAGTATCTTGTCCAGCGCCGCCTGTTCCTCAGTGGTCAACGCATTGGTCGCCAGCACGCGGCGCGACCGCGCGGTCAGCACGATGAAAACGCCTCCTATCAGCAACAGCAGGACGGGCGTGCCCCATAGCAACGCATTGCGCAGGTCGAAACGCGGCTTCAGCAGCACGAACTCGCCATAGCGCGAAACCACGTAGTCCATGACCTGCTGGTCGGTGTCGCCGGCGACGAGGCGCTGACGCACAAGGACGCGCAAGTCGCGGGCAAGGTCGGCATCGGATTCGTCGATCGACTGGTTCTGGCAGACCATGCAGCGCAAGCCTTCCGACAGCGCCCGCGCCCGCGCCTCCAGCGTCGGATCAGGCAGCACCTCGTCAGGCTTCACCGCCAGGGCCGTGCCGGCAAAGAACAGCGCCAGCAGCAGGACAATGGAGGTCAGCGAAAGCCGCGCGTTCATGGCAGGGTCGCGGATGGCACCGCGCTCGCCTGCTTGCGCCGCCGCGACGGCGCGCCGACGCGCAGGCGCCGGTCCATCAGCGACATCGCCGCGCCCGCCATCATCATCAGGCCGCCGCCCCAGATCAACGTCACCAGCGGCTTCCACCACAGACGGACGACGACGGAACCGTCATTGCCCTCGTCGCCGAGCGAGATGTAGAGCTGCGAGAAACCAATCGTCCTGATGCCCGATTCCGTCGTCGTCATCTGCCGCACCGGATAAAACCGTTTGGCGGAGCTGATTTCGCCAACAGGGCTGCCGCTGACGCCGATCAGTTCGAAGCGGCCGAGATCCTCGCTGTAATTCGGTCCCTGGGCCGGATAAAGCCCGACGAAACGCAGCGTATGGCCGGACAGTTCGACGGTCTCACCGGCATGCATCGACAGGATCTTCTCGGTGCCGAAGCAAAGTGTGCCGACGATGCCGAGCGTGGTCAGGCCGAGGCCAAGGTGAGCGAAGGCGGTGCCGAAGACCGAGCGCGGCAGGCCGAGCAAGCGCCTGACCATGATCCCCGTTGCGGCGGTCCGAAAGCCGGATTTGACGGCGAGGTCGGTGAGCGCGCCAAGGATCAGCCAGACGGCAAGGCCAACGCCCAGGGCTGCGAACACCGAGGCGCCGTCGATGAACAGAACGGTGACCAGCGTCGCCAGCAGCGCCGCTGCAAAGGCCACCATAAGGCGCTGCGCGACGGCGAAGACATCGCCGCGCTTCCAGGCCAGCAAAGGCCCGAACGGAACCACGAGCAGCAGCGGCACCATCAGCGGTCCGAAGGTGAGATTGAAGAACGGCGCGCCGACCGAGATCTTGTCGGCTGAGAAGGCTTCGACGGCGAGCGGGTAGAGTGTGCCGACGAGGACGGTCGCCGTCGCCGTCGTCAGGAACAGATTGTTGAGGACCAGCGCCCCTTCTCGGGAAATCGGTTGGAACAGGCCGCCGGTCGTCAGCCGGGAAGCGCGCAGCGCAAACAGCGCCAGCGAGCCGCCGATAAACAGCGTCAGGATGCACAGGATAAACACGCCCCGGGTCGGATCGGTGGCAAAGGCGTGCACGGAGGTCAAGACGCCTGAACGCACGAGGAAGGTGCCGAGCAGCGACAGCGAAAAGGTCAGGATGGCGAGCAGCAGCGTCCAGATCTTCAGCGCCGAGCGCTTTTCCATGACGATGGCCGAATGGAGCAGCGCGGTCCCCGCCAGCCACGGCATAAAGGAGGCGTTCTCGACCGGATCCCAGAACCAGAAACCGCCCCAACCGAGTTCGTAGTAGGCCCAGTACGATCCCATGGCGATGCCGCCGGTCAGGAACATCCAGGCGACCAGCGTCCACGGCCGCACCCAGCGCGCCCAGGACGCGTCGATGCGGCCTTCGATGAGAGCGGCAACCGAGAAGGAAAAACAGATCGAGAAGCCGACATAGCCGAGATAGAGGAAAGGCGGGTGGATGGCGAGGCCGAGATCCTGCAGGATCGGGTTGAGATCGCGGCCTTCGATCGGCGCCGGATTGAGCCGGATGAACGGATTGGACGTCGCCAGGATGAACAGGAAGAAGGCGGCGCCGATGGCGCCTTGCACCGCTAGCACATTGGCGCGCAGCGTCGCCGGCAGGTTGGAGCCGAAAGCGGCGACGAGCGCGCCGAAAAAGGTCAGGATCAACACCCAAAGCAGCATCGAGCCTTCATGATTGCCCCAGGTTCCGGTGATCTTGTAGATCAACGGCTGTAAGGAATGCGAGTTTTCCCACACGCTTGCCACCGAGAAATCGGAGCTTGCATAGGCACTCGCCAACGCTGCGAAGGACAGCGCCGTCAAGGCAAAGCCGGTCACTGCGACCGGACCGCCGACGGCCATGAGGCGCTGGTTGTTCAGGCGCGCGCCAAACAGCGGCACCACCGTCTGCACTAGCGAAAGCGCAAACGCCAGGACGAGGGCGAAATGGCCCGTTTCAACCATGTCCGTGATCCATTGTCGCTCTCCTGCCGGAGCTATTCACTCTTGTTCTCCTGCCAGACGCCCTTGGCCTTGAGGCCGTCCGCAACCTCCTTGGGCATGTAGCGCTCATCATGCTTGGCCAGCACGCTATCGGCAACAAAAACCCCGTCCGGGCCGAAAGTACCCTCGGTGATGACGCCCTGCTCTTCGCGGAAAAGGTCGGGCAGGATGCCGGTGTAGGTGACCTTGACCGATTTGTGCGTGTCGGTCACCGAAAAGCCGACCGTGGCCCCCTGTCCGCGGTGGATCGTGCCTTTTTCGACCAATCCACCCAACCGGATGCGCTGGCCAGGCTGGACGCTGGCGGTGGTGAGATCGGCCGGCATGTAGAAATAGGAGGCCTTCTGGCCAAGCGCGTAAAAAGTCAGCCCGGTCGCGGCACCCAGGAAGACCAGCCCGCCCGCGATCACCGACAATCGTTTCTGCTTGCGCGTCATGTCTTGTTCTACTCCGTCGCCGCAAGCCCAAGCGAAGCGGCAAAGGCAGTGAATTTCTTCGCCTGGTCGCTGTCGGCTCCAAAGACGGCAATGGCGCGACCGAGCGCCTCACGCGCCTGATCGGCCTTGCCGAGCACGACATAGGAACGAACGAGCCGCATCCATCCTTCCGGATCGCGCGGATTTTGCCGCAGTTTGTCGTCGAGGCCGGCAACCATCGTATTGATCATGGTCTCCCGGTCCTGCGGCGACATCGAGGATGCGGCGTCGACATCGCCGGCATCGGGACCGTTGGTGGCGCCGCCGGAAGCGACGTCGGAGCTTCCGGATTTGGCGAGCGCCTGCTCGACGGCACCGCGCCATGGCGAATCCGGCGGCAATCTGTCCAGCATCGCCTGCCATGCCGTGGTCGCTTCCTTGGCGCGACCCTCCTGCGCCAATGCCATGGCCAGGTAGAAGCTGGCCTTCGCATTGGCCGGATCGAGCTTCAGGGCTGCTTCGAAAGCATCCTGGGCATCGGCCGAGACAATGCCGCCTGCCGCGCTGGCGATCGCCTCGCCGAGACCGGCCTGGCGAACGGCGCTGTCGCCATCGAGCCGAATGGCGTTGCGATAGGCTCCTGCCGCGTCGGAAAAGCGCTGCATGCGCAGATAGACCGGTGCCAGCACGTCCCAGCCCCTGCCGTCAGTGGGATTGGCGGCCAGATGGGCTTCGGCCCGCGCCACCAGCTCGTCGACCGAACTGTCGGCAGGATTCTTGGCCAACCGCTCGCTGAGCGGTTGCGACGGCAGGTCAGGAGAGCCAAGCTTGACATAGAGCCCCCAACTGACCAGCGGCACCGCCAGCACGGCTACGGTTGCCACCAGCCTTGCCGTGACCGGCGCTCGGCCAGGGTTTGCGCCGCCGACGGCACCCGCATTGTCAAGGCGAAGGATGCGGCGAGCGATCTCGGCGCGGGCCTCGGCGGCTTCGGCCGGCTGGATCAAGCCACGCGCGGCGTCGCGGTCAAGCTCGGACAATTGGTCCCGATAGACTTCGAGATCATGTTCGCCGCTCGACGACGCGCCCTTGGCGCTGGCGGCCAGCGGCAGCAGCACCGCCAGGCTTGCACCCAGCGTGAGAATGGCGGCTATGACCCAGAACAGCATGGTTCTTCCAATACCGGCAGAGCTCTGCCGTGCCAACAGATGCATGCTGCGACGCTTTGACGACGCCAGCCGCCAATCGTCGGCAGACGGTCGTCAGGTCAGCGGCGTCCAGCTGCCATCGGCGTTGCGGCAAGCGGTTCCACGCGCCGTGACCCCGGCGCCGCCGGAAAATACCGTCTGCGTGTACTGGCGGCAGTCCTGCGAACCGACGCGGTAGGGCTGGGCCGGAACCACCTCGCCGTAGCGCGAAGCCTGGGCGCCCTTCCACGTCACCTTCTGGCCGCTGGTCGTGTATTCTAGCGCCTTGTACTCAGCCTCAAGCGCGCTGCGCTTCTCGGTCTCGCTGAGACCGTTGCCGATCGCCCCACTGATGAGGCCGCCGCCCATCGCCGAAATGATCGTCGTGGTCACCTTGCCGCTGGAAGGAGGTGTCGAGGCCGGTGTCGCGGACACGGTTGGACCCTTGCCGCTCAAGGTGGTGCAGCCGGAAACAGCCAGCAATGCGGAAACAAGAGCGACGCGAATCTTCATGCCAACAACCGGTTTTCTTGAGTTGGAGCCTGCCATGGATGCGCCGGGGGCCGCGTCATCGGAGAAGTTGGCGTGGCCATAGTATTGATATTTGTCGGAAATTTGGCGCTGGCCGCTGCGGGACCAATGGACATGCCGCCAATAACATCTTCCGTCCCTCTATGTCGATTGGCCCGGGTGAACATCACTGAAGGCTCCGCAATCGCACCACCGCCTTCAATCCGCCCATACCGGATCGTTCGAGCGCCAGAACGCCTCCATACTCGTTGACGAGGTCTGCGACAATGGCTAGGCCCAGCCCCGTTCCGGGCTTTGTCTCGTCCAGACGCCGTCCGCGCTTCAGCGCCTCGCGCGCCTTATCCTCGGGAATGCCCGGACCGTCATCCTCTATGCCGATCTCGAAAAGGCCGGCCGGGTCGTCCTTGCCGGTCAAGGGCACGACCGAGACCTGCACCGCGCTCTTTGCCCATTTCATCGCGTTTTCAAGGAGATTGCCCAGCAATTCCTCAAGGTCCTCGCGCTCGCCGGCGAAGACGATCTCGGTTGCCGGCAGTGACAGCGACAGATTTGTCTGCGGATTGAGCTTCTGCATAACCCGCACCATGCGCTGCACCAGCGGCGTCACCGGCGTGCGGTAGACGACGCTGTCGCGTTGTGCCGCCACGCGGGCGCGCTGGAGATAGTGTTCGACCTGCTTCTGCATGGAAGCGGCCTGTTCGGCGATCAGCTGCCCCTTGGCGCCGCCGAGCGCGCGGCCCTCGTTGAGCAGCACCGCCAGCGGCGTCTTCAGCGAATGGGCGAGATTGCCGACCTGTGTTCGCGACCGCTCGACGATGCGCCTGTTGTTTTCGATCAACGCATTGGTTTCGTTGGCAAGCGGTTCGATCTCGGCCGGGAAGCGGCCGTCGAGCCTCTGGGCGGTGCCTTCGCGCACCATGGCGAGCGCGTTCCTGACCCGGCGCAGCGGCTGCAGGCCGAGCAGAATGGCGATCGCGTTGATGGCGATCATGCCGACGCCGAACAGGCTGAGATAGGTCAGCAGGCGGCGCTGAAAGGTAGCGATTTCCTGTTCGAGTTCGCTCTGGTTGCCCATGACGCGGAAACGCGCGGCCCGGTTCTTGGCGTCGAGAACGAATTCGCTCTCGAAAACTTCGAGTTGCTCGCCGTCGATGCCTTCGGCTGCGTAGCTGCGCTGAAAGCTGGCATTGAACGGCACCTCGGCAACGCTCGGTGACGGGATCGTCGTGGTCATCGACGACGAGTGAAGATCGCCATGCACGCCTTCCGAAGCGGGCTCCACCGACCAGTACCAGCCCGAATTCGGCTCCGAGAACCGAAGGTCGCCGAGGTCTGGCGCGCCAGTCAGCGCCCCGCTGTCGGAGATGCCTATCGAACCGATCAGGTTGAACAGATGCGCCGAAAGCAGGCTGTCGAAGCCGCGTTCGCTGGCCTGGCGGTAGAGCGTGGTTATCAACGTGAAGATGACAACGAGCGTCACGATCGCCCAGACCGTGGAAAAGGCGATGACGCGGAACGTCAGCGAACGCGGCCACAAACGCAGCGAAAGCGGCGCCCTTGCGGTTGGTTTGAGCGGTTCCGAGTTACGCCTCCGGCTCACGCATGCGGTAGCCCATGCCGCGCACGGTTTCGATCATGTCGATGCCCATCTTCTTGCGCAGCCGCCCGACAAACACCTCGATAGTGTTGGAATCGCGGTCGAAATCCTGATCGTAGAGATGCTCGACCAGTTCGGTCCGCGAGACGACCTCGCCCATATGGTGCATCAGATAGGCAAGCAGGCGGAATTCGTGCGAGGTCAGCTTCAGCGGCACGCCGTCGACATCGGCCTTGGAGGCCTTGGTGTCGAGGCGCAGCGGCCCGCAGGTCAGTTCGGACGAGGCATGGCCGGCAGCGCGCCGGATCAGGGCCCGCAGCCTGGCCAGCACCTCCTCGATGTGGAACGGCTTGGTGACGTAGTCATCGGCGCCGGCATCGATGCCGGAGACCTTGTCGCTCCAGCGGTCGCGCGCCGTCAGGATCAGCACCGGCATCTTGCGGCCGCCGCGCCGCCAGCGCTCGACCACGCTGATGCCGTCCATCTGCGGCAGGCCGATATCGAGCACGACGGCGTCGTAGGGCTCGGTGTCGCCAAGGAAATGGCCTTCCTCGCCGTCGAAGGCGCGGTCGACGACATAGCCGGCATCGACCAGCGCATCCGATATCTGCCGATTGAGATCCTTGTCATCTTCGACGACGAGTACGCGCATGCGGAGTTCGATACCTGTTGATGAGCTTTGTCAGATTGAAGAGCTTTGTCAGATTGAAGACTGGGGCAGATATAGGCCGATTCCGGCGGTCTGGGAAACTGAGGGTCTATAAGTTGGAAAAATGGGTCAGTTCAGCGGAACGACGATCTCGGAACGGCGCGGACGTTGTCCGTCCTTGCCTGGAACGAGCACGACGATGACACAGACAGGCTGACCGCCGCGCGTCGATTGCGAGGCCTTGGCCAGCGTTCCGCCATTCTGCTCGGCCACCTGCTGGCCGATGGCGTAGCAATCGGACGCCGCCAGTACGATCGGGCTGGCCAGGTCGGGCGGCGCGACGACCGGTATCGCTATCGCCTGCGACGCGAACAGTCCGGCAGCACAAAGCGCCAGTGTCGCGGTTCGGAAGTGGGAGCGAAGCGTTTTCATGACCGGCGTTGTAACGCATCGGTGCTGAACGTGAAATGAACGGTGAACGCCGCTGAAAACATGCTCGCCACACCCCTGCAACGCGAGACAATCAACCTGGAATTTCACCGCCTCGAACAGGTGAAATCCCGCGAAAGTCCAGTCTAGACTCGGTTTTGACCATATTGAAAGCGCATCAGGCATTTTCCTGCGTTATCGCGCGAAAACGCAGCAGCCCGTGATGCACGAGCAGATCCTCGTCATGGCGGGCTTCGGCAAATTCCAGCGACAGTCGTGTCTGGCCGCGAGGGCCAATCACCAATGCTGCGTCGGCAAGGCGCGCCTGGATGGCGGCCATGATGGCTAGCGTTTCGGCGTCGCCATGGGCTTTCGACCAGACATGCAGCGTAATCAACTGGTCGTCGGTGTTCTCGGTGCTCGTATCCCAGTCGAAAGCGGAGGTATGGCCCCAGGTCACGTACGGAAAAGCGGCATTGTCGGCTGGCCGTTCGAGCAGTCCGGCGCCGCCCAGCAAGGCCGACAGCGATGCATCGCTTTTCAGCCTGAGAAACAGTGCCTGCTGTAAATCGCCTGGCGCGGTCATCGTCTTTTCCTCCGGTTCCTGCGCTGCCGACTATTGCTTTTCGGAAGCCTGTCCGCGTTCTGCGTGTTCTGACAGATATAGCCATTCGACGCGCGGAGGCGATGGCGATTCGTCATCGCAATGATGGATGCCGATGATCTCGAAAGGGCGACTTTGCCAACACCATCGTCCGCGGGGACCGAGCTGTGAACATGGACTCTCGATTCCTGGTCACATATTCTCGCTCCATACAGCGTCGCATGACGCAATGTTTCCTTGCCGTTTTTGATCCACGAAGCCATTTCGAAAGCTGATGATGCTCGATGCAGAAAAGACCAGGGCTGCGTCGCGGTTGTTGGTAGGCCACCGGGACAAGGGCACCCGTCTCGACGCCATACCTGAGGCGTTGCGCCCACAAACACGGCTCGAAGGTTACGCCATCCAGTCGCATGTCATGGATCGCTCGGTGGCCCCACTTTTCGGCTGGAAGATTGCCGCGACCAGTCTGGCCGGACAAAGGCACATCAACGTCGACGGCCCGATGGCCGGACGTCTCCTGGCCGAGAAAGCGGTGGAGGTCGGCGGGACCGTTTCCCTGGCGACGAGCAAGATGCGCGTGGCCGAGATCGAATTCGCTTTCCGCTTCGGCCGCGAGCTGCCGCCTCGTCTGGCACCCTATGAAATCGCCGAGGTGATGGAAGCCGTGGCGACCTTGCATCCGGCGATCGAAATCCCGGACTCACGGTATGACGATTTCTGCGCCGTCGGGGCGCCGCAGCTCATTGCGGACAATGCCTGCGCCAATCTGTTTGTCATCGGCGAGGCGGCGGAAGACGACTGGCGGGACGCGGACCTTGCAAAGCACCCCGTGGTCGCCTCCGTTTCCGGAAGGTCGCAACATAGCGGATCGGGAGCAGCCGTGTTGGGCGATCCTCGCATCGCGCTCACCTGGCTCGTCAACGAGCTGTCGGGCCTGGGCATAGCGCTCCAACCGGGACAGGTGGTGATTACAGGTACCTGCGTGACGCCGATTGGCGTCGAGGCAGGTGACGAAGTCACTGGCGATCTAGGCAGGTTTGGCCGTGTCTCTGTGCGATTTGTTTAGGCTCCGCGCTGCCTGGCCACGAAACTGCGCACCGCCAGCACCAGCACTGTGATGATGATCAGGATCACCGAGAGCGCGGCGATCGCCGGGTCGATGTTGTCGCGCAGGCCCATCCACATCAGCCTCGGCAGCGTGATGGCGTTGACCGAGGTGATGAACAGGGTGACGCCGATTTCTTCCCAGGACAGCACGAAGGAGAGCAGTGCCGCGGTAATGATGCCGAACTTGATGTTGGGCATGATGATGCGGGTGGCGCGCTCCCACAAAGTGGCGCCTAAGCCCCGGGCGGCAAGGTCGATGCGGCGGTCGAGCTGGCTGAGCGAGACCAGCATCAGCACGGTGGCGAAGGGCACGGTCATCACCGAATGGGCCATGGCGACGCCCAGCCAGGTGTCATAGCCGAAGAAAGAGCTGAAACCCGAGATCGAGGTCAGCAGGAAGTAGAGCGTGATCGCCGAGACCACCGGCGGCACCACCATCGGCAGCAGCACGAAGCCGACCAGGGCCGCGGTGAAGCGCGGCTGGAACATCCAGACGCCAAGACTGAAGCACAGCGCGAGCACGGTGGAAAAGGCGCTGCTGACGACGCCGATGCGGATCGAGAGCAGGATCGATTGGAGCCAGCGTGGATCCTCGATCAGCGCCCGGTAGTGGCGCAGCGACAGTTCGCCCGACGGCATGGCCAGCATGCGGCTCGGCGTCAGCGACACAGGGATGACGGCGAGCAGCGGCATCAGCAGGAACAGCGCCACGAAGGCGGCGATGATCAGCGAGACGGGACCGGGGCGGTAGGTCGGCATCAGATCAACTGCTTCGGTCTGACATAGCGGAACAAAAGCGCCATCAGCGCGCCGACGAACAGCACCAGCACGACGCTGATGGCCGCGCCCAAGCCCCAGTCCGGGCTCTGGAAGATCCTGAGATAGATCAGCTCGGCGATCATGACGCTGCGGCCGCCGCCGAGGATCGCCGGCGTGACGAAGAAACCGAGCGAGAAGACGAACACGATCATTGCCGCGCCTATGATGCCGGAGCGCGTCATCGGCACGAACACCGTCCAGAAGGTGCGCATGCGGCTGGAACCGAGGCCACGCGCAGCTAAAAGCACGCGGTCGTCGAGGCTGCGCATGGAAGATGCCAGCGGGAAAACGGCGAAAGGAATGAGGAAGTGCGTCATGCCGACGATGACGCCGAATTCGTTGCGCACCAACGCCAACGGTTCGGAAATGAAGCCGATCGCCTGCAACCAGGTGTTGATCAGGCCGCGATTGGAGAGCAGCGCCACCCAGCCGAAAGCACGGGTCAGCACGGAAATCCAGAAGGGGACGAGAATGCAGAACTCGGCGATCAGGCGCTGTGCCGGGGTTCCACGCACCCAGACGACGGTGATGGCGTAGGCAGCTGCCACCGAAACGACAGTGACGACCGCCGCGATGCGCAGCGTGCGGATGAACACCGACTGCACGAGATCGTCGGTGAGCAGCGCCTCATACTGGCCGAGGCCGGGCGTCGGCAGTGTAAAGCTCCATTTGACGACGCCGAGGAACGGCCAGGCATAGGCCAGGACAAGAAACAGGAGCAGCGGCGCCATCAACAGCGCCGCGCCCATCCTGTCGGAGAGATAGGATCTCATTTCGACCCGATTACCCCTGCCCTGATCAGGCCGAGATGATCTTGGTGTATTCGTCGAGCGCCGGCCCGTAGTTCTTGGCGTACCAGTCCATGTCGAGCGCGATCTGCTTCTTCATGTTCTCGGGATCGACCGGGTTGATGCGCTTCTTGTCGGCCGGGATCAGCGCGTCTGCCGCCGGGTTTGCAGGACCTTGGCCGAGCTTGTCGAACATGACCAGCTGCTTTTCAGGGTCCTGGGCACTGGCGATGAACTTCATCGCAGCGTCCTTGCCGCCGGGATTGTTCTTGAGCACGGCCAGCGCGCCAGGCGAGATCAGGCCCTGATCCCAGATGAACTTGATCTTGCCGCCGGAATCCTGCTCGATCAGTGATGCACGGGTCGACCAGACGATTGCCATCGAGGCCTCGCCATTGAGCAGCACGCTCTGGCTTTCGGCGCCGCCACCCCAATAGGCAACGACGTTTTCCTTGAAGGCGGCGATCTTGTCATGGGCGCGCTTGAGATCGAGCGGGTAGAGCGACGCAGGCGCGATGCCGTCGGCCAGCAGGGCTGCTTCCCAGCTCGACACGCCCCATTTGTAGAGCGAGCGCTTGCCGGGGAATTTCTTCACGTCGAAGAAATCGGCCATGCCGGTCGGCGCGTCCTTGCCGTACTTCTCGGAATCATAGGCGATGACATAGGAGAAGAAATAGGTCGAGGCGGCGTATTCCCAACCAAAGCCGGGCCGCATCTTCTTCTTGTCGACGATGTTGTAATCGATCGGCTCGAGAGCCCCCTGGGCGCCGAGCGTGATGGCCGAGAACGGATCGACATCGACGAGATCCCAGGTCGGCGCGCCGCTCTTGAATTGCGCGGCGATGGCACCTTCGGTCGGACCCGAACCGTCCATCTTGACGGTGATGCCGGTGTCCTTGGTGAAGGCCTGGCCATAGGCGGCATCGTAGGCGGTGATGGCATCGCCACCCCAGTTGACCAGCACCAGCTCCTTGGCCTGCGCAAAGGCACCTGTCGAGCGCAGCAGCATCGGCGTGCCGGCCAGCACGAGTGCCGCCAACTGTGTGAACTGCCGGCGCGAGATCTCACCGCGGCCTGCCCTGGCGGACAGGCTCTCGATGGCTTGTTTCTTGGTATCATGTGTCATGTCAGTTCCCCTTTTTTGTTGTTGATAGTGCCGGAATCGGTGCTGCGATATCTCGCCACACCGTTCGTCATTGCCCTCCATGCGGAAGGAGGAAACCCTTTTCCGCCGGCCAGGTGAGCCAGACGGAGTTGCCCTTGCTCAACGCCGCGGCAGCCACCTCGCTCGGCACCGAGACCGTGACCTTGGCGCCTTGCCGCGTCGTCAGGTCGAGCCGCGTTGCCGCGCCGAGATAGGTGGAGTTGGTGGCGGTAGCGGCGATCCCATTCTCACCATCTGCCGCCTCGCCCGATATCGACATGTATTCGGGCCGGATCGCCAGGATGGCATCCCCGCGCACGAGTTCGGCCTTGCAGCCCATGCTGACCGCGCGGTCCTCGCACAGGCCGGTCGAGCCATTGCCGGCAGGCTTGACCCCCTTCAGCGGCAGCATGTTGATCTCGCCGAGGAACTCGGCGACGAAGCGGTTGTCCGGCCGGTCGTAGACCTCGTCGGGCGCTCCAACCTGCAGCAATTTGCCGTGATTGAAGATGGCGACGCGCGACGACAGCGCCAGTGCCTCGCTCTGGTCGTGGGTGACGAAGACGAAGGTGGTGCCGGTCTCCTGGTGCAGCCGCTTCATCTCGGCCTGCATCTGGCCGCGCAGGCCCTTGTCGAGCGCGGAAAACGGTTCGTCGAGCAACAGCACGCCCGGTTCGAACACCAGCGCGCGGGCCAGCGCCACGCGCTGCTGCTGGCCGCCCGACAGTTGCGCCGGCAGTTTTTTCTCGTGGCCCTTGAGGCCGACGCGCTCGATCATCTCGCCGACACGGCGCTTGATGTCGGCGGCCGATTTCTTGCGCACCTTGAGTGGGAAGGCGATGTTGGCTTCGACGCTCATATGCGGGAACAGCGCGTAGCCCTGGAACACCATGCCGGCGGCACGTTGCTCGGCCGGCCGGTCGGTGATGTCGACGCCGTCGCTGAACAGCTTGCCTTCGGTCGGCTGCACGAAGCCGGCAAGGATCATCAGGAAGGTGGTCTTGCCCGAACCGGACGGCCCGAGCAGGGTCAGGAACTCGCCACGGCCGATATCGAGCGACAGATTGTCCAGCGCACGGAACGAGCCGAAGCTCTTGCCGATCCCGATTGCCTTGATCTCTGCGGCACGGCCGGGTTGCTGCATACTGCCCTTTCCCTAACGCTTGTCGAAATCGTAGGCAGGGTGCCGGCTCACCGCAACCGAATAGTTTTCGCGTGATCGGCAAATTTCATTCATCTATGGCGAGATGTCGCCACCTGCCCTCAATACGGCAGAATGCGGTTCTCCTGGAGTTTCGACCGCAGCCATCCTGCGAACGCTTCCAGAACCGGATGCGAAGCCTTGGCGTGTTCAGAGACCAGGAAATAGGAGCGCGGCGACTTGATCGCGATGTCGAACGGCCTGACCAGCCGGCCCTCGCTCAGCGCCCGCCGGCTGGTCAGTTCGTCGCCCATGGCGATGCCCTGGCCGGCAATCGCCGCCGAAAAGACGAGGTTCATGTCCGAAAAGAAGATGCCGCCCTCAATGTCGGGGTTTTCCACCTTGGACAGCGCCAGCCAGCGTGCCCAATCCTCGGTGTCATCGAGATGCAGCAGGTTGGCGCGCAGCACGTCCGACGGCCGGGAAAAACCGCCGACCTTGTTGAGCAGCGTCGGGCTGCAGAGCGGCGTGAACGAGATTTCGCAGAGCGGCTCGACCGACCGGTTCGGCCAATTGCCGACACCAAACGCAATGAAGGCATCGGCATCGGCATTGCTGACATCGTCGAGCCGGCGCGGCGTCAGGATGCGCAGCGCCACGTCAGGATACATCTGCCGGAACTCGCCGATATGGGTGCACAAGAACAGCGAGGCGAAGCCGGGCGTGCAACTGACGGCGAACGAGCCGCCGACTCCGGTGCCGGCATCGCGCGTCACCGCGTCGCCCAGAACGGTGAGCGCCTTGCGCACATCGCTGGCGTAGCGCTGGCCGCGCGGCGTCAGCGCCACGCCCTTGCCGATACGTTCGAGCAGGTCGAAGCCGAGGTCGCGCTCCAGCAGGCGAAGCTGATGGCTGACAGCGCTGCGGGTCAGGTGCAACTCGTCGGCGGCGCGCCAGACGCTGCCGTGCCGGGCGAAGCTGTCGAGCGCGCGCAGCGCTTGTGTCGATGGTATACGCAAGGAACCTCAGGTGAACCGAATTTGCACGAACCGGGAAAACATATCACTTTTTAGCGACCCGCTTCACTGCTTTCTTCTCATGCCATGGAGAAACCGGTGGCCACCTCGGCGCAAGCAACCGCCCTTGCCTGTCTCGACGGCATCCAGCCGTTGTTGTCCGCGTGGACACGCACCATCTTCGATTACGGCGAGACCGCGTGGCGGGAGTATCAATCCGCCGCCTGGTATGTCGAGCGACTGAAACTCGAAGGCTTTTCCGTCGAAGAAGGCTCCGCCGGCATGCCGACCGCCTTCTGCGCGCATTGGACCAACGGCCCCGGCCCGACCATCGGCATGTACGCCGAATACGACGCGGTGCCGGGCAATTGCCAGGATGCCGCTACGGTCGAGCGTCCGCGCCGGGGACTTGGCAACCAGGCCGGCGGCCACACCGACCCGCATTCCGGCCTCGGGATTTCGAGCCTCGGCGGGCTGCTGGCGACCAAGGCGGCGATGCAGCGCCATGGCATATCAGGCACGCTGCGCTTCACCGGCGAGCCGGCGGAAAAGGTACGCGGGTCAAAGCCGATCCATGCCGCCAAGGGCTATTATGACGGCCTTGCCGGCATGATCTCCTTTCACCCGTTCTACATGCTGCCGCTCTGTAACACGGCGCGCTGGGACACACATTGCGGCGCGGCCTACGCGATGATCTATCGTTTCATCTGCGACCAACCGGAGCGCTGGGCGCTGGCTGCGGGTGCTGCACCCATTCCACAAGCACATTCGGCGGCGCGCGCCCCCGGCGCCAACGACGCATTGATGATGATGTACATGGCCTCCAAGGCTCTGCGCGATTCCATGCTGCCGCACCAGGGCGGCTGGTCGATCAGCGAGGCGATCCTGACGGCGGGGCAAGCGACCGCCGACAATTTGCCGGCGGGACTGGCCGAGATCCAGTACATGATCCGCGTGCCGACGCTTGCCATGGCCGAGCAGGTCACCGCGGTGCTCGACCGCAATGCCGAGGCCGCTGCCAGCATGAGCGGCTGCCGCCATGAGCGGCATTGGGTGTCGAAGTCACGGCCGGGACTTGCCAACCACGCCATGGCCGAGATCGCCTATGAAGCACTGTCGACGGCTGGGCCGCCGCGCTGGGACGAAGACGCCAAAGCCATCGCACGCGAAATACAGGTCAATGCCGGGCGCATGGCGAGCGACGAACCGTTCATCGGAGAACTCGAGCGCCTGATCGAGCCGCAGGCGGCGGAAGCGATCCTGCGCCGCGATCTGCCGCCCTCGCAAGTCAATTCGACCTCCGACGATTACACCGACATGAGCTGGCATACGCCGACGGCGCGGTTCTATGTCGCCCGCCCGGCGCTGCGTTCGGAGACCGGCTACCCCTATCCGGCATGGGTGATGAATGCGATGGGCGGCATTTCGGCGACGATCGACCCGATGGTCATCTGCGCGTCCAAGACGGTCGCGCTGGCGGCGCTCCGCCTGCTGGAAGACCAGACCGCCCGCGATGCGGCGATGAATGAATTCGTCGCCCGCACCGGCGGCGGAATCGGCGGCTCGAACTGGATCGCGCCGCTCTGCGATTACGAACCGCCGATTGGATTTCGCTGGCCTGAATATGTCACCACCCCGCGCGGACGGGACTGGTGGATACCGAGCAACCAAACACCCCAAGCTGCCTCACGAGGAGAACCCCATGACCGTTCATGACCGCATTGTCGCCGAGCCGTTTTCGCTGCAGCGCCGGAACCCCGCCGGCGGCACCAAGCCGCTGACCGCCTGGGGCTTCGCCAACGAGACCGACGTGCTGACCGACGTCCTGCTTGGCTCACCCAATTTCCTGCGCCATCTGTCAACCAGCTCGCTGTCGCGAAAGCATCTGCGCGAGGCGCCCTGCAACGTCCAGATCGCCCAGGCCCAGCACAAGGACCTGGTTGCCGCCTACGAGCATTTCGGCGTCAACATCCACTGGCACGAGCCGACGCCTGAGCTGCCGATGCAGGTCTATTCCCGCGATTCCAGCGTCATGACGCCTTACGGCGCCTTCATCACCGCCATGGCCAACTGGTGGCGGCGCGGCGAGAACTATGCCGCGATCCGCACCTACGAAAAGCTCGGCATCCCGATCTACGACATGGTCACCGCGGGCACGTTCGAGGGCGGCGACTTCAACGTCATCGAGGACGGCGTCGTGCTGATCGGCTGCGGCGGCGCGCGTACGCAGGAAGAAGGCGCACGCCAGGTGCAGGCATGGTTCGACAAGGAAGGTTGGGAAACCCGCATCGCCTTCATCGACGAGTATTATGTTCATATCGACCTGATGGTGGTGCCTATCGCCGAGAAACTGACCGCTGTCTGCCTCGCCTGCACCGAACCCGGCATTGTCGACTGGTTGAAGGGCAAGGGCCACGAGATCATCGACGTGCCGTTCCAGGATACGATGGCGCTCGGCTGCAACTTCATGTCGCTGGGCAGGGACCGGGTGATCGCGCCGACCTCCAGCCAGGCGCTGATCGGTCAGCTCAAGGCGCGCGGCTTCGAGGTCGCGGCCGTCGACATGAGCGAGATCTCGAAGACCGGCGGCGGCATCCACTGCATGGCGCAGGCGCTGAAGCGTGAACCGGCCTGAGGAGTGGGATAGCGCTACGCTGCTTCGCTCACATTCGCATCAGCATGATCGGCATCCTGGCGGCCGAGGGTGCAAGGTCGCGCGCGCAAAACGGCTGAGATCGCCGGCTGGCGGCACCGTGTGCCCCGCTTGCGAGTCGCAACGCTGCCCGATGCGAAACTTGCGCGATAGCTAATATAAGCGCACAGTAAAAACGTCTTTTGGGAGAGGACAGCTCATCTGCAAATCGGGAGGAAAGCATGAACACCATGAGCCTCACCACGCTTGAACGCGGCAAAACGACAGTCGACGCCGCAGCCCTGGAAGCGTTTTCGGCACAATTGCGCGGCAAAATGCTGAGCGAAGGCGATGCCGCGTATGACGAAGCACGGACCGTCTGGAATGCCACGGTCGACCGGCTGCCCGGGCTGATCGTGTGCTGCGTCGGAGCTTCCGATGTCATCAGTGCCGTGAATTTCGCCAGGGAGAACAGGCTTCTCGTCTCGGTGCGCGGCGGCGGCCACAACATTGCCGGAAGTGCGGTCTGCGATGGTGGCCTGATGATTGATCTGTCATTGATGAAATCGGTGCGGGTCGATGTCGCTGCGCGGCGGGCATGGGTCGGGCCTGGCGCGACGCTTGCCGATGTCGACAAGGAAACGCAGGCCTTCGGGCTGGTGGTACCGACCGGCATCAACTCGACCACCGGCATATCCGGCCTGACGCTGGGTGGCGGCTTCGGCTGGATCACCCGCAAATTCGGGCTGACCATCGACAATCTTGCCTCGGCCGATGTGGTCACCGCCGATGGCAAACTGCTCCGGGCCAGCCAGACTGAAAATCCCGATTTGTTCTGGGCGCTGCGCGGCGGCGGCGGCAATTTCGGCGTCGTCACGGCATTCGAGTTCCATCTCCATGAGTTTGGACCGCAAGTGCTGGCAGGGCTTGTCGTCCATCCCTTCGCCGATGCCGAAAAGGTGCTGCGGGAGTATCGCAAGGCGCTCGAAACCGCTCCTGACGAGTTGACCTGCTGGGTAGTCATGCGGCAGGCGCCGCCGCTGCCCTTCCTGCCCGCGGAATGGCATGGCAAGGAGGTTCTGGTTCTGGCCATGTGCTATTGCGGCGACATCGAGGCAGGTGAAAAGGCGACGCAAAAGCTTCGAGCCATCGGCACGCCGATTGCCGATGTCGTGGGCCCCAGCCCGTTCACCGGCTGGCAGCAGGCATTCGACCCACTGCTCACGCCCGGCGCCCGCAACTACTGGAAGAGCCATGACTTCACCGAGTTTTCCGAGGAGGCGGCTGCGGTCGTCAGGGGGGCAATAGCCAAGCTGCCGGGACCCGAATGCGAGATATTTATCGGCCATGTCGGCGGCGCGGCAGGTCGCGTCAAGGCGGACGCAACGGCGTTCCCACAGCGCAGTTCGCATTTCGTCATGAACGTTCACGCCCGCTGGCGCGAACCCACGATGGACAAGGCTTGCACCGACTGGGCTCGTTCAATCTACGAGGCGGCCAAACCTTATGCCGCCGGCACCGCCTACGTGAACTTCATGCCGGAGGACGAGGTCGACCGGGTCGAAGCGGCCTATGGTGGCAATCATCGACGGCTTCTGGAAATCAAGCAGCGCTACGACCCGCTGAACCTGTTCCGCATGAACCAGAATTTGCGTCCGAAAGAAAGCTTGCGAGCCGCATGAGGCGCGCCGTGCTGCAGTGAAAAAGCTCACGCCTCCGCTGGAGGCGCGGGCACATGCTGTTGGCGCCGGGCTGTATTCTTGGGCCGGCCCATCAGCAACAAACCCAATACTGTGTCTTCGCCGCCCTTGTGAGTGCTGGAAAAATGGAGGAATAGTCTCCCGGAATGCATCGCCCTGAAATTGCCGGTTTGCGGTTCTCAGGTCGTGCAATTGCTAGCCGGATTCCGAATGGCCAGTCCCGAACCGCGCAAGAGAAGAGGTCCGATCGCCGCCCGGCTGCTGGCGCTCGATGCGTGGATCGATTCCTCGCTCTATGAGATCGGCTTCAAGGCGCGCCAGTTCTGGGAATCAGCGACGATCTTCTCGCGGCGCTTCCGCGTCAACGGCTGGCGCCGTGGCATCATCGAACTGTTGAGCGAAGGTTTCACGCTCGGCGCCGTCGGCATCGTGGTGATGCTGGCGCTGGCCATTCCGGCTTTCCAGGACACGGCTGGCGACTGGCGCGCCCAGGGCGACTTCGCCGTCACCTTCCTTGACCGCTATGGCAACGAGATCGGCCAGCGCGGCATCATCCAGCGCGATTCCGTGCCGGTCGACGAGATGCCCGATCACGTCATCAAGGCGGTGCTTGCCACCGAGGACCGTCGCTTCTTCGATCACTACGGCATCGATGTGCTCGGCCTGTCGCGCGCGATCTTCGAGAATGTGCGGGCGAACTCCGTCGTCCAGGGCGGATCGAGCATCACCCAGCAGTTGGCCAAGAACCTGTTCCTCACCAATGAGCGCACGCTGGAGCGCAAGATCAAGGAAGCCTTCCTGTCGCTGTGGCTCGAGGCCAATCTGTCGAAGAAGGAGATCCTGCAGCTCTATCTCGACCGCGCCTATATGGGCGGCGGCACGTTCGGCATCGAGGCTGCCGCCGACTTCTATTTCGGCAAGAGCGTCAAGGACCTGAACCTGGCCGAGGCGGCGATGCTGGCCGGCCTGTTCAAGGCGCCGACCAAATATGCGCCGCACATCAACCTGCCGGCGGCGCGCGCGCGCGCCAATGTGGTGCTGTCCAACCTTGTGGATGCCGGTTTCATGACCGAAGGCCAGGTTCTGCAGGCCAGGCTGCATCCGGCCGATGTCGTCGACCGCGGCGAACAGAAAAGCCCTGACTATTATCTCGACTGGGCGTTCGACGAGGTCAAGAAGATCGCCAAACCTGGCCAGCACTCGCTTCTCGCCCACACCACCTTTGACGCCAACATCCAGAAGGCGGCGGAAGAATCGGTGGAGTTCCACCTGCGCCAGTTCGGCAAGGAGTACAACGTCACCGAAGGTGCCGTCGTCGTCATCGAGACCAACGGCGCCGTGCGCGCCATCGTCGGCGGCCGCGACTATGGTGCCAGCCAGTTCAACCGCGCCACCAAGGCGCTGCGCCAGACCGGCTCGTCATTCAAGCCCTATGTCTACGCAACCGCGATGGAACACGGCTTCACCCCCAACTCCATCATTTCCGGCGGCCCGATCAGCTGGGGCAGCTGGTCGCCGCACAATTACAACGGCGGATCGGCCGGCAACGTCACGTTGATCATGGCAATGGCCAAGTCGATCAACACCGTGCCGGTGCGGCTGGCCAAGGATCATCTCGGCATCGGCCCGATCAAGGCCATGGCCGAGGCGATGGGCGTGGAATCGCCGATCGAAGCACATAAGACGATGGTGCTCGGCACCTCGAGCATGACGGTGATGGACCAGGCGACGGGCTACAGCGTGTTCGCCGACAACGGCTTCGTCGGATCCCGGCACGGCATCAGCCAACTCGTCACCCGCACCGGCGAGGTGGTCTATGATTTCGCCAAGGACGCGCCGCCGCCACACCGGGTGCTGTCCGAGCAGGCGCTCAAATCGATGAACACCATGCTGGCCGCAGTGCCGGTGATGGGTACGGCGCGGCGAGCCCAACTTCCCAACATCGTCGTCGCCGGCAAGACAGGCACCACGCAGTCCTACCGCGACGCCTGGTTTGTCGGCTTCACCGGCAACTACACGGCGGCGGTATGGATGGGCAATGACGACTTCACGCCGACCAAGAACATGACCGGTGGCTCACTGCCGGCGATGGTGTGGCAGCGACTGATGGTCTACGCGCACCAGAACATCGACCTCAAGCCGATCCCTGGCATCGACAAGCCCTTCGTCGATGAGGAGATCGCTGCCAAGGCCGAGGAAGCACAGAAGAAGAGCGACGATCAGGCGGCGGCCGATGCAGCCGCCGAACGGCCGCCGGTGCTGTCCAGCCGCACGACCCAGACGCTGCGGGACATGACCACGCTGTTCCAGTCGGCGCCCGTCCTCAGTACGCCGCAACTGCCGGAGACGCTGTCGGCGCTGTGATTGGCGCCGAGACAGTTGAGGGGTGATGGCCGGATCACCGCCATTGCCAAGCTGGAACACCCCTCATCCGACCGAGCTTCGCTCGGCCACCTTCTCCCGCAAGGGGAGAAGGGAGAGCCGTCTGCAATTCTACGTCGGCCCGCTTGCCACAAGGCCCCACGCCGCGATATCCCCGAGCGGCAACTCTTCGTGTTCCCGGCCCCTCATGCTCAAAACTGCCTTCCTGACGCTGCTTTCGCTTGCCATAGCCATCGTCGGCGGTGGCGGCAGCGTCTGGTATGCGCTGAAAATCCAGGATGGGGTCGGCGCCATCAGGATCGGCCAATGGACGGCCTTTCCCGATATCGGCACACCGGCCGCCGATCCCTATTCCAAGGCCCGCGTGGCGCGCGAGGGTGTGCTTGCGCTCGGCCGCGCCGAGGGGCTGTCCTTCGTCGCCGAGCGAGACGCGGCCGGCGCCGAGCTCAAGCGCGAATGCACCTACACAATCGAGGGTGATTTTCCGACGGCACGGTTCTGGACGCTTTATGCCGCCGACCAGTCGCTCGGCGTGGTCGAAACCGGCAAACCCCGGCTGGCGGCGCTGCAATCCTACGGGGTGGTGCGCCAGCCCGACAATTCGGTGATCATTTCAGCCGGCCATCACCCGATGCCGGGCAATTGGCTGCTGACAGACGGCTTCGGCAGGATGTATTTCGTGCTGACCTTCTACGACACGCCAATCGCCAGCAGCACCGGCCTGTCGGACGTCTCGCTGCCGCATATCGTCAAGGTCGGCTGCAATGCGTAGTTTTTACGCTGCGATGCGCGGACTTCTGCATGCCGTCCTGCTCGGTCTGCTCGGCGCCGGCATCGTGCACATCGCCGTGCTGCTGCTGGTGCCCGAGTTTTCCGAACGCGATGCCTGGTCGCGGCTGTCCATGGCGTCGGATCTCTACAAGATGACGCGGCTCGATGCCGAGGCCGGTGGCGCGCCCGTGGTGAAATCCGTCGACCCGCTGTTTTACGCGACGGCCTGCCGGTTCGATCTGGGCGAAGGCATGGTCCGCGTCAAGGCACCTGGGCATGTCCCGTTCTGGTCGGTGTCGGTCTATGACCGCAGCGGCCACAACATCTATTCCTTCAACGACCACACAGCGACCGGCGGCGTTCTGGATGCCGTCGTGCTGACGCCGGCGCAGATGATCGACGTGCGCAAGGATCTTCCCGAGGATCTTCAAGGAGCGATCTTCGTCGAAGCGCCGATCGAGGAAGGCATCTTCGTCATCCGCGCCTTCGTGCCCGACAGCAGCTGGAAGCCGATCGTGTCGCGCTTCTTCGAACAGAGTTCCTGCGAGTTGCAGGACTTCTAAAGCGTGTCGCGTCTGAACGGATTCAGACGACCCGCTTTGGATCTTTGTTTTTATGCATGTCGTTCTCCCAAAACCGAGGTCACTTTTGGGCGACATGCACTAGACATGACCCCGGACCAAAGGTCCGTGGCCGCCGAAACTCAGTGGTGCGGGGCCGGTTTTGGTCCTGGCGAACCCGGCTTGTCGGGATCGACCGGCCGCACTTCGCCGGCATGCGGCCGCTCGTAGCGGATGCCGGGAAAGATGATCACCGCCGCCGGCATTTCGGCGGTTTGCTTTACTCTGGTGTTTGGTGCCGTACGCGGCACGAAAGACAGTACCATGCCCATGGTTCGCGCATTCCTCTCGGTTTCCCCGGAGCACAACGCAACGCCTCCAAATGTCATTAAGGCCGGCAGAGGGTTAACGGAACGCTAACGGATCGTCGCTAACTTGAACTTTGTTCTTGGCACTCTCGGAACCGGCACGGTCCCGGTCGAGCGTCGTCAAGGTTGTGTCGAGTACGGGCGTATCCTTCGTGTCATCTTCGGACTTCAGGCAAATCGCGGTGCGAAAAGACTCGGGAAAGGCCGAAAGGCTGTTCCGCGCCGCGGTGTCGGCGTTCTGCTCGCTCACCCGCCCTTCACGCCGCGAGATCGGTCAACTCGAAGACCTGACGCTGCCGCTGTTCAATGACGTGTCCGTCGAATCTCGCCGTTACGTGGCAGCCGCCCTTTCCGAATGCGAATACGCCCCCGCCGCCCTGGTGCGCCGTCTTTGCGAGGAACCGGTCGACATTGCCGCGCCGCTGCTCATCCGCTCACGCGCCGTCAGCGACATCGATCTCATCGCGCTGATCGGGCGACATGGCCTGCCGCATGCGCGTGCCATCGCGCGCCGCAAGGGCTTGAACCCGACCATCGCTGATCTGATCAGGGCCCTCGAGAGGCCAACCCTGGTGCGCGCGCCGCAACCGGATCCGAATGCCGCCGCGGCAGACAAGATCGCGCCAGCGAGCACGGAAACCGCCTCTGACGAGCCCGCCCGGGAACAGGCACTCGGCATCGCGGCTGAGAATGCACGGCGCAGGCTGCGCTCGATGATGCGCACGGGCGACGAGGCGGCAGCGACGAACGCCGATCCTTTCAAGGGCGCCGACATCTATGTGAAATTGCGCGAGACAGCGCTGACGGGAAACGCCGCGTTCTTCCAGACCGCGCTCGCCGATGCACTCGATATCGATTTCGAGATCGCGCGATCGCTCACCGCCAACCAGAATTATGCCTCGCTGCTTGCCGCCTTGCGCTCGCTCGACCTCAGCGAAGACAGGGCCTTCCTGATCACGGTTGCCGTCTATCCCAACCAGTTCCCGCATCCGCAGGCTATCCGCACCTTCCTCGACCGTTACCGGCTGCTGCATCGTGAAGCGGCCCAGGACAAGATGCGGTCGTGGCGGGCGGAAGCCCTTTCAAGGGTGGTTCGCGGCGCAGCACCTGCCAACGGCGATACACGCACCGCCTCGAACAGCGACGATGCGGCGGCTTCGTCCGGCCTCAGGGCGTCTTCACGGAAATAAGCTCCTCGACGGGCACGGTGCCGGCCTCGATCTCGACCACCCAGATATCGGGATCGAATTTTTTCTCCCTTTCCAGCCTGGCGTCGAGCACTGTGGCATCCTCGCCGGTTCCGAGCTGAGTGAAAAACCGGTCGTCGGGCTTGGCCGAATCATAGCTTGTCTGCGGCGCCGGCCCGAACAGGGCAACCTCGCCCAGCCTGCCCCGCGCCAGGACGAACACAGCGCCGGCCTCGGTCGCGCCGCGCTTGACCACGGCGGCAAATCCCCCGGCGCCGAAAACCCGGCGCAACAGGGCCGAGACCCACAGATCCGATGTGACGCGCATGAGAGAGCTCCCGAAACTGCCGGTTCTCTATCGATATTTCCGCCGCTGGGCGAGCCGTCGTTTCAGCCGTCAGTTGGTCAGGCCGATCTCGCGCATCTTGACGTAGACGATCTCATCGGGCTCGCCGGTCTGCGGCAGCCCGAACAGCGACTGGAATTCCTTGATCGCCGCCTTGGTGCGCGCGCCGACGACACCATCCAGCTGCATGTCGTCATTGCCGAACGCCTTGAGCCCGGCCTGGATCTTGACGATGCGGGCATCGGGCGCTTGCGTCTCGGCATCCGCCTGCCCGGAATTTGTCTGTCCTGAACCTGTCTGCAAAGACACCGGAACGGCGGCCGGCATATCCGGGCGCGGCTGCGGCCTGGGTACGACGGAAGCGGTTTTCGGCGTCGCGCCCAGTTGATCGAGCAGAAGCGCGTCGATCTCGCCGGACGCGTTGAGCCCGACCTTCTGCTGATAGTCCTGGATGGCCTTGCGGGTGTTGGGTCCGGAAATGCCGTCGACCGTTCCCGAATAGAAATCAAGATCCTTCAATATGCCTTGCACCTGCTCGACAACCGGATCGCCCTTGATCGGTGCCGGCGCGCCGGATGGCCGCACGATGTTGAACGTCGTTTCCGGCTCGTCGGGCGCCGCGTGCGGAAAGCCCGCAATGCTGCGGGTCGCGAAGAATGCGCCGGCATGCGGGAAAGGCTGGTACCACAAGGCATTTGCGGAGACGTAGAACAGCGTCACCAGGAATGCCGTCGAGCCGCCCACCAGGACAGGATTGCGCGAGATCATGCCGCCGACGGCAACAGCGCCGTCCTGAAAGGCATTGCTGCGGCGCTTGACCGCCTTAGCCGGTTTTGCGGAGCGAGCCATCTCTGTCCCCTTTCGCCATCGCTACAGGCATGGTCAGCACGCCGGCCTTCTCCGCCTGATGTCCCTTCGGTCCGTTCACCGGCAGGCTGATGGTCACCGTGGTGCCCTCGCCCGGCATGCTTTCGATGGACATCGTGCCTTCGTGGAGCGCCACCAGACCCTTGACAAGTGAAAGGCCAAGACCAGTCCCCTCGAAACGGCGGGTATAGTCGTTCTGGATCTGCATGAAGGGCTTGCCGAGATTGGCGAAATCCTCCTCGGCGATGCCGATGCCGGTGTCCCTGACCCAGAAATGCAGGCGCGAACCGATCCGCTTGGCACCGACGACGACGTCGCCGCCGTCGGGGGTGAACTTGATCGCGTTGGAGACCAGGTTGATGAGCATCTGCTGCACGGCGCGCTGATCGGCATTGATGTCGCCGGCGTCCGGCGCGATCTGCGCCCGCAGATCGATGTTCTTGGCCTGCGCCTGCAGTTGCATCATCGACTGGCACATGTCGACCGCTTCCGCGAACCGGAACGGCTCGGGTTCGGTCGCGTAAACGCCCGATTCAATCCTGGACACGTCGAGTATCGAGGTTACGACGGCGAGCAGATGCTGGCCCGAATCCCGTACCAAGCCGACATATTCCTTCTGGCGCGGATCCTTGAAGGCGCCGAACATCTCGTGCAGCAGCATATCCGAGAAGCCGATGATGGCATTCAACGGCGTGCGCAGTTCGTGGCTGACCACCGCCAGGAAGCGCCCCTTCGCCACCTCGGCGGATGCGGCCGCCTCATTGGCCGCCGCGAGATCCTCGCGCAACCGGCTGATCTCGTCATTCTCGCGCAGGACGAGCGTAAAGACGCCACCCTGTTCCTCACCACGCACCAGATCAAGCGAGAACGGCCGGTAATTGTCGGCCGTCAGGCTATTGCCGTTCTGAGGCAGCCGGATGCGCAATTCGAGCCGGCGCGACAGCGCACCGTCGCGCATGTCGGCCATCGCGCTGAGATAGGAAACGCGATCCGACAGATGGACGCGATCGAAGAGGCCGTTTCCGGACAGCAGTTCGGGCGGCAGTTTCAAAAGCGTGCGGGCCTTTGGCGACGCGTCCAGTACCTCGCCATGACGGGCAACGCGCAAGACCACCGCATCGATGATGTCTTCGAGCCGGTCGGCAGTGTCGACCACAGCCGCGTCGGCGGTGTTTTGAAACGCCGATGCACGCGGCATCAGTGTCAGCGCCCACACCAACGGCACCAGCCAGTGCCACGCCGCGATCTGCGCTCCTGCGAAAGGAAATACGGTTCCAGCCAAAGGCTGAGCCAGGATGGCGACAGCGGCCGACACGGCTCCCCACAGTGCTGCACGTCGCGAGCCGCCGATCCACCAGGCTTCGAAAGGCAGCGCCAAGACAAGCATGGCGACAGGCGAACCCAACCCGCCCGCGGCGGCAATGAGACTGCCGAGCGAAATGCCGGCCAGCACCAGGGCGACCCGACTCGCCATCGCCATCTTGCCGGTCGCCGCCACCAGCAAGGCGACGAACCAGCACAGGCCAAAGGCGGCGAAGATGGCGGCCATGGTGACGGCAACGCCCATGCCTGAAGTGACCAGCGTGACCGCGGCGCCGGCGGCAAAGAAAGGAGCGGCGAGCATGACGCCGATGAAACGGCGCTGGCGCTCGCGGTCGCTCCGCCCAAGGATGGACGGATGGACCATACGTTCGCAACCGGCAGAAATCGCGCCAGGCAATTCAACGTATCTGGCCTTGATTGAACTCAACTCAACGCACTCGCACTTGTCGTGGACAGCTCTGCTTTGCAGATGGTTCTGGTTGGCTTTGAAACTCGCATCCAGCGTTTAAGGAATGGATAAGGCAGGGCCGACCAAGGCCCTGGCCTGCGGCAAATATCGGGATGCCGGCCGCCGAAAGCACGGGCAAATGCAGCCATAGTAAACGGAGAGTTATCCGGCGACGGCACCTATCTGACAGACGCACACGGCACTCGGACTTCCACATTCCAAGAAAAATACAGGAAAATCATGGGGATATATGGTTATTTGTTGTTAAGGAAAATCACTGGCAATTGAGACAAAACGATTGCAGAACGCTTCGTCTCGAATTTGCCTAAAATTTGAGGAAAATTCTCTCTTTGCCTGCAAGCCGTCCTTTGCGCCTGTGTGCCAAGATCCTGCCTACAAAAGAGGTCATGCCATATGGATGCATGATCCGGTCACGACGAGAGGGCAAGGGCATGGTCTTCCTCATAAGAATGGCTTTCTGGTTTTCGCTGGTGCTGCTGGCGCTGCCGCTGACTGTCGGCCCCGATGAATCGGGCCGCGAAAGCGTCGGGCCGATCCAGGCCTTGTTTGCGGCACGCGAAGCGGTTGGCGATATCGCCGGCATTTGCGAACGCAAGCCCGATGTCTGCGAGACCGGCAAGTCGGCAATGCACACCATCACCGCCCGCGCCAAGGAGACCGCCAAGATCGCGGCAGCGATAATGGACGACAAGTCCGCCGCCAGCCCCGACACATCCACGATGACCGGCAGCCTGCCCGAAGAAATCGTCTTGCCCGAGACCGTCAACCTGCCGCCTCAGAATTAAGCCGTTTCGACGGCGCACCGCGGGCTGTCTGCCCTCTCGACGCCCGCGGTGTCCTTGTTTTTTCCGTGACGCGGCGCCGCCGCGTGACTATATCCGGGCCATGACCACCACGATCCAGACGATCCGCGACGATTTTTCGTTCCTCGAGGAATGGGAAGACCGCTATCGCTATGTCATCGAACTCGGCGAGGCGCTGCCGCCATTTCCCGACGAGCAGCGCAGCGCCGCCAACAAGGTGCCGGGATGCGTGAGCCAGGTCTGGCTGACCACCGAACGCGGAGCCGGGACCGACCCGATCGTCACCTTCACCGGCGATTCGGACGCTCACATCGTGCGTGGACTGGTTGCGATCATGCTGGCGCTGTTTTCCGGCAGGACCGCCAGCGAAATCCAGCAGACCGATGCGGAAGCGACATTGAAAGAACTCGGCCTCGACGAACATCTGTCGCCGCAGCGCGCCAACGGCCTTCGCTCGATGGTCAAGCGCATCAAGCGCGACGCCGAGGCAGCGCTCAAGCAGACCGCCTGACACCTCCATACCCGATCCGCGCGTCGCGGCGCGCAAAAATCAAACGGCGCCCGAAGGCGCCGTTGATGTCGATCCGATCTGGCTTATTTTAACGCAATTCCCAAGGGAAAGCTCTATGCGCTTTCCCGGGAAAACCGTTTCACATTTTTCCTGGAATTGCTCTGGCAGCGATTACCGCGCTTTGCGCTTGCGGCCGAGGCCCATCTTCTTGGCAAGCTGTGACCGGGCAGCCGCATAGTTGGGTGCAACCATCGGATAGGTCGGGTCAAGGTTCCACTTTTCGCGATACTGATCCGGTGTCAGGTCATAGTGGGTCATCAAATGACGCTTCAGCGACTTGAACTTCTTGCCGTCTTCAAGGCAGACGATGTAGTCGTCATGAACCGACCGCTTCGGGTTGACCGCCGGCTTCTGCTTGTCGGCAGGCGGCTGTTCGGCGGTTCCGCCCACACGCCCGAGCGCAGCATGGACATCGGATATCAGGTTCGGCAATTCGCCGACCGGCACGGGATTGTTGCTGACATAGGCGGCCACCACATCGGCGGTCAATTCGATCAGCGCATCGCTGTTTCTGGAAGGTGTTTCGACAATATCCATGGTCTTCGGGCCCCAACAAGAGTTACATCGATCTGCGCCCTTTTTTACAAGCAGGGCATCGCACGAATTTTGTGCAGGTAGAGTTTCTACGATTCGTGTCGCGGGCACATCAATGAGCGCGCAGACCAAGTAAGTCAATTCGGCCCTTACGCTATATTGAACGATATTGATCAATTATTCCACGATCAGCTTCAATCTTTCGTGCATTGTGTAATTTATCGATATTTCGCGCTCCCGCCGGCGGCGGCTGACGTAACGTCAGATCGCCGTTACATTCGTGGCAACTCACGACACGGGTTTTAATGTTTGATCTTGCTTGGCTATCGCCCGAGCAATATTGGTTGTTCACATTTATCCACAAAACCGTAGGTTGCCGTGGTCATACGCAAGCAATCATGCATGCCTGTCATCCAACCGATCGGCTGATTGCTGCCGCGTCAATCAATGCGGGGTGATGTATTTGCCATAGGCCCAGCCGGTGATGAAATTGCCGTTCTGGGCCGGATCATGCCAGACTTCGCACCAGCGATAGCGAATCTTCTGTTCCTGTTTCCATGCCGGCTGGTTGGCGATGTCGAGCAGGTTTATTCCGCCGGTGCATCGCCCGGTCATCTGCAGAACGGTCCCGTTCGGATATCCCGCCTGCTTCTGGGATGTGCCCGAAGGGTATTTGCGTACATTGAGCGTATCGCCGAACGGCACATTGGCCACTTGCCAAGCCGCGAATACGGTCGCATGAGACTGGCCGGCAAAGGCCAGAGTTAGTGAAGCAACGGCGAAAGCCGCAGCAGTCCGAGACCAAATAGTCATCATCTCTCCTCCCGGCTCATCTCCTGGAGCCGACACAACCCATACGCTGTGGCTCTTGAACCTGCCCTGAGCGGCGTGTTCATTCGCCGTTCAAGATATTCTCCATTTGAGATGGTCCATTCAAGATACTGGCCTATTCAAGATACTGGCCCATTCAAGATACTGGCAAAGCGAGACGCAATGACCAAGACATCCATATTTCCGATCGTCAGCCCGCCTACGCCCGAGAAGCGGCCGGTTTCCGACACGCATCACGGCATCACGCGAACCGACGACTATGCCTGGCTGCGGGCCGGCAACTGGCAGGAGATGTTCCGCGACCCGTCATTGCTCGATGCGGGAATCCGCGCAGAACTCGAGGCGGAGAACGCGTACCAGTCGAAGCTGATGGCCGACACGGCCGAACTGCAGAAGCAGCTTTTCAAGGAGATGAAGGGCCGTATCAAGGAAGACGATTCTTCCGTGCCGATGAAGGACGGACCCTATGCCTATGGCTCGTCCTTCAAGCTTGGTGGCGAGCAGCCGCGCTATTTCCGCATGCCACGCGACGGCGGCGCCGAGCATATCCTGCTCGATGGCGACGCGGAGGCCGCGGGCAAGGCCTATTTCCGTCTTGGCGGCGTCGACCATTCGGCCGACCACGCAAGGCTGCTTTGGGCATTCGACGACAAGGGCTCCGAATTCTACACGCTTCGCGTGCGTGACCTTGCCGACGGCAGGGAGCTTGCGGACCAGATCCCCGACACCGGCGGTTCAGGTGTCTGGAACGCTGGCAATGACGGCTTCTTCTATACACGTCTCGATCCCAACCACCGCCCGTCGAAGGTGCTGTTCCATGCGCTTGGCGACAGCCCGCAAAGCGACCGGCTGATCTATGAGGAAACCGATCCCGGCTTCTTCATGAATGTCGACGGCACCCGCAACAACGAGTGGATCATGATCGGCATCAACGATCACGAGACCTCGGAATACCGCCTGATGCGCGCCGACGATCCGTTTGCCGAGCCGAAACTGGTGTCGCCGCGCGAGATTGGCCTTCAGTACGAGTTGGAAGAAGGCGGCGATATCTTCTTCATCCTGACCAATGCCGACGGCGCCAAGGACTTCAAGATCATGACGGCACCGGCGGGCGATCCCGTGCGCGCCAACTGGCAGGAACTGGTGCCGCATGAGCCCGGTCGGCTGATCCTGTCGGTGATCGGCTTCAGGGACCACATGGTCCGGCTCGAACGCAAGGAAGGCCTGCCGCGCATCGTCGTGCGCGACCGGATCAGCGGCGAGGAGCATCTTCTGTCCCTCGACGAGGAGGCCTTCTCGCTCGGACTGTCGGGTTCTTATGAGTACGACACCGAGATCATGCGCTTTTCCTACTCGTCGATGACGACGCCGGCGCAGGTGTTCGACTACAATATGCGCACCCGCGAGCGGGTGCTGCTGAAGACCCAGGAAGTGCCGTCCGGCCATGATGCGGACCACTATGTCACGCGGCGCCTGATGGCGCCGGCCAGCGACGGCGAACTGGTGCCGATCTCGCTTTTGCATCATCGCGACACGCCGCTGGATGGATCCGCACCTTGCCTGCTTTATGGCTACGGCTCCTATGGCATCACCGTGCCGGCCGCCTTCAACACCAACTGGTTCTCGCTGGTCGACCGTGGCTTCGTCTTCGCCATCGCTCACGTTCGCGGCGGCAAGGACAAGGGCTATGGCTGGTACGATGAGGGCAAGCGGGAGAACAAGATGAACACGTTCACCGATTTCATCGCCGTCGCGCGCCATCTGGTCACGGAGCGTTACACGGCGCATGACCGTATCGTCGCGCAGGGCGGTTCGGCCGGCGGCATGCTGATGGGTGCCGTCGCCAACATGGCGCCGGATTGTTTTGGCGGCATTGTCGCCGAGGTTCCCTTCGTCGATGTGCTCACCACCATGCTCGATGCGACCCTGCCGCTGACGCCGCCGGAATGGCCCGAATGGGGCAATCCGATCGCGTCCGCCGACGACTACCGGACCATTGCCGCCTACTCGCCCTATGACAATGTCGCTGATCACGACTATCCGCCGATCCTGGCGCTGGCCGGTCTCACCGATCCGCGCGTCACCTACTGGGAACCGGCCAAATGGGTGGCCCGCCTGCGTGATCGCAAGAGCGGGGACAATCCGGTTCTGTTCAAGATCAACATGGATTCGGGCCATGCCGGCGCTTCCGGCCGGTTTTCGCGGCTGGAAGAGATCGCCTACACCTATTCCTTCGCGCTGAAAGTGATGGGCAAGGCGCAGCCTACGGGAGCAACCAACAAATGATCGACCTCACCACTCTGATCGCTTACATCGCGGTCGTTTTCGGCTTCGTCTTCATTCCAGGCCCCGCCACCCTGCTGACGATCGCCCGGGCAACGAGTTCCGGAACCAAGGTCGGCATCGCGACGGGCGCCGGGATCGCTGCCGGCGATGTCTTTCACACCGTCATGGCGATGATCGGCATATCGGCGGTCATCGCCGCGTCGGCGACGCTGTTCATCGTCATAAAGTACATCGGCGCGGCCTACCTGATCTATCTCGGCATTCGCGCGATCATGGAGAAAACACCGGCCAATCCGGCTGCCGGCGCGCTTGCGATCTCTGCCGGCAAGGCGTTTCGACAGGCTGTCCTGACCGAAGTGCTCAACCCCAAAACCGCTCTGTTCTTCCTCGCCTTCCTGCCTCAGTTCGTGCGGCCTGAAAACGGAACGGTGATGCTTCAGATGGCCGCGTTGGGGGTCATCTTCGTCGTACTGGGCCTTTTCAGCACGGTCGTCTTTGCCGTGAGCGCTGGCCGGCTCGGCACGCTCCTGCGCCGAAATCCGTCAGTGTTACGATGGCAGGGCAAAGTTGTCGGCGGCATCTACTGCGCTTTGGGCGTCCGTCTGGCGCTGCAGCAACGCTGACTCCAGACGATGATCGACGCGCCCTTTCCGGAGGGCTGGTTGATCAGGACTTTTTGAAGTTCCCGTTGCTCATTTTCACTCGCAATTGCGGTGACCGCGCGCTACCCAGTGCGCGGCTTTTCCCGGCCTGACAGCCTCCAATCGCGTAAAGGTCCATTATGCTGCTCGTCGACGTCTATCTCGACAAATCGCCTATCCAGGGAATCGGCGTCTTTGCCAAGAACCACATTCCTCGCGGCACTCTGATCTGGAAGCTGGACCCAAGGTTCGATCGGCTCATCGAGGTCGAGACTTATGAGCGCGTGGCCGGCCCGGTGAAGAGCTATCTCGATCGCTACTCCTATCCCGACCGCCGCGATCCGAACTACATCGTCTTCGAAGCCGACGACGCGCGCTATATGAACCATGCCGACGAGCCGAACTGCGACGTCTCCTCACCCGAGGAGAGCTTTGCGCTGCGCGACATCGCGCCTGGCGAAGAGCTGACCTGCAACTACAACCATTTCTTCGAAACGGGCTTCGATTTTCTCGGCGACCGCCACCTGTTATCCGCAGACCCGGTCTAGTTCGCCGTCTTCTTGCGGGCCGGATAGCCGTTTGGATGCGCCGGGATCGCCTTCAGATAGGCGGCGATGGCCGCACGGTCCTGCGGCGTCAGTTCGGCCATGTTCCGCTGGACGTCGACCATGGCGCCGCCGACCGAATCGAAATCGGGCGTGAAGCCGGTTTCGAGATAGTTGGCGATATCTGCCTCCGACCATTCGGCGAGACCGCCCTCGCCTGATGTGATGTTCGGCACGACGCCACTGCCTTCCGCGGCCACGGCGCCCGCCAGCCATTCGTTCTTCTTCGTGCCGCCCGCAAGATCGCGCGGCGTGTGGCATTCGCCGCAATGGCCTGGCCCTTCGACCAGGTAGCGGCCTGATATCACCGGATCAGGCGTGCCTTCGGGGAAGGCAACAACCGGCTGGTCGCTGAGGTAGAGCAATTTCCACAGGCCGATGCCGCGGCGGATATCGAAGGGGAAATCGAGCGAATTGCCCGGCGCCTTGCCGGCGACGGCCGGCAACGTCTTCAAGAAGGCATAGAGATCGCCAATGTCGGCCGGATTCATGCGCGCGTAGGATGCATAGGGAAACGCCGGATAAAAATGCTCACCAGAAGGCGACACGCCCTTCAGCATGGCATTGGCGAGGTCCTCGACAGACCATGCGCCGATACCGTCCTTGGGATCTTGCGAAATGTTGGGCGGCACGAAGGTTCCGAAGGGCGTCTTGAGTTCGAGGCCCCCAACGAGCTGAAGCCGCGTGTCGCCCTGTGAGCCCGGCTTTGCATGGCAGGATGTGCAACCGCCGGCATAAAAGATGCGCTTGCCCTTGGCAGCGTCGCCAGGACCGAGCTTGGCCAGAGTTTCCCTGTCGAGCCTCACCGGCGCCGACAGGACCCACCCGGCAACCGCGCCGACGCCGCCCAGAATGACGACGGCGCCGACAAGTTTTTTCAGCCACGCCATGGCTGGTGATCAGCCCTTCTTGATTCTGTAGCCTTGATGGCAGGTGCCGCAATCGGAGCCGATAGCGCCGACTTGCGCCTTCAGCGCGTCGGCATCGGCGGGAGCCGCAGCGACCGCAGCCTTGACGTCGGCGAGATATTTGTCCTCCGCTGCCTTGAAGCCAGCCATGTCTTCCCAGATCTTCGGCGAGGCCGTGGTGTCGCCGGTGTCGTTGCCGGCCGGGAACAGCGCATCGGCATCGAATTTGTCGGCATTCGCCTGCAGCGCCTGAAGTTGCGTCAACACAGCCGCCGCATCAAAGGGTTCCTCGCCCTTGACCACTTTCGACAGGCCGCCGACGATCTTTCCGCGTTCCTTCATCAGTGCCTGCCGATCGAGGATCGGGTCGGCAAAAGCCGCCGAGGCCGCGAGTGCGAGCATAGAGATGGCGATAACAAGCTTTCTCATTCAATTGGCTCCATGATGAAGGCATTTCGGGACAGGACGTTAACGGATGCATCAGGGGGAAAATTCCCTTCCCCCTGATGATTTTTGCCAGACCTTTGTTGTTACGGGAATCTCGACGCAGAAAAAGAAAAGCCCCGCTCGATGAACTGCCCCCCGAAAGTTGGGCATCAACCTTCGGGGGAGCAGTTCATCGCGCGGGGCTTCTCTACGATCGATCAGGACATCAAACGCGCTGTGTTCAAGCGGACTCGAACGACGCGGTTTGAGTCTTTGTTTTCGTGCATGTCGTTATCCCAAAACCGCTGCGCACTTTTGGGCAACATGCATCAGGCCTTTTCGTACAATTCGAGGACATGGTCCCAGTTGATCAGGCTATCGACGAACGCCTCGAGATATTTCGGCCGGGCGTTGCGATAGTCGATGTAATAGGAGTGCTCCCAGACATCGACGCCAAGGATCGGCGACGCGCCATGAACGAGCGGGTTCTCGCCGTTCGGCGTCTTCGAGATCGCCAGCTTGCCATCCTTGACCGAGACCCAGGCCCAGCCGGAACCGAACTGAGTCGTGCCGGCGGCAATGAAGTCGGCCTTGAACTTGTCATAGCCACCAAGATCGCTATCGACTGCCTTCTGCAAGGCGCCCGGCAGCTTGTTGCCGCCGCCGCCTTTCTTCATCCACTTCCAGAAATGGATATGGTTGTAGTGCTGGGCAGCATTGTTGAAGAGGCCGGCATTCTTGCCGAACGACTGCTTGACCACCTCTTCGACCGACAGATCACCCAAGCCGGCCTCGGCGGCGAGCTTGTTTCCGTTATCGACATACGCCTTGTGGTGCTTGTCGTGGTGATATTCCAGCGTCTCTTTCGACATGTAAGGCTGCAAGGCCTCATAGTCGTAAGGCAGAGCGGGCAATTCAAAGGCCATGGATAGTACTCCCTCGTGGAAAAATCCGGTGTCGATACCGGAGTAAGATAGGTCTGGAATGGATTGGGACAACTCCGGATGAAGCGTCGGTCGCCTTTTTATCCGCTCAAGCAGGGGAAGTCGAATGCGCCCAAGTCCAATAGAGTTCGCGCGCCTTTTTGGCCACCGGCCCGGGTTGCAGATTGCGATCCTCGATACGCGTGACCGGCACCACCTTGGAATGGTTCCCGGTCGAAAAAATTTCGTCCGCTTCGAGGAAATCTCGCACCGACAGCGTCTTTTCCGTGGTCCTGAAGCCATATTCGCCGAGCAGCGTTATCGTGCGCGAGCGGGTGATGCCGGACAGGAAGGTGCCGTTCGGCGCAGGCGTAAAGACGTGACCGTCCTTGACCAGGAAGATGTTCGAGGTTCCGGTCTCGGCGACGTTGCCCAGCATGTCGAGCACCATTGCGTTGTCGAAGCCGCGCATCTTGGCTTCGAGAATGGCCCGACCGTTGTTGGGGTAAAGGCAGCCGGCCTTGGCGTTGGTCGGCATGGTTTCGATGGTCGGACGCCGGAACGGCGACACGGTCACCGAAAAGCCAGTCGCCGGAATCATCGGTGATTCATAGAGGCAAAGGCAGAAGCGGGTCGAGGCGGGATCGGCCGGCACGCCCATATAGCCGCCATGCTCGGCCCAGTACATCGGCCTGATATAGACCGCCGTCTTGCCGTCGAACTTCTTCAACCCATCCCATGTCAGCCCGACGATCTTGTCGGCGCTCATGTTCGGCTTCAGGCCGAGCGCGATCGCCGAGGAATTCACCCTGGCGGCATGGAGGTCGAGATCCGGCGCCACGCCTTCGAACCAGCGGCCACCGTCGAACACGCTAGTGCCGAGCCACATGGCGTGGCTGCGCGGCCCCAGAATGGCGACGTTGCCCTCGTGCCAATCACCATCGACGAAAGTCCATGTCGCGGATTGCGCCGCAGCCGCCAGTGTCATCGTGTCGTCCCGCCTCAATCGGTCTCGTGTGACGGCCATTGGAAGATGCTTTGGCGGGCGCCGTCAACCGGCATCATGGAGTTTTGTTGAGGCCAGTGCCGGGGCGCAATGCAATCAAAGCTTGCACCTTGTCGCACCTGCCCTCAAAACTGTTGTCATGCAATACGCCGCCTATGTCTTCGACGCCTATGGCACGCTGTTCGACGTGCATGCCGCCGTGCGCCGTCATGCAGACCGGATCGGGCCGGACGGCCAATTGTTGTCCGAGATCTGGCGCGCCAAGCAGCTCGAATATTCCTGGGTGCGCACGCTGATGGGCGCCTATGCCGATTTCTGGCAACTGACCGAACAGGCGCTCGATTTCGCCTTGCGCAAGGTTCCCTCGGCCGACCCCGGTCTCAAGGCGATATTGCTGGATGCCTACTGGCGGCTGGATTGCTATCCGGAAGTGCCGGCCGTGCTCAAGGCGCTCAAGGCTTCGGGAGCGAGGCTGGCGATTCTGTCAAACGGTTCGCCCGAAATGCTGCAGGCAGCGGTCAAATCCGCCGCGCTCGACCAGGTTCTGGATGACATCTATTCCGTCGACAGGGTGCGGCGCTTCAAGACCGATCCGGCTGTCTACGATATGGTCGCCACCGGCTGGCGCCTCTACCCCGGCGCGGTTTCCTTCCAGTCCTCCAACCGCTGGGACATTGCAGGCGCCACCAAATTCGGCTTTCGCACGGTGTGGATCAACCGTTCCAACCAGCCCGAAGAATACCAGGATTTCCCACCGGCCCTTATACTGCCGTCGCTCGAAGCCCTTGTGCCCGGCAGCTAGGAGACCTGTGTCTCTGGCGCCACAGTAGCGGCTCGGTCACAGCTTCGCCTTTGTTTGCCCACGTTCGGGCCAGAATCGGAACCGCCTATCGCCCCAGGTGTTGTCAGGCACCCTGCGGAACTGTCGGCGAATTCACGCTTTGTTGCGATTTGAGACTTAAAGAAGGCAACCATGTCCATAACCGAAATCGAATCTTTTCGCCTGAGCCGTCGCGGCTTTCTCAACGCCGCAGCCCTGGGCGCCGCTTCGATCGCGGTTTCCGCATGCGCCACTACCGGGCCGGGCCCGGTCGAGCCGCCGCCGCCAGCCTATGTCGAACCGACCCTGACCGATTATGTGACGATGTACGCGGCAGTCAGCGACGGCGGCTTCGATTTGCCGGCCATCCCCATCGACAAGATCGATCCGCAGTTCCTGCGTCAGATCGTTCCCGACCCGACGGGACAGAAGCCGGGAACAATAGTCGTCGATACCACCGGCCACTTCCTTTATCTGGTTCGTCCAGGCGGTCAGGCGATACGCTACGGCGTCGGCCTTGGCCGCGCCGGCTTCGAATGGTCCGGCGACGCCGTCGTTCAGTGGAAGCAGAAATGGCCAAAGTGGACGCCGCCGGACGAAATGATAGCCCGCCAGCCGGAATTGAAGCCCTACAGCGCCGACAATGGCGGCATGCCCGGCGGCCTCAAGAACCCGCTCGGCGCACGCGCGCTCTATCTGTTCCAGGGCAATGTCGACACGCTCTATCGTCTGCACGGCTCGCCTGAATGGCGGTCGATCGGCAAGTCGGTATCGTCAGGCTGCGTGCGTCTGATGAACCAGGACATTATCGACCTCTATGATCGCGTGCCCTCGAAGACGCCGGTCGTCGTGACCAGCGACGCCAGCCAACCCATGGTGGCGACGGCCAACCGACAGGCGATCCCGATCGACGCCGGCGTGCCGGACGGTTCGGTGCTACTTGGACCGGTCAAGGCGATTACCAATTCGATCTTCTGAGCAGGCGAAGGGGCGGCGGTTACGACGCTCCTTCACCGGATTGTCTCTCTGAAACGGAACCGATTCTGCATCGGCGGAGACCGGTCTGTCGCGTGGCGGCCCACTGCGATATTCTGTGGTGATGAAACTCAGCCAGAGCATACGGTTCTGCACGTCCGAGGACGGTACCCGCATCGCTGTCGCATCATGCGGGGAAGGCAAGGTGATCGTTCGGGCGGCGCACTGGCTGAGCCATGTCGATTATGATCTCGAAAGCCCGGTTTGGCGGCCATGGCTCCAGGCCCTTTCGGCCCACAACCAGTTTGTGCGCTACGATCCACGCGGTTGCGGTCTGTCGGATCGCCATGTCGCCGACCTCTCGATCGAAGCGTGGCACGCAGACCTGGACGCCGTGACGGCGACCATCGAGCAGCCAAGTTTCGTTCTGCTCGGTCTTTCGCAAGGCGGCGCTCTCAGCATCGCCTATGCGCTGCGGCATCCTGAGCGGGTGTCGCATCTGGTGCTGCTGAATGCCTACGGCCAGGGTGCGAGAGTTCGAGCGCAGACCGAGGCCGAGCGGTTGGAAGCCGAAACACTCGTCAATTTCGTGCGCATTGGCTGGGGACGCGAAAATCCTGCGTTCTGCCAGTTCTTCACCAACCTTTTCATTCCCAACGGGACACAAGAACAGCACCGCTGGTGGGGCGATCTTGAGCGCGTGACGGCAAGCGCCGACGTAGCCGCCCGCCTGCTCTGGCAGATGCAGGGGATCGACGTCCTCGACCTCGCGGTGAAACTCCGCGTCCCGACGTTGATCGCGCACAGCCGCGGGGACATGCGCGTGCCGTTCGATGAAGGCTGCAAGCTTGCCGCAGCGATCCCTGGAGCGCGCTTCCTGCCGCTTGAAAGCAAGAATCATGTTCTCCTGCCGACCGAGCCAGCCTGGAAGGTGTTCCAGGATGAACTCGATGCCTTCCTCGGACATGAGCGGCCCAGGCAGCCGCGCGCAATCCGAGAGGCCGGCCTGACACCTGCCGAGGCGGCGCTTCTGGATCTGGTCAAACAGGGGCTGGACAACCGCGCGATCGCGCAGCGCTTGAGCAAGAGCGTGAAGACCGTGCGCAATCAACTGTCGATGATTTTCAGCAAGCTCGGCGTCCACAGCCGATCGCAGGCAATCGTGATGACGCTGTCCGACAGAGAGCGAGCGCCCCAGCCCGATTGAGTTCCTCGCAGACCACAAATAAGGGACTTCTGTCCCTATTTGCATTCGCTTTCACTTCCCCCACGGGACTGCTGCATCATGCCCATCATCAGAGGGGGTCTCATCCTCGGAATCGGCGGAGCGACAAGCCGTCGTCCGAAGATCAGGAGGAACCCGACATGACGCAACTCAATGAAACCAGGCTCAATGAATTGGTAGGCCGCGTTTTGGGCGACCTTGGTGGTGCGGTCAGCGTGCCGTTGGTTCGGATCGGAGATGCGCTGGGTCTTTACAAAACGCTCAAGGAAATCGGCCCTGCGAAGGCCGACGAACTTGCCGATGCTGCAGGATGCGCGCGTCGCTACGTTCGCGAATGGCTGTCGGCGCAGGCGGCGTCCGGCTACGTGCACTATGAACATGGACGGTTTTCGTTGACGCCCGAGCAGTCATTCGTATTTGCCGAACCCGACAGCCCGGTCCATCTGATTGGCGGGTTCGATACCGCGGCTGCTATGGTCGAGAACCAGCCAAAAGTGGAATCGGCTTTCAAGACCGGGCGAGGCGTTGCCTGGGGCGATCAGGCAGGGTGTCTGTTCTGCGCCGTGTCACGTCTGTTTCGGCCGGGTTATGTCAATGCCCTGGTGAAGGACTGGCTACCGGCGCTTGACGGAGTCGTCGCCACGTTGAAGGCAGGGGCATCGGTGGCCGACGTTGGATGTGGGCACGGTCTGTCGACGATCCTGATGGCGCAGGCGTTCCCCGCCTCCCGCTTCATAGGTTACGACTTCCATCCGGCCTCGATTGCCGCCGCGACCGCGCATGCCCGGTCGCATGGACTGACGAACCTGAATTTCGAGGTCGGCCGGGCCCAGGATTTTGGCGGGCGCGACTTCGATCTGATCACCTGCTTCGACTGCCTGCACGATATGGGCGACCCAAAGGCCGCGGCGGTGCATATTCGCAAATCGCTAAAAGAGGGCGGCACCTGGATGATCGTCGAACCCATGGCGGGAGATACTCTGGAGGAAAATATCAATCCGGTCGGACGGCTGTACTACTCGGCCTCGACGATGATCTGCGTTCCCACATCACTGGCACAGGAGACGGGCCTCGCGCTCGGAGCTCAAGCAGGAGAGAACCGGCTGACGGACGTGATCCGGTCAGGTGGGTTCTCTCGTGTCCGGCGGGCTGCCCAGACCCCACTCAACATGGTGCTCGAAGCGACCTGACGCAGAAAAGGTCGGTTCGGGCCCTCCTCGAACCGGCCAACGTCTTTCCGCCAAAACCGGCTGTCCCAATGCCGCCTATCCGATGCGGCTCCAAGCCACGGGCATTTCGCCAAAGCGGATGCCCCTGCCTCAGATCCGAAGCTCACCGCCCTCTGGAAAGACTGCCCAATATCCCGCGCACGATTGCCCGGCCGACCGACGAGCCGACGGAGCGCACCACGGACTTGATCGCCGCCTCGGCCACGGTCTGGCGGCTGGACGGGCGCGGTGCAGATGTGCGCCTGCCACCGGATCGCGGCGCGGGATCGTCATTGCCGAAGCCCGGAATGGTCCAGCGCGAGCCGCCGCTGCCGGCCTGCTGGGCCTGCTCTTCGGCATCCTGCGCGTCCTTGGCCTTTTTTTGCAGCATTTCGAAAGCCGACTCGCGATCAACGGCCTGATCGTACTGGCCGGCGACCGGGCTTTCCTGGATCAGCTTTTGCCGCTCAGCGGCAGTTATGGGTCCAAGCCGCGAGGATGGCGGGCGGATAAGCGTCCGCTGCACCATGGACGGAACACCCTTGGCCTCAAGCGTCGAGACCAGCGCTTCGCCTGTGGCAAGCTGAGTAATGGCGGTCATGCAGTCAAAATCGGGATTTGGCCGGAACGTCTCGGCTGCCGTCCGGACTGCCTGCTGCTCACGCGGCGTATAGGCGCGCAGCGCGTGCTGGACGCGATTGCCGAGCTGGGCCAGAACCTTTTCAGGGATATCCAAAGGGTTCTGCGTGACGAAATAGACGCCGACGCCTTTCGAGCGGATCAGTCGGACCACTTGTTCGACGCGATCGATCAGCACCTTGGGTGCTTCGTCGAACAGAAGATGCGCCTCGTCGAAAAAGAACACCAGCTTCGGCTTGTCGGGGTCGCCGACTTCCGGCAGCACCTCGAACAGTTCCGACATCAGCCATAGCAGGAAGGTCGCGTAGAGCCGCGGATTCATCATCAGCTTGTCGGCGGCAAGCACGCTGATGGCGCCGCGTCCGTCACGGGTGGTGCGCATGATATCGGCGATACGCAGTGCCGGTTCGCCGAAGAAATTTGCGGCCCCCTGCTGCTCCAGGACCAGCAGCGTGCGCTGGATCGCCCCGACCGATGGCTTCGTCACGTTGCCGTAGCGTGAGCCGATCTCGTCGGCACGCTCGGCGATGTTGGCCAAGAGCGCCTGCAGGTCCTTCATGTCGAGCAGCAGCAGACCTTCCTCGTCAGCCAGGCGGAAGGCGATGTTCATGATGCCTTCCTGCGCCTCGGTCAGGTTCATCAGACGCGACAGCAACAACGGCCCCATCTCCGAAACCGTGGCGCGGATCGGATGACCCTGCTCGCCGAACAAGTCCCAGAAGATAACGGGGAATTCCTGGAAGTCATAAGGATCGAGCTTGACCTGTTCGGCCCGCTTGACGAGGAAATCCTGTGCCGTGCCCATCATCGCGATGCCCGACAGGTCCCCCTTGATGTCAGCGCAGAACACCGGCACGCCGGCGTTGGAAAATCCTTCGGCCAGGATCTGCAAGGTGACTGTCTTGCCGGTACCGGTGGCGCCCGTCACCAGGCCATGACGATTCCCATATTGCAGCAACAGCTGCTCGGCACGCTGATAGCTGTCGTCGGGCTTGCGGCTGGCGCCGATGAAAATACTGGTGTTGTCAGCCATATGCACGGTCTCCGCAAACTGATGTCTAAAGCCAGTGGCCTTGCCGCAGGTATAGTGAGGCCATTGCACAGCGACAATGCCATTCGTCCAAATCGGGGCCATTCGTCCAAATCCGGGCCATTCGTTCAAATCGGGTTTTTGGAGCTTGCGGATTTTGCCGCTGTTTGGCAATCGTCGTCCACGCGGACTGACCTATATCTGATGGATCGAATCCGGTCTCTGGAAGCGCATTGCATTGCGATATCGGACCGGGGACCGTAGACTGAACCACTCCCGGCTGGTGCGGCCGCATGAAACGAGGAGGACGGATGGGCGCCGGAGCCTTGATCCAGGACGTGGAACCCGAGAACGCCGAGCGCCAGCGATGGCTCGCCTTGGCGGAAAAGGCATTGGCAGGCGCTTCCTTCGAGGAAAGGCTGGTCTCGCACAGCGACGACAACATCCGTATCGAACCGCTCTACGACCGCAGCACCGCGGCGGAACCGATCGTGCGCGCAAACCCGAAATCGCCATGGATCGTCAGCCAGCGAGTCGACGATCCCGACATCAACCGCGCCAGAAGCCAAGCGCTGGAGGATGTTGCACAAGGTGCCACGGGATTGTCGCTGGTCTTCGAAGGGGCGCCGAACGCGTTCGGATACGGCTTGCCGAGAACGGCGGAGGCGTTGGAGGCGGTGCTGGACGGCATACCGCTCAACCGCATCCAGGTTCGCATCGACGCCCATCCCTGGAGCCGCGCCGTGGCCGACTGGCTGGTCGCTTTCCTGAGCAAGCGGCGGTCGGACCCGGCAAAACTCAACCTCTCCTTCGGCATCGATCCAGCGGCGATCTTCGCGGGAACCGGTCGGCTGCGCATGTCTATCGAGGCGCTGCAGGCCTCCATGCCGCAGTCGCTGGCGCATTTCTTCGCGATGGGCGTTCCGGGCGTGCTGCTGGAAGCTGACGGGCGCGTGTTCCACAATGCCGGCGCCACGGAAGCGCAGGAACTTGGCATCATGCTGGCTTCGGCTGTCTCCTATCTCAGAATGTTCGAGACGGCGCGGCAGCCGCTTGTCTATGCTGCGCCTCATATCGGTTTTGCACTCAGCGTCGACCAGGACCAGTTGCTGTCGATAGCCAAGATGCGGGCGCTGCGCAGGCTCTGGGCGCGGGTGCAGGAGGCTTGTTCGATCCCGACATCCACGGCCAGTATCCATGCCGAGACGTCGTTTCGCATGATGACGGCGATGGACCCGGAGACCAACATCCTGCGCACCACCATTGCATGCTTTGCTGCGGCGTGCGGCGGCGCCGATTCGATCTCCATCCTGCCGCACACGATCGCGCATGGTCTGCCGGCGGGTTTTGCACGTCGTGTTGCCCGCAACACGCAGCTGATCATGGCCAATGAAAGCCATATCGATCATGTCGCCGATCCCGCCTATGGTTCCGGCGCTGTCGAGGCGCTGACCATGGAATTGTGCGAGCTGGCCTGGGCGGAATTGCAGACGATCGAAGCCGAGGGCGGTGTCCTGTCCAGCCTTCAGGACGGACACATCCAGAAGCGCGTCCACGCAGCGGCGGAGCAGCGCAATGCAGCCTACCGCACAGGTGAACGGGCCATCATCGGCACCACGCTCTATCCATCAAAAGACGAACGCCCGGTCGAGACGCTGGCGGCGGAACGGCGACCGGCCTTCACCGAAGGCGTTGCCGTCTGCGAGCCGCTGTTTCCAGTCCGCATCGACCAATCGATCGGAGCCGGCTCTTGATCCCGGACTTCGGCCAGATCGGCTGGATCCCGCCACGCCGCACGCCTGTCGAGGTCAAAGGCCAGCGGACCACGCCGGAAGGGCTCATTGCCAAGCATCTGTACAATCAAAGCGATCTCAAGGGGCTGCCGCATCTCGACACCTATCCCGGCCTGCCGCCCTTCGTGCGCGGCCCCTACCCGACCATGTATGTCCAGCAGCCCTGGACGATCCGGCAATATGCCGGTTTCTCGACGGCCGAAGATTCCAACGCTTTTTACCGACGCAACCTTGCCGCCGGCCAGAAAGGGTTGTCGGTCGCCTTCGATCTCGCCACGCATCGCGGCTATGACAGCGATCATCCGCGCGTTGCCGGCGATGTCGGCATGGCGGGCGTCGCCATCGATTCCATCCTCGACATGCGGCAGCTCTTCGACGGCATTCCGCTCGACGAGATGACGGTATCGATGACGATGAACGGCGCGGTGCTGCCGATCATGGCGCTTTACATCGTCGCTGCGGAAGAACAAGGCGTTGCGCAGAAGGATCTCGCCGGGACCATTCAGAACGACATTTTGAAGGAATTCATGGTCCGCAACACCTACATCTATCCGCCGAAACCTTCGATGCGGATCGTGTCGGACATCTTCTCATACACATCGAAGAACATGCCGAAGTTCAATTCGATATCGATCTCCGGCTATCACATGCAGGAGGCCGGCGCGACGGCCGACCTTGAGCTCGCCTACACGATCGCCGATGGCATCGAGTATGCCCGCGCCGGCGTCGCGGCGGGCCTCGACATCGACCGCTTTGCGCCTCGCCTGTCCTTCTTCTGGGCCATCGGCATGAATTTCTTCATGGAAGTCGCCAAGCTGCGGGCTGCGCGCCTGTTGTGGGCGACCCTGATGCAGAAGAATTTTTCGCCCAAGGACGAGCGCTCGCTGTCGCTGCGCACCCATTGCCAGACTTCTGGCTGGTCGCTGACGGCGCAGGATCCCTACAACAACATCATCCGCACCATGATCGAGGCGATGGCTGCAACGCAGGGCCATACCCAGTCGCTGCACACCAATTCCTTCGACGAGGCGATGGCGCTGCCGACCGACCATTCGGCGCGGATCGCCCGCAACACGCAGCTCATCCTGCAAAAGGAATCCGGCACCACGCGCATCATCGACCCGTGGGGCGGTTCGGCCTATCTCGAACGGCTGACGCATGATCTGGCGGCGCGCGCCCTTGCCCATATCGAGGAGGTCGAGGCGCTCGGCGGCATGGCCGCTGCGACCGAACAGGGCATACCCAAGCTGCGCATCGAGGAAGCCGCCGCACGCACGCAGGCGCGCATCGATTCCGGTGAGCAGATGCTGGTCGGCGTCAATGCCCATCGGCCCGAGTCCGACATCGAGGTCGACGTGCTGAAGATCGACAATGCCGAAGTCAGGGCGCGGCAATTGTCGAAGCTGCAACGGCTGAAGGGCACGCGCGACGTCGCCGCCGTCGAAAGCGCGCTCGATGCGCTGACCCGTGCCGCGCAAGGCAATGAAAACCTGCTGGAATTCGCCATCCGAGCCGCGCGCGCCAATGCCACGGTCGGCGAGATTTCATTCGCGTTGGAAAGGGCGTTTGGGCGCCACGTCGCCACGGTGCAGACCATTTCCGGGGTCTATCGCAAGGCGCTTGGCGATCATCCCGTGGTCGAGGGTCTGCAGGACAAGCTTGACGCCTTCGAGAAGAAGACCGGCGGCAAGCCGCGCATCCTGGTCGCCAAGATGGGTCAGGACGGCCACGACCGTGGCCAGAAGGTCATCGCCACGGCCTTCGCCGATCTCGGCTTCGACGTCACCGTCGGCGCGATGTTCCAGACACCGGATGAGATCGCCAGGCTGGCGGTCGCACAGGACGTCCACATCGTCGGCGCCTCGTCGCTGGCGGCGGGACATCTGACGCTGATCCCCGAACTACGTGACGCGCTGAAAAAGCTCGGCCGCGGCGACATGCTGATCGTCGCCGGCGGCGTCATCCCGCCGCAAGACTATGACGCGGTGCGGCAGGCGGGAGCTGCCGAGATCTTCCCGCCGGGCACGGTCATACCGGAAGCAGCGGATCGTTTGTTGGACCGGCTGCTGGCCTAGACTTGTTATAATATCTGTTGCAACTTCTCGCCGGTCGAGTTATAATCTGCGTTGCAACAGGATATCTGTCATGAACACGACCATTCGCAAGATCGGCAATTCCGAGGGTGTGATCCTGCCCAAGGAGTTGCTCGATCGTCTGAACATGAAGGCAGGCGACAGCATCGTCATCGTTCAGGAAGGTGAAGAGCTTCGTTTGCGTCGCACCGAAGACAGCGCCGAGGAATTCGAGCGTAAGATGAAGATCGCACGCGAGCGGATGAAAAAGTACGAGGTTGCCTACCGTGCGCTCGCGAAATGACCGAGCATCATTTGAGGGAGTTCGTGGAGTCGCTTCACGCTGAGCAGTTGCGCCTGCACGGCGGGGCGGCAGGCATACGTGATGAAGGCATGCTGGAGTCGGCGCTCTCCCGTCCACAGCAGCGAGAGATTTATGGCGATCCGGATCTTTGCGAACTGGCGGCGGCATACCTGTTCGGCATCGCCAAAAATCATCCGTTCGTTGACGGCAACAAACGTACTGCCTTTGCAGCGGCCGATCTGTTTCTTTATTTCAACGGATTGAGCGTCGAGGCCGACCAGCAGGACGTCATTCAACTGGTCTTGATGGTCGCTGCTGGCGAGATCGATGAAACTGGAGCCGCGGCTTTCTTCCGCGACCATGTCGTCAAGCTCGAGGATTAGCTCTCGGACAGCTTGACGATTTCCCATTCCTTGCCGTTGACGCTGGCCAAGTCGCCGACCTTCTTGCCGAACAGGGCCATGGCCATCGGCGAAACATGCGAAATGCTACCCTTGGCCGGATCGGCTTCGTCCTCGCCGACAATTTTCCAGTGCACCTTCCTGCCGTCGTCGCCTTCGATCGTGACGCCCATGCCGAAGCGCACCACGTCGCTGCCCGGCTCCGGTGCGGAGAGTTCGGCGCTTTCACGCCGGGCGGTCCAATAGCGCAGGTCGCGCGACACGACCGCGATGCGCTCGCGGTCGGCTTTGCGCTCGGCCTTCGCCAGTATGTCGCGCAGATCGGCAAGATTCTCGTCGATCATCGCCAGGCCGCGTTCCGTCACCAGATTGCGATGGTGGCTGACTGGCCGTTCACCTACACCGGCAATGGCATTTTCGCTGTCTTCCTCGCGGGTGAAAGCTCTGCTCATTTCCTGAACTTAGGCCCGCAGAGGCTGCTCGACAAGCCATTGTCGCGCGCTCGGCAGGAGAGACAGAACGGCTGGCACGATTCCTGCGATAAGCAGGCTTGAACGCTGGGATTCTGTGCCGATGTTGAACAGACGAACGCTGCTGACCGGGACCGCCGGCTTTGCCGTCATGGGGCTTGCGCTTGGCAAGGCGGTGGCCGCAAACCTGACTGGCATCGAGAAAGCCTCGATCCGCGGCTCGATCAATGCCACCGACCTCGGCGTGCAGCCCGGCACATCAGACGATCAGAGCAAGGCCTTCGCCAAACTCCTGCGTGACGCAAACAGCCGCGACATGCCGATATTCCTGCCGCCCGGCACCTATGTCGTCTCCAATCTTTCGCTGCCCGGCCGCGTGCGTCTTTCCGGCGTGCCGGGCGCGACGCGCATCGTTTACGGCGGTGACGGCCACCTGTTCATGGCCGAACAGGCCGACCATATCGAACTTAGCGGTCTGGTCTTCGATGGTTCGAACCGCACGATGGGCGATTACACGCAAGGGCTGCTCGATCTGCGCCGTATCGCGCACCTCGCCATCGACAATTGCCAGATCACCGGCAGCGGCAAGAACGGACTGGCGCTGGAACATGCGGCGGGCGGGGTCGAGCGCAGCGAGATATCGGGTGCCGCCGATGCCGGCATTTACTCGGTCGAGGCTGGCGGGCTGTCTATCACGGGCAACACCGTCTCCGATTGCGCCAATGGCGGCATCCTCGTGCACCGCTGGCAGGCGGCGGAAGACGGCACCATGGTCACCGGCAACCGCGTCCAACGGATCCAGGCACGCGGCGGCGGAACCGGGCAGAACGGCAACGGCATCAATGCCTTTCGCGCCGGCAATGTCGTCATCTCGGGCAACATCGTCTCGGACTGCGCCTTCTCGGCGATCCGGGCCAACAGCGCCAGCAACCTGCAGATATCGGGCAACACCTGCTCGCGCTCGGGCGAAACGGCGGTCTATTCCGAATTCTCGTTCGAAGGCGCCATCATCAGCAACAACATCGTCGACGGTGCCGCCAACGGCATCTCGATCGTCAATTTCAACGAAGGCGGCCGCATGGGCGTCTGCTCGGGCAACATTGTGCGCAATCTGTCGACCAGCGGCCCCTACCCCGCCGACTCGCCAGGGTTTGGCGTTGGCATCGGCGTCGAAGCCGACACAACCGTTTCCAACAACGTCATCGAGAACACGCCGCTCTATGGCATGCAGATCGGCTGGGGCCCGTACCTGCGCAATGTCGTCGCCACCGGCAACATCATTCGCAAGGCCGGAACCGGGATCGTCGTATCCGTGGTCGAGGGCGCCGGTACGGCCATCATTTCAGACAATGTCATCGACGGTGCGCTGAACGGCGCCATTGTCGGCCAGCGCTGGGCCGAACCGGCGACTGGCGATCTCACGTCATCGGACAATACCGGCTATGCGCATCTGACCGTCGAGCGCAATCACGTCAGTTGAGGGCTGCTGTCGGCCTCAGCGCCCCGACCTTGGCACCGTTGCGGTTTTCGATGGGCGTGTTTGCCAATTCGCTCAGCTTGAACGCCAAGGCCTCGTCGGCGCGCAACAGTTTGGCAAGGACGGCGGCAGCCATGGCTTCACCGGCGCGGCCGGCGCCATCGTCGCATTTGAGCGCGATGCCGAGACCGAGCTCCGGAATTGCGGCACAATGGACGCCCTCGGCGCCGCCTTTGGTGAAAATCCGCCCTGGTGCGGCCTGCATCAGCGCGACGTCTTCGCGGCCGCTGCCGGCAACCAAGAAGGGCTCGGCCATGCAGGCGGAAAGCAGCCGCTTTGCAGCCTTGGCTCGCTCTGGGCCAAAACCTGATGTCGTGGCCATGCGGGCAAAGCCGAGCGCGAAGCTCCTGAGCGGCACCGCATAGGTTGGGATCGAACAGCCATCGATGGCTCGCTGGTCCTCACCATGGACAGCGCCCGTGACCGACTGCATGGCATCGCGCACCATCTCCTGCAGGCCGTGTCCCGGCTTGACATAGCCGCGATGTGCAATGCCGGCGTGGACGCAGGTGCAGAGGAAGCCGGAATGCTTGCCGGAACAATTGTTGTGCAATGCGTTCGGCGAGCCGCCGCCGCGGGCGAGTGCAATCTCAGCATCATGATTGGACGGCCAATGCGTGCCGCATTCGAGAGCCGAACCGTCCAGCCCGGCCTTGGCCAGCATGGATCGCGCCAGTTCGACATGGGCCGGCTCGCCCGAATGGGACGCACAGGCAAGCGCCAGTTCGCGGTTGCCGAAACCATAGGCATCGGCCGCCCCGCTTTCGACCAGCGGCAATGCCTGGATCGCCTTGACCGCCGAGCGCGGAAACACCGGCTTGGCCGTGTCGCCGATCTCCCAGACAGGCTTGCCGTCGCCATCGAAGACCGCGACTGAGCCGCGATGCGCGCTCTCGACGACCGCGCCGCGCAACACTTCGATCAGAACCGGATTTGTCATGAACCCTCCCGTAAATGCGGGCGGTTTATCTGATCCGGTCGAGAATGGAAACGTAGTTGGCCACCGCCGCACCGCCCATGTTGAAGATGCCGCCAAGTTTTGCGCCCGGCACCTGGATGCCGCCGGCCTCGCCGACAAGCTGCATGGCGGTCAAGACATGCATGGACACGCCCGTGGCGCCGATCGGATGGCCCTTGGCCTTCAGCCCGCCGGATGGATTGACCGGCAGGCGACCATCCCTAGCCGTTGTGCCGTCCAGCGCCAGCTTGGCCCCCTCTCCCGGCTTGGCAAGGCCCATCGCCTCATATTCAATCAGTTCGGCAATGGTGAAGCAGTCATGCGTTTCGACGAAGGAGAGATCGTCGAGCGTCACGCCGGCGTTCTTGAGCGCCCGGGTCCAGGCCTGTTCGCAGCCTTCGAAGGTCAGGATGTCGCGCTTCGACATCGGCAGGAAATCCTGCACATGCTCGTTGGCGCGGAAGGCAACGGCACGGCGCATCTTCAGTGCCGTCGCGGTGTCGGCGAGGATAAGGGCGGCAGCGCCATCGGAGACCAGCGAGCAATCGGTGCGCTTCAGCGGGCCGGCAACGAACGGGTTCTTCTCGCTCTCCTGGCGGCAGAACTCATAGCCGAAATCCTTGCGCATCTGCGCATAGGGATTATCGACGCCGTTCTTGTGGTTCTTGGCGGCAATCATGGCCAGCGCATCCGACTGGTCGCCGTAGCGCTGAAAATAGGCCTGCGCGATCTTGCCGAAGACGCCAGCGAAACCCGCCGGTGTCTCGCCGTCCTCGGGCAGATAGGACGCCTTGAGCAGGTTTTTGCCGATCTCCGGCCCCGGCGTTGTCGTCATCTGCTCCGCGCCGACCACCAGCACGATGCGAGCGGCATTGGCGTCGATGGCACGGATGCCCTGGCGGACCGCCGCCGATCCGGTGGCGCAAGCGTTTTCGACGCGCGTCGCCGGCTTGAAGCGCAGCCGGTCGTCGGCCTGAAGCACCAGGCTGGCGGTGAAATCCTGCGCCGAAAAGCCGGCATTGAAGTGGCCGAGCACGATCTCGTCGACCTCGTCCGGACCAATGCCGGCATGGTCGAGCGCGTCCGTAGCGACCTTGACGATGAGGTTTTCGAGCGTTTCGCCCTCAAGCTTGCCGAAGCGCGAATGCGCCCAGCCAACGATGCATGCGGTCATGGCGGTCTCCATCCTTGGCGCCAGCCTAGCATGTGGGCCACGGCGCATTTCGCCTCTATTGTTCAAATCTAAACAATCCTGCTCGCCTCGTGAAGGGCTGGAACCAGACAATCGCTTGGTACAGGCGACGCCAGTGCTGATTTTTTTGTTGATTGACCCGTCAATAAAAAATAATCCTTCTCGAAAGGGATCATTGCAAGATGCCGAAAATCGGAATGGAACCGCTGCGCCGCAAGGCGCTTATCGACGCGACGATCTCGGCGATCGGCGAGCGCGGCTCGCTCGACGTGACCATGTCCGAAATCGCCGGGCGCGCAGGGGTTTCGTCGGCCCTTGCCCATCACTATTTCGGCGCCAAGGACGAGCTGCTGCTGGCAACGATGCGCCACATCCTGGCCGAACTGACCGCCGACACGTTGCGCGCCCTTGGTTCGGCCAACACCGCGCGCGAGCGCGTCTCGGCGGTGGTCGCCGTCAATTTCTCCGACATCCAGTTCCAGCCGGAAACCATCGCCGCCTGGCTCGCCTTCTATGTCGAGGCGCAGAAATCATCGGCGTTGCGCCGACTGCTCAGGGTCTATGCGCGGCGACTGCATTCGAACCTGATGAGCGGGCTTGTCGGCATCTTGCCCAGAGCCGAAGCCGACCGCGCCGCCGAAGCGACAGCGGCGATGATCGACGGGCTCTACATCAGGCGGGCGCTGAAGGACGGCGTGCCTGATGCCGCGACCGCGATCGCGCTGGTCGAGGACTATCTCGAAACCAAACTTGGCGAGCGGCGCAAACAGTGACAATTAAGCGATCCAATTTCCTGATCGTCATGGTCGATCAGCTCAACGGAACCCTGTTTCCGGACGGGCCGGCGGAGTTTCTGCACGTACCGCACCTGAGGGCGTTGGCCGCACGTTCGGCGCGCTTTGCCAACAACTACACGGCGTCGCCGCTCTGCGCGCCGGGCCGTGCCTCGTTCATGAGCGGGCAATTGCCGTCGCGCACCGGCGTCTATGACAATGCCGCCGAATTCGCCTCATCGATCCCGACCTTCGCCCATCATCTGCGCTCTGCCGGCTACTACACCTGCCTGTCGGGCAAGATGCATTTCGTCGGGCCGGATCAGCTGCACGGTTTCGAGGAGCGGCTGACCACCGACATCTACCCGGCCGATTTCGGCTGGACGCCGGACTACCGCAAGCCCGGCGAGCGTATCGACTGGTGGTATCACAATCTGGGCTCGGTGACGGGCGCCGGCGTCGCCGAGATCACCAACCAGATGGAGTATGACGACGAGGTCGTGTTCCTGGCCACACAGAAGCTCTATCAGCTTTCGCGCGAACAGGATGATGCGAACCATCGGCCCTGGTGCCTCACCGTATCGCTGTCGCACCCGCACGATCCCTATGTCGCGCGCAAGCAGTATTGGGATCTTTACGAGCACTGCCAGGCGCTGGACCCGGAAACCGGGTTCATCGCGCATGACGAGCAGGATGCGCACTCCCGGCGGCTATACCACGCCAGCGACTATCCTTCTTTCGAGATCACGCCGGAACAGGTGCGTCGTTCGCGGCAGGGCTATTTCGCCAACATCTCCTATGTCGACGACAAGCTGGGCGAGATCCTGAACGTTCTCGAGCGCACCCGCATGGCCGACGACACAATCGTCCTGTTCTGCTCGGACCACGGCGACATGCTCGGCGAGCGCGGCCTGTGGTTCAAGATGAGCTTCTTCGAGGGCTCGGCGCGGGTGCCGCTGATGATTGCCGGCAAGGGCGTGCCAGCCGGGCTGATCGAGGCGCCGGTTTCCAATCTCGACGTGGCGCCGACGCTTTGCGACCTCGCCGGCGTCGACATCGCTGCGATCGCACCATGGACGGACGGCCAGTCGCTGCTGCCGCTCACCGAGGGCATTGAGCGCACCGCGCCGGTGTTGATGGAGTATGCGGCCGAAGGGTCCAATGCGCCTTTGGTGGCGCTCCGCGACGGCAGATACAAATTCGTCCATTGCGAACTCGACCCGCCACAACTGTTCGATCTCGAAGCCGACCCGCTCGAGCGAAACAATCTGGCCGACGATCCGGCCAATGCGGGCCTGGTGGCGGCATTCATGGACAAGGTCCAGGCGCGCTGGGACATGGCCGGCTTCGACGCCGCTGTCCGCGAAAGCCAGGCGCGCCGCTGGGTCGTCTATCCGGCGCTGCGCAACGGCGCCTATTACCCCTGGGATTTCCAACCCCTGCAAAAAGCGTCCGAGCGCTACATGCGCAATCACATGAACCTCGACAATCTCGAAGAGAGCAAAAGGTATCCGCGAGGCGAATGATGTCAGACCTTCTCGTTCCCTCCCTCGACCACCTCAAGCAGGCCTATGCCGTTACATCCAGGGCGACACAGATCACGCCGCTGCTGGAATCGGCGGCACTGGCCCGAGAGACGGGGGCGGCCCGCGTCTTCATCAAGCCGGAATCGCTGCAATGGGCCGGCTCATTCAAGGTGCGCGGCGCCTATTGGCGGCTGGAACAGCTTTCGCCCGACGAGGCCAGGAAAGGCGTCGTCGCCTACTCCTCCGGCAATTTCGCTCAAGGGCTGGCGGCCGCCGGCCAGGCGCTCGGCATTCCCGTCACCATCGTCATGCCGATCGACGCACCGGCCGCCAAGCGTGACGCCACGGAGGGCTATGGCGCCCGCGTCGTGCTGACCGACCATGGCGAGCGCGCGCGCGAGGAAGTCGCGGCCGCCAAGGCGCGCGAGATCGCCGAGACCGAAGGCTTGGCCCTGCTGCATCCGTTCGACGATCCGGAAATCGTCGCCGGCCAGGCGGGCGCCGGCCTCGAAGCGCTCCACCAACTCGAAGCCAAAGGTGCTAGCGCTGGTCTTTTGTTCTGTTCGGTCGGTGGCGGCGGGTTGATCGGCGGCGTTTCGCTCGCCTTCCACTATCTGTCGCCCGCCACTGAGATCATCGGCGTCGAACCGGAAGGTTTCAACGGCATGGGCTCGTCGCTGGCGCATGGCGCCATCGAGACGATGCCAATCGGGCCGAAATCGATCTGCGACGGACTGATGTCGCGACGGCCAGGCGACGCGCCGTTTGCCGCGGTGAAGACGGCAGGTGTTCGCGGCATCACCGTCGACGACGCGTCTGTCCGCCGGGCGATGCGGATCGCCTTCGAACGCATGAAGCTGGTGCTCGAACCGTCGGGGGCGGCGTCACTCGCCGCACTGCTCGGCGGCAAGGTGGATGTGAAGGACAAGATCGTCCTTGTTGTGGCTACCGGCGGCAATGTCTCGCTCGCCGACTTTATGGCGCATATGAACCATGCTTGAAGCAGATTTCGTCATCATCGGCTCCGGCTCGTCCGGCTCGGCCATGGCCTATCGCCTGTCGGAGGACGGCAAGCATTCGGTCATCGTCATCGAATTCGGCGGGACCGATATCGGGCCGCTGATCCAGATGCCGTCGGCACTGTCGATCCCGCTCAACATGAGCCTCTACGACTGGGGCTTTGCCAGCGAGCCGGAGCCGCATCTCGGCGGCCGCGTGCTGGCGACGCCGCGCGGCAAGGTCATCGGCGGCTCGTCTTCGATCAACGGCATGGTCTATGTGCGCGGCCATGCCCGCGACTTCGACCATTGGGCCGAAGAGGGTGCGGCCGGCTGGAGCTTCGCCGACGTGCTCCCCTATTTCAAGCGCATGGAGGACTCGGATGGCGGCGAGGATGGCTGGCGCGGTCACGGCGGGCCGCTGCATGTGCAGCGCGGCTCGCGTAAAAATCCGCTCTACGGCGCCTTCGTCGAGGCTGGCCGCCAGGCCGGGTTCGAGCTGACCGACGACTATAACGGCTCCAAGCAGGAAGGTTTTGGGCCGATGGAGCAGACCATCAGTGGCGGTCGCCGCTGGTCGGCGGCATCGGCCTATCTGAAACCGGCGCTGAAGCGCAAAAATGTGAGTCTGGTCAAGGGCTTTGCGCGGCGGGTGATCATCGAGAATCAACGCGCCATCGGCGTCGAGATCGAAGCTCTCAAACAGATTCAGGTCGTTAAGGCGCGACGTGAGGTGATCGTTGCCGCATCATCGATCAACTCGCCCAAGATCCTGATGCTGTCCGGCATCGGCCCGGCCGAGCATTTGCGCGAAAACGGCATTGCCGTGGTGGCCGACAGACCCGGCGTCGGCCGCAATTTGCAGGACCATATGGAGCTCTACATCCAGCAGGAATCATTGCTGCCGATCACGCTCAATTCGGTGCTGAATCCGTTCTCGAAAGCGCTCATCGGCGCGCAGTGGCTGTTCCTCAAGACCGGGCTTGGCGCCACCAACCATTTCGAAGCGGCGGCCTTCGTGCGCTCGCGCGCCGGCGTCGACTACCCCGATATCCAGTACCATTTCATCCCTGCGGCTGTCCGTTATGACGGCAAGGCGGCGGCCAAGTCGCACGGCTTCCAGGCGCATGTCGGGCCGATGCGCTCGAAGTCGCGCGGCTCGGTGACGCTGCGCTCGCCGGACCCGAAATTGAAGCCGGTGATCCACTTCAACTACATGTCGCATCCTGACGACTGGGCGGAGTTCCGCCACTGCATCCGGCTGACGCGCGAGATCTTCGGCCAGTCGGCGTTCGACCCCTATCGGGGCAAGGAAATATCGCCTGGCAGCCACGTGCAGTCGGACGACGATCTCGACATCTTCATCAGGGATCACGCAGAGAGCGCCTACCATCCTTGCGGCACCTGCAAGATGGGCCGCGCCGACGACATGATGAGTGTCGTCGATCCGGAGTGCCGGGTCATCGGCGTCGAAGGATTGCGGGTCGCCGATTCCTCGATCTTCCCGCGCGTCACCAACGGCAATCTCAATGGGCCCTCGATCATGACCGGCGAAAAGGCTTCCGACCACATCCTTGGCCGCACGCCGCTGGCGCCGTCCAACCAGGAACCATGGATCAATCCGCGCTGGCAGGTCGCGGATCGATAGGGCATTGTCGAACGGACTTGGTAGCGAATACATCTGGAGAAAACCATGCGCGCCCAGCCCACGGCATCGCACTATGTCAATGGACGCTACATCGAGGACGAAGGCGGCGCGCCGCTGCCGGTCATCTATCCGGCAACCGGTGAGACCATCGCCATGCTACGTTCGGCGACGCCGAACGTGCTGGAGCTCGCCGTCGAGGCAGCGCGGGCGGCGCAGCCCGCTTGGGCGCGGCTGAAACCGGTCGAGCGCGGGCGCATCCTGCGCCGCGCCGCCGACATATTGCGCGCGCGAAATGCCGACCTTGCCCGCATCGAGACGCTCGATACCGGCAAGGCGATCCAGGAAACGCTGGTGGCGGACGCGCCTTCGGCGGCGGACTGCCTTGAATATTTCGGCGGTGCGGTTGCCGCCTACAATGGCGAGTCGGTCGATCTCGGCGGACCCTTCGCCTACACAAGACGCGAGGCGCTCGGTGTCTGCGTTGGCATCGGCGCCTGGAACTACCCGATCCAGATCGCCGGCTGGAAATCGGCGCCGGCGCTCGCCATGGGCAACGCCATGGTGTTCAAGCCTTCGGAAAACACACCGCTGTCGGCGCTGGCGCTGGCCGAAATCTACAGCGAGGCCGGGCTGCCTGACGGGCTGTTCAATGTGGTGCAGGGCTATGGCGATGTCGGCGCCGGGCTTGTCGGCCACGATGTCGTCGCCAAGGTCTCGGTGACCGGTTCGGTGCCGACCGGCCGCAAGGTGCTGTCGCTGGCCGGCTCGAAAATGAAGCACGCGACGATGGAGCTTGGCGGCAAGTCGCCGCTGATCGTCTTCGACGATGCCGACATCGAGAACGCCATTGGCGGCGCCATGCTCGGCAATTTCTATTCGACCGGACAGATCTGCTCCAACGGCACGCGCGTCTTCGTGCAGAGCGGCATCCACGACCGCTTCGTCGAGCGCCTTGTCGAGCGAACCAAAAAAATCCGCATCGGCGACCCGCTCGACCCCGAAACCCAGATGGGCCCGTTGGTCTCCAGGGCGCAGCACGACAAGGTGGTCGGCTATATCGAAATCGGCAAGCAGGACGGAGCTGTTCTCGCCTGCGGCGGCAACGTGCCTTCGTTGCAAGGTTTTCAGGGCGGTTTCTTCGTCGAGCCGACGGTGTTCACCGGCGTCACCGATGGCATGCGCATCGCCCGTGAAGAAATTTTCGGACCAGTGATGAGCGTGCTGAAATTCGATGGCGAGGACGAGGTGATCGACCGCGCCAACGACACCGAGTTCGGCCTCGCTGCCGGCGTCTTCACGCGCGACCTGCCGCGCGCCCACCGCGTCATCGCCGAGTTGCAGGCCGGCACCTGCTGGATCAACGCCTACAATCTGACGCCGGTGGAAATCCCGTTCGGCGGCTTCAAACAGTCAGGCATCGGACGTGAGAATTCGCTGGCAGCGCTGGCTCTCTATTCGCAGCTGAAGTCGGTGTATGTCGAGACTGGGGATGTAGCGAGCCCGTATTGAGAGGCCGGCCTCTCAATACGGGCTCATCCCTTCTCCACCGTCCCATCAAGATACTGCGTCAGCGCGCAGACCAGATGATAGAAGATGCTGGCAGGAACGTCCGATGCCAGCGAGCGGCCGCGCTCGTCGATGCGATCGATCCACAGGCCGAGCGGCGCCGGGTCGATGTGCCAGCGGAACAGCCGGCCGACGCGCGCTTCGATTTCCGGCTTGAGATCGGGGCCGCCAGAGCCATCCAGCGCGATCGCCGCCTTCACGGCTTCGGCCTGCGGCCAACTGCGGGATATCAGGTCGAGCGGCAGGCCTTGCCTGGAGACGGCGCCATAGGCAAGCCCGGTGGCGCGGTTGAGGCCATTGGCAGTGGCCGACGCGTAAAGTTTTCGGGCAAAGCCGCTCAACTCGGCCTGGCCGCTACGCCCGGCGAAATCTACCAGCAAAGAGGCCCATTCGAAATGGTGGCCGGGCTCGGTCCATGACCCTTTCTCGCCGGTGGAGGGTTTCCATTCGGCATCGAAATACTCGCCAAGCGTCCAGCTTTCCGGATCGAAGAAATGACTGCGGAAGAGGTCGATGATACGTGCCGCGCGCCGCAGATGGGCGCGCTCGCCGGTCGCCTGGTGCCAGGCGAGAAAGGCCTCGAGCAGGTGCATATGCGGGTTGGAGCGGCGCTCGCCTTTGCCGTCCGATGTCTCAAGAAAGCCGGTCATGCGGCTGTCTTCGAGATGCGCATCGAGAAAGGCGAAGGTTTCCTCGCCGAGGCGCAAGGCGTCGGGATTGCCTGACATATGCGCATGCGCCAGTGCCAGGAGCACGCAGGAATGATCGTAGGCATCCTCGGTGGCGTCGGCGACCGAACCGTCGACATTCAGCGTGCGAACCCAGCCGCCTTTGTCGGTGCGGCCCTTGCCGGCCATGAAGGCGATGCCGTGGCTGATCAACCGATCGGCCGGGCCGTCCCAGCCGCGCGCCCGGGCGACGGCGAAAGCATAGACCTGTCTTGCCATGGTGCGCATGCGCTTGGGCTTCATCAACGGCGAGGCGTCCAGGCCGAGCGCTTCGTGAAAGCCGCCATGGCGTTCGTCGACCCCCGATGTCGACCACAGCGGCAAGGTCTCCTGAAACAGCCAGTGATGCACGCGCCGGCGCCAGGCGCCGCTTTCGATGACGCGGTCATGCGCCGGCGTGAACCTGGTTTCCAGGCGACCCGATTTTTCGAGCTGCTCGACGATCTTCTTGACGTGTTGACTGTGGCTGACCGGGGCAACGAAGGTGGCATCCGATGTCGAAACGATGGCGATGTCCTTCATGCCGATCGCCGACAGCAGGCGGCCGTCACTGCGAATGTAGGAATTCTCGCAATCGATAGCGACGACATCGCCGATGATGACATTGCCCCGGTCGTCGGCGGGGCCGACATCGAGCAGCGACTGCCACGAGCCGAGATCGTTCCAGCGGAAGCCGGCCGGCACCATGGCGATGTCTTTTGCCCGCTCCATGATGGCGTAGTCGATCGAATTCGACGGAATGGCGGCGTAGAGTTCCAGCGGCATGTAAAGGCCGGACAGATCCGATGTCGCTGCCTTGTAGGCTGCTTCGGTGGCCTGCCAGATATCCGGCTGCAACGCTATGAAGGCGTCACGCATGGTGCGGGCGCGAAACAGGAAGATGCCGGTGTTCCAGTAGAAATTTCCGGCCTTGAGATAGCTCTGCGCAGTCGCAATATCCGGCTTTTCGACGAAGCGCGACACGTCGAAGGTGCCGCCGCTTTCGGCCGCGACCTCGATATAGCCGTAGCCGGTCTCTGGTTGCGTCGGCTTGATGCCGAACACCACCAGCCTGCCCTCGCGTGCTGCCTCGGTGCCGGCTTCTACGCTCTGCCAGAATTGGCTTGCGGTGGATATTTCGTGATCCGATGGCACCACCAGCACCAGGCTATCGCCGAATTCGGACAGTGTGCGCAGCGTCGCCAGTGCGACGGCGGCGGCTGTGTTGCGCCCGGTCGGCTCGAACAGCGGACCGCCGCCGGCGAGGTCGAGACCAGCAAGATCGGCGTGAACGCGATCAGCATGGCGCTCCGCGGCGATCAGGAAGATCGGCGTTCCGCCTTCCAGCCGGGCGGTCAGCCGACGCAAGGTCTTGGCCAGCATCGAGCCGTCGCCGGACAGATCGTGGAACTGCTTGGGGTTGTCCTCGCGCGACAGCGGCCACAGCCGCGAGCCGACGCCACCGCTCATGACAAAACTGACGATCCGCTCGGTCATTCAACTACCATTCAAAAGGTCTGGTTGTAGGCGCCCACCTCGGAGCTGCGGCGCAGCACGGCGTCGACAGCCTCGAACATCTCCCGTCGACGCTGCGACGACACCGGGCTTTCGACCACCACGACCAGTTCCGGTTTGTTCGACGAGGCGCGCACCAGCCCCCAGGTGCCGTCGTCGGCGACGACGCGCACGCCGTTGACGGTGATGAGGTCTGCGATCTTCTGCCCAGCGAAAACCCTTCCATCCCGCTTCATGGCCTGAAAATCGGCAACCACCCGTTCGACCACACCATACTTCACCTCGTCCGCGCAGTGCGGCGACATGGTCGGCGTGCCAAAGGTCAGCGGCAGCGCGCGATAAAGATCGGCCATCGAACTGCCCGGGCTGCGATCCAGCATCTGGCAGATGGCGATGGCGGTGACCAGGCCGTCGTCATATCCGCGCCCGATCGGCGGATTGAAAAAGAAATGACCCGACTTTTCGAAACCGGCGACAGCACCGAGTTCGGCGACGCGGCGCTTGATGTAGGAATGGCCGGTTTTCCAATAGTCAGTGACGGCGCCATTGGCGCGCAGCATTGCGTCGGTATGGAACAGGCCGGTCGATTTGACGTCGACGACGAAGGTCGAGTTGGGATGCTGGCTGGAAATATCCCTTGCCAGCATCACACCGACCTTGTCGGCAAAAATTTCATTGCCTTCATTGTCGACGACACCGCAGCGGTCGCCATCGCCGTCGAAGCCAAGGCCCATGTCGGCGCCTGATGCCAGCACCTTGTCCCGGATGGCATGCAGCATCCGCATGTCCTCGGGATTGGGATTGTAGCGCGGAAATGTATGGTCGAGCTCGACGTCGAGCGCGATGACCTCGCAGCCGATGCGCTGCAGCGCTTGCGGCGCGAAGGCGCCGGCGGTGCCGTTGCCGCAGGCGGCGACCACTTTCAGCTTTCGCGTGATGCGCTTGTCGCGGGTCAAATCGTCGAGATAAGTGGCGCGAAAATCGCGGACGAAATCGTAGGAGCCGCCGCCGACGAGATCGAAATCACCAGCCAGCACGATCGCCTTCAGCGCGCTCATCTCTTCCGGTCCGAAAGTCAGCGGCCGCGCCGCGCCCATCTTGACGCCGGTCCAGCCATTCTCGTTATGCGAGGCGGTGACCATGGCGACCGAAGGCACGTCCAGTGCGAACTGGGCGAAATAGGCCATCGGCGATAACGCCAGTCCGATGTCCCTCACCCGTGCGCCTGCTGCCATCAAACCGGACACCAGCGCCAGTTTGATCGACAGCGAATAGGAGCGGAAATCATGCCCGGTGACGATATCGGGACCGGCACCGACACGGCGAATCAGCGTGCCAAGCCCCATGCCGAGCGCCTGGACGCCGATCAGATTGAGCTCCGGCAGTTGCGCGGAACCGGGATGGCCGAACCACCAGCGCGCATCATATTCGCGAAAGCCGGACGCCTTGATCAGCGCTTCGGTTTCGAATTCGAAACTGTTGGGCCGGGCGTCGCCAACGATGCTGAAGGACAAGACTGGAAAACTCCGAGTGACGGAAATTACGAGTTGTCGAGGACTGCGGCTTAGCACAGAAGGCTTTAAGCCACGTTTATCCCAGGAGGGAATCCGAGCCTTTAGGGCTATGCTCGACGAAAGCCTACGAAATGCGACAGAAGTGCCGCCATGCCGCTTGCAGGAACGAAGTGTGGCGGCTATAAGCCCGCGGTCTGGTCACGGAGTGTAGCGCAGCCTGGTAGCGCACCTCGTTCGGGACGAGGGGGTCGCAGGTTCAAATCCTGCCACTCCGACCAGAAAAAACAAAGAGTTAGCGCATCCCGACTTCGGCGCTCCACCTGCCCCTCAAGCGAGATTACTCTCGTCCCCCGTCAGTCGGATGGGCGAATTTTTATTCGCGTGCCCGGCTGACAGCGATGCTGTTGCACTGGACAGTAACCAGACGGCCTCAACCGGCCGCCTGATGCTTTCGTGCGTGCGCTTCGCGGACAGATTCCGGAAAACATCCCGACTGGCACGCGCGTCCGCTCAGCGGAGGCCAAAAAAGCTCAAGATCGCTATCACGATGACCACAGCTCCGACGAGCCAAATGATATTGTTCATGATCTCTCTCCTGTTGCCTGGGGGGGAGCCCGCGCCTCTGGTAGAGAACGCGGGCCGACCAGCCTTTGCCGACTGATCTGCAGCAGACACCAAATCGTGATCCTGGCTGCGAGAAATAAACCGTCAGGCACGCCTAATGTTCCGTCGTGGCGTTCTATGATCATGGGCGCCGGCATCATCACCACGACAGCGCTGCCGTGACGGGCTCCGTCCTAACCCATCGGCACCATCCCGCGGTGATCGAACGACGGGTACTAACGCAGGGATCCGGCCCCGATTCTTGATGGGAGTCGAGTTTGGATGGGAGTGGGGCCACGAGAGGCCTCTTGGCACGCGTCCCGATCATGTGCCCACGACCAGACTTAGGTCCGGCCCTTGCCCGACCGAAGTCCAGGTTGGAAACGCTTGCCCTTGCCCCAAATTCGGGTGGCGGGCAAAAAATGGTCAATGAAACTAAGAGCAGCAGCATGTCGAACCGTGAGACCAAAAGATCCCATGCCCTGAGCATGCGCATGACAGAGATCAAAGCCAGGATGCAGGAAGCCCAGATTACCGAAGACGAGATGAAGACCTTCCAGAAGGTCGCGGCCATCATGGAGGGTCGCGAGGGGCGAATCGAGGTTGACGACCTGATTGCCGCGTCATTCCTCACCGACACGCAGCTGAACAGCCAGAAGCGTTAAGCGACCATGCCGACGATTAGCAGACTTTTTGATTCCCCCGCCGATGCGGCGCGGGTTGCCAGCGACTTGGTGGCGGCCGGAATTCCTCGCGTACAGATCGCGATCATCGGGCCTTACAATGACGAGGCGGGATCTCTTCGGGTTTCCGCTTTGGGATCGTTATTTGGCGCTGCCGCCGGCGGGTTGGTCTGCCTGAGTGCCGTTGCGGCCTATGGCATCAATCCTGTTGCTGCGGGCGTATTGCCAACAGCGGTGGCTGGCGCGTTCTGTGGCGGCGTTGCCGGCGGTCTGTTTGGAACATTCGCCATAGCCGCCATAAAAGCGGATGATCAGGAGGTTGCCGAGGGGGTGGTTCTGGTGACGGCGCATGTCGATGAAAATGAGGCCGACATCGCTCAGACAGTGCTCGGCGGTCGCCCCCCGTCGACGCTCGTGGCCGAAGCAGCGTAGGAGCCGAAGCAGCGTAGGAAAGGCGTCACGACGTCCCCGGAACTCTTCCTTTGCCAGAGATTGAGCCCAACACTCGGCAGATAGCAATTCGAGTGACTGAAATGTTCCTGCGTCGACCGAAAGGTCGGCCCCAGTGGCAGGTTCGCGGCCGCATATTTTGACGAAAAGGTGCGTCGGCTTTAGGGTCGATGGACCTGATGAAAGACTGAAACGGCGGGCCGAGTGCGACATGAATTTGAATTCAACCACAATCCCGCCCTTGATCCTTGTGATGACGCTGGTTCTCGTCGCTGGCTGTTCATCGCTCGGAAGAACCGTCGATCCAGCGAAATACGATTCGATGACGTGCACCGACCTCAACAGTGCGATGGGAGACGTCGCCCGTGACATCTCGCAAACGGCAATCACGCGCGGCAAGGTCACCAACACCAATGTTCCACGCTGGCTGCTCGGCGGCTCACGCGTGAAGACCGCGGTGGCCAACCGCGAAACAGCCAGGATCGACCGGCTTAAGCAGCAACAGGATGCCATTGCCGCTGTGCGAGCGCGCAAGTGCCCGAGGTCCGCGAATTGAGCGGACAGCCAATGCCTTGGTGCGGAGCCCGGTTCAGGCGCTCAGCCGAAATCGCGTCACGTCGATCGCGGCCGCCATCAGCGTCTGCGTGTAGGCGTGCTGCGGATTGCTGAAGATCGCCTCGGTCGGCCCTTCCTCGACGATCTTGCCCTGTTTCATGACGATGATGTAGTCGGCCATGGCGCGCACGACCGACAGATCATGGCTGATGAAAAGATAGGACAATTCGTGGTCCGCCTGCAGCTTGCGCAGCAGTTCGACGATCTGTTTCTGCACAGAGCGATCGAGCGCCGAGGTCGGCTCATCCAAGACCACCAGCCTGGGCTTCAGGATCATGGCGCGAGCAATGGCGATGCGCTGCCGCTGGCCGCCCGAGAATTCGTGCGGGTAGCGATTACGTGCGTTGTGGTCGAGGCCGACCTCGCGCAAGGCCTCGACCGCGCGTTGATCACGCTGCTTGCCTGAAAGATCAGGCTCATGCACCAGAAGTCCTTCAGTGATGACCTGGCCAACGGTCATGCGCGGCGACAGCGAGCCGAACGGGTCCTGGAAGACGAGCTGCATCTGGCGCCGCAGCGGCCGCATCGCCTGCCGGTCGGCTTGGGAAATGTCGCGATCGCCGAAACGGATGAGCCCGTCGCTCGGCAACAGCCGCAGCAAGGCGCGGCCGAGGGTCGACTTGCCCGAGCCGGATTCACCGACGATGCCGATGGTCTGGTTGCGCTGCAGCCGGATGGAGATGTGATCGACGGCACGCAGCATCAGCGGTTCACCAGCAAGAAACCCGCCGCCGATCCTGAACGTCACTTCGACATTCCTGCCTTCGAGCAGCACCGGGGCATTGGCGGGCGGCGGCGCCTTGCTGCCGGTCGGCTCGGCCGCCAGCAGCATTTTCGTGTAGGCATGCTGTGGGTTGGCGAAGATCGCCTCCGCCTCCCCCTCCTCGACAACCTCGCCCTGGCGCATGACATAGACCCGGTCGGCAAAACGGCGGACGATGCCAAGATCGTGGGTGATGAAGATGATCGCCATGCCGAGCTTGCGCTGCAATTCGGCCAGAAGCACCAGGATCTGCGCCTGTATGGTCACGTCGAGCGCCGTCGTCGGCTCGTCGGCGATCAATATGTCAGGGTCGTTGGCGAGCGCCATCGCGATCATCACACGCTGGCGCTGGCCACCGGACATTTCGTGCGGATAGGATTTCATCCGCCGCTCGGGATCGGGAATATGCACCAGCCGCAGCAGTTTGAGCGCCTCTTCCCGCGCGTCGGGGGCATTCAGGCCCCGATGCCGGCGGATCGGTTCGATCAACTGATTGCCGATCGAATAGAGCGGATCGAGCGAAGTCATCGGCTCCTGGAAGATCATGCTGATCTTGCGGCCACGGACCTTGTTGAGCTCGGACTTGCTGAGCGTCAGCAGATTGCGGCCGCGATAGTCGACGTGACCTGTCGCCTCGCCGTTCGATGCCAGCAGGCTCATCGCCGCCATCATCGTCTGGCTTTTGCCGGACCCGGATTCGCCAACCACGGCAACGGTCTCGCCAGATTTGACATGGATGTTGATGCCCTTGACTGCTTCGACGGCGCCGTCAAGCGTGCGGAAGCGGACACGCAGATCCTTGACGCTGAGGATCGTTTCGGAAGCAGCCATCTCGGCGATCCCCATCTTAGCGATCCCTTGGGTCAAGTGCGTCGCGCAGGCCGTCGCCGACGAAATTCAGCGCGAACAGCGTCGAGACGAGGAAGAAGGCGGGGAACAGGAGCAGCCAGTTGGCGGTGCCGATGTTCTTGGCGCCGACCGAGATCAGCACGCCCCAGCTGGTCATCGGCTCCTGCACGCCGAGGCCGAGAAACGACAGGAAGCTTTCCAGGATGATGACCTGAGGCACCAGCAGCGTCATGTAGATCACCACCGGGCCGAGCAGGTTGGGGATGACGTGGCGCAGCAGGATGCCGCGCTGGCCGACGCCCATGGCTTCCGCCGCCTGGACATATTCCTGCCGGCGGATCGACAGCGCCTGGCCGCGCACGATGCGCGCCATGTCGAGCCACAGCACGGCGCCGACCGCCAGGAACATCAGCACGAAGTTGCGGCCGAAGAACACCACCAGCATGATGACGAAGAAGATGAAGGGCAAGGAATAGAGCACGTCGACGATGCGCATCATCACCTCGTCGACCTTGCCGCCGGCAAAGCCTGCAGCGGCCCCGTAGACCACGCCGATCATCACCGCCACGACGCCCGCGAGCAGGCCGATGGCCAGCGATATGCGCCCGGCCATCAGCGTGCGCGAGAGAAGATCGCGGCCCGTGTTATCGGTGCCGAACAGGAAATATTGCTGCTTGATCGAGGCGCTCATCGTCACTTCGAGACCGTCGGGCGACTTGCTCTCGATCTTGGTGCCGTCAAAGGCATCGGAACGGTCGAGATAACGGATGTTGCGATCGTCGATCGGCCTGGTCGACTTGACGGTGACGAAGACCTGGTTGCCTTCCTGCCGCCACTCCTTGATGTCGACCCGCATGCGCTTGATCGCTTCGGTAAGCGCCGTCTCGACCATGTCGGCCTTCGGATAGGCTGACAGGCTTGGCGGCATGCGCACATAGTCGGCATAGATGGTAGTGTATTGATGTGGCACGAACCACGGCCCGAACACGCTGACGACACCGATCAGGGCAAGGTAGTACAGGCTGAACATGGCGGCGCGATTGGCCTTGAGACGCGCCCAGGCATCCCCCCAGAGTGAACGGCCGATGACGGCGGGGGCTGTGGCTGCGATGTCAGTCATAGCGCACCCTCGGATCGACGACCGCGTACATGACGTCGACGATCAGGTTGAAGACAATGGTAAAGATGGCGATCACCACCACCGTTCCCATCACCAGCGTGTAGTCACGATTGAGCGCGGCATCGACGAAATAGCGGCCAACGCCTGGAATGGAGAAGATCGTCTCGACAATGACCGAGCCGGTCAGCAATGCCGCCGCCGCCGGACCGGTGAAGGAGACGATCGGCAGGATGGCGCCGCGCAGCGCGTGCTTGACCACCACCGACCAATCGGACAGGCCGAGCGCGCGCGCCGTGCGGATGTGATGGGACCGTAAGGATTCGATCATCGAGCCACGCATCAGCCGGGCGACGATGGCGATCTGCGGCAGAGCGAGCGTCAACACCGGACCGACCTTGTTGATGAAAGCGCCATCGCCCCACCCACCGATCGGCAGCAGCCTCCAGGTCAGCCCGAACAGGAGTTGGATCACCGGCGCGATGACGAAGGTTGGGATGGTGCTGCCGGCCGTCGCCAGCGCGATCACCGTATAGTCGCCAAGCTTGTTCTGGTTAAGCGCCGCAATGGTGCCGAGCACACAACCGAGCAGCAGCGCCAGGACGAGCGCCGAGGCGCCGAGCTGAACCGATATAGGCAGGCCCTTGGCGAAGAGTTCGGTGACGGTGAAGTCCGGCATGTTGTAGCTCGGGCCGAAATTGCCGCGCAGCAGATTGCCGAGATAATGGACGAATTGCAGCCAGAGCGGGTCGTTGAGGCCGAACTGGGCTTCGAGATTGGCCTTGATCTCGGGGCTCAGCCCCCGCTCTTGGTTGAATGGGCCGCCCGGCGCGACGCGCATCAGGAAAAACGCCATGGTCACGATGACGAACAGCGTCGGGATGGCGGTCAGAAGCCGCCGTAATACGTATCGCAGCATCGGTGCCCCGCTTGATCCAGAGCAACGCGCGTCCAGCCGGACGGTTGCGCTCTAGCCTTCAAATCTTCGCACCGACATACCGAAAATCGATTCCGGTTTCCGGACCGATGCGATGGCCAACCAGCACCGCCGCGCATTGAGTTGCGCGGCGGCCCGGCTAAGGATCAGTCCTTACTGATGAAGCGGGACGGATGGATATCCATCACATTGTCGTCGAAGCCATGCAGCTTCGAGGAAACGATGTCGTGGAAGCTGTAGTAGAGAAGCGGAATGTTACCGACGTCATCGACAAGGATGCGCTCGGCCTCAGCGAGGTCCTTCATGCGCTCTTCCGGCTTACCGCCGGCAGCCGCCGCCTTGTCCATGGCCGCTTCATATGCCGGGCTGACATAGCTCGAATAGTTGTTACCGCTGGCCTTGCGGGTGATGCCGAGGAAGGTCTCCGGATCCTTGTAGTCGGCGATCCAGGCGGCACGCGCCACGTCGTAGTCGCCCTTCTGCTCGAGGAAGGAGTAGTGGGTCTTGGTGTCGGTGTTGACGAGCGAGACGTCGACGCCGAGCGGCTTCAACTGTTCCTGGATGGCGACGGCCGTGTTCTTGTGGTTTTCCGACGTGTTGTAGCGGATCTCCATCTTCAAGGGATGCTCGGGCGTATAGCCGAGTTTCTCGAGGGTCTTCTTGGCAGCGTCCTCGCGGTCGATCTGCGACATGTCGGCGTATTTGGCCGTTGCCGGCGAGTAGCCCGCGATGCCCGGAGGCACCATCGAATAGCCAGGCAGCATCGAGTTCTGCCAGACCTTCTCGGCGAGGAAGTCGCGGTCGATCGCCATCGAGATGGCGTTGCGCAGTTCGACATTGTCCCACGGCGCCTTGTCGGTCTTGATCGCATAATAATAGGTGCCGAGATAAGGTCCGACGCGGACCTGGTCGCCGAACTTGGTCTTGAGGTCAGCGAGCTGTTCGGTCGGCAGGTCGCCGTAGCTGTCGAGTTCGCCGGCCTCGAAGCGCTTCATCGCCGATGAGCGGTCTTCGGTCGGGATATAGTTGACGACGTCCATCTTGACGGTCGCGGCGTCCCAGAATTTCGGATTCTTGACCAGCTTCATGTGGTCGTTGGGAATCCACTCGGCCAGCGTATAGGCGCCGTTCGAAACGAGATTACCCGCCTTGATCCAGTCGGCGCCGAGCTTGTCGATCGAAGCCTTGTTGACCGGATAGGTGGCCTGATGGGTCAGCATCTCCAGGAAGTAAGGCGTCGGCGCCTTCAGCGTGACTTCGAGGGTATTTGCATCAATCGCTTTGACACCCATATCCTCCGGCTTGCCCTTCTTGGTGTTGACGTCCTCCGCACCCTTCACCGGGTACAGCATCGAGGCGTATTCGGCAGCGGTGGCCGGGTCTTCCAGCCGACGAAACGAATAGACGAAGTCGTCCGCCGTCACCGGGCTGCCATCCGACCAGAGGCCATCCTTGCGCAGCTTGAAGGTGTAGACAGTGCCGTCGTCGGACACTGTCCAGCTTTCGGCCGCGCCCGGAATGAGGTTCGTCTTCTGGTCATGCATGACCAGGCCCTGGAACAGGTCGCGTATGATATCGGCTTCGTAGACTGTCGAGGTCTTGTGCGGATCGACCGTCTCCGCTTCGGCGGCGCTGCCTCTGTTATAGACGGTCTCGGCGAAAGCCGGCGTGTAGAACGTGCCGGCGGCCAGCGCCATGGTCGTGGCGAGCACCGTCGCCTTCAGCATGTTTTTCAGCATGAAGTTCTCCCTGTCGGCGCTGCCGTTGGCGCGCCTATTAAGTGTTGACGCCCTGGAGCCGATATCTGACCCCTTTGAGCGCGCCGCTGGTTCCCGTCCTGCGGCTCGTGCCCAGACACTAACGCGGAGAATTTTTATTTCAACAGACTCTCTGGGTCACCCAAAGTAAGGCGGACGAAAGCTATGGCGTGGCCGCTGAAACACCAGCCGAAACCAGAAGCTTGACTTGGTTTCTTCACCTCGACGCCATTTTTCACCGCGAATCGGAGCCACGCCAGTTTGCCGGAATGTCTTAATGCGTTCTTAAGCAACCACAGGTTACATTACGATTGCCTTCTATACAGTTCGATCTCAGACGCGTGGCGGCTATGAGCAACGGAGCAAGTAAATTGCCCAAAGTCTTTCATTTGGTGCGAAAATTTCAAGAAGAACGTGGAACTTCAGCGGTTGAATTTGCCTTACTCTCGCCGATCTTCATTCTTCTTCTACTCGGAATGGTTGCATACGGTATATATTTCGGCGCCGCCAACTCGATCCAGCAGATCGCAGCGGATGCGGCCCGCACGGCCATTGCCGGGCTGAACCAGACCGAGCGCCAGACGCTCGTGGCCAGCTTCGTCACCAACAATGCCGGCGGATATCCCTTCGTGGATGTCAGCAAGTTGACCTACCAGGCCAACGACAGCGCGGCCGATGGAAGCCAGTTCGTGGTGGCCATCCAGTACGATGCCCGCAACCTGCCGATCTGGAACCTTTTCCCGGGCATAGCCATGCCCGGGACCACCATCAAGCGCCAGTCAACGATTAGGGTCGGGGGCATTTAAATGCTGCTGCATGCGTGCAATGGGATCGGTCGGCTTGCCCGGTTGATGCTGGGTGACAGGAAAGCGAACTTCACCGTCATGGCGGCATTGAGCGCGCCGGTGGCGCTGGCGCTGGCCGCGGTGGCCATCGACGAAGCCTCGATCTACACCGAGCGCCGCGAAGCACAGGCAATGGTGGATCTGGCGGCGATCACCGCCGCCTCGAACATGACCAAAGTCAACACCGCGGTTGTCACCACGCTGACCGACAACGGCATGCCAGGGGTTGTCGTTCAAAGCTCGGGACAGACGATCGAGCCGGCGGCCGGCAAAACCGTCGTGACGGTCACACCCGGGCGATATGTGGCATCCGGCGCCAATGTGGGCCAGCGTTTCCAGGCCAGCGTAACACCCTACAATGCCGTCCGTGTCACCCTGAAGAAGATCCCGGCCCGCTATTTCGCGAGTTCGCTGATCCCCACTCCCGTCATCGGCACCCAAGCCATCGCCAGCATGACGCCGCAGGCGACGTTCTCGGTCGGATCGAGGCTCGCCAGCCTCGATGGCGGTATCCTCAACGCGCTTCTCGGCGGACTTCTCGGCAGCAACATCTCGCTCAGCGTCATGGACTACAACGCGCTGCTCTCTGCGGATGTGAGCGTGCTCTCCTTCGTCGACGGCCTTGCCACACAGTTGAACCTGACCGGCGTATCGTATACGGATGTGCTGGCATCGAAGGCGACCGTCGGCCAAATCGCCACGGCCATGGCCAATGTGCCGGGGCTTGGCAACACGGCCAAGGTCGCCCTGCAGACGATCGCTTCCAAGTCGACCAGCACGGTCAAGATCCCGCTCAGTCATCTGGTCGATCTCGGCTCCGTCGGCAAGTTGGGCCTCGGCCAAAAGCCGGCCGGCCTTGGCGTCGATGCCAGTGCGATGGGCATGCTGACCGCCGCCGCCGGACTGGCAAACGGTTCGAAGCAGGTCGACGTCGCGCTCGGCGCCGCCATTCCGGGGGTGCTGTCGACCACGCTCGCCATCGCTATCGGCGAACCGCCGCAATCCTCGCCATGGCTGGCGGTTGGCGAGGTCGGCGCCATTGTGCGGACGGCGCAGACCCGCATCAAGCTAATAGTGAAGATCGGGGGCGGCAACAAAAATGTCGGAGGCGGTATCACCTTGGTATCGGTCAGTTTGCCCCTGCATGTCGAAGTCGCCTATGCCGAGGCCAAGCTCATGGACATAAGTTGTCCAACAGGCCCTGACAGTATCAAGGTCACCGTTGCTACACGTCCCGGTATCGTCGAAGGACATCTCGGTGACAGCAGCAGCGCCGGCTTTGCCGATTTCACCAATAAGGAGACGTTTTCCAACACCGAAATCGCGGCCGTGAAACTTCTGCTCATCCCCGTGGTGTCCGTAGTGGGCTCGGCGGCGTTTAACATGGCCAATAACCCCGCGACGACGCTGACTTTCAACAAGGCCGACATCGATGCCAAGACGATAAGGACCGCTTACACGCAAAACTTTACCCAATCGTTGACTACGTCGCTGGTCAGCGGCCTGTCGCTGACGGCGAATTTACTCGGCCTGCCGCTGAATCTGGACGCCCTTCTGGGATTTGTGAAGCCGCCGGTGGTGGCACTTCTGAACAGCGTGGCAGCCCCGATCGATACCTTGCTTGCCAACCTGCTTGGAGCCCTTGGCGTGCGTCTCGGCGAGGCGGATGTCCGGGTCACCGGTGCGACTTGTGGACGCTCCGTGCTGGTGCAGTAGAGCAGTCGAGGCATCAGTCGAGCCTACCGAGGAAGCATCCAAGTCCCGGCAGCAAAAGCTCGACCTCCCTGGTTAGCGAGGCATCGCCGTCAAGTTCCGTAACCGCTCCGATATCCCCCGGCAACGGCCAACTGGCCGGTCCCTCGGCGAAATTGAAGACACAGAGCAGTCTTTCGCCGCCGCCCTCGCGGATGAAAGCCAGCACGTCACCCTCGGCGTCGAGAAAGCGGATCGAGCCTGATACCAGCGCCTCATGCTCCCCGCGCAAGGCCAGCGTGGTCCGATAGGACTTCAGCACCGAGGCCGTGTCGGCATTCTGGGCGTCGACCGCGCGGGTGCGATGGCTGGCCGGTATCGGCAGCCAGGGCTTGGCCGTGGAGAAGCCTGCATTGTCGGCGCCGGCCTCCCAGACCATTGGCGTGCGACACCCATCCCTGCCCTTGACGCCTGGCCAGAAGCGGATGCCGACGGGATCGCGCAGATCCTCATAGGCCAGCTCCGCCTCCTCCAGGCCCAGCTCTTCGCCCTCATAGAGGCAGATCGAGCCGCGCAGGCAGGCGAGCAGCATGATCGAGAATCTTGCGACCGCGTCGGGATCGCTGCCCGGCCTTGTCCAGCGGCTGACATGGCGCACCACGTCATGGTTGGAGAACGCCCAGCAGACCCAGCCGTCGGAGACGGCCGCTTCGAAGGCTTCGACACAGCCACGCACATGCGCGGCCGAGAACTGCGGACCGAGCAGGTCGAAGGTGTAACACATATGCAGCTTGTCGCCGCCTGAGGTGTAAGCGGCGAGCGTCTGCAGCGAGCGGCCTTCATCGCCGATTTCGCCAACCGCGGCGCGGTCGGCGTATTCGTCGAGCAGCGCCCTGAAGCGGCGCAGGAACGCCAGGTTTTCCGGCCGCGTCTTGTCGAACAGATGCTCCTGGTAGAGGTAGGTGTTGGTCTCGCCGTTGGTGCCGGCGACGCTCGACGCCAGCGGCGGATTGCTGCGCAGCCAGCGGTCGTGGACATAGTAATTGACCGTATCGAGCCGAAAACCGTCGACGCCGCGCTCCAGCCAGAAGCGCACCGTGTCGAGAAGCGCGTCCTGGACATCCGGATTGTGGAAATTCAGATCGGGCTGCGAGGCAAGGAAATTGTGCATGTAATACTGCCGGCGGGTCGAATCCCATTCCCAGGCAGGGCCACCGAAGACGGAGAGCCAGTTGTTGGGCGCGCCGCCATCGGGCTTGGTATCGGCCCAAATGTACCAGTCGGCCTTGGGGTTATCGCGGCTGGCGCGGCTTTCGACAAACCAGTCGTGCTTGTCGGACGAATGCGACAGCACCTGGTCGATGACGATCTTCAGGCCGAGACGATGCGCCTCGGCGACCAGCGCATCGAAATCCTCGAGCGTGCCGAACATCGGATCGACATCGCAGTAATCCGACACGTCGTAGCCCATATCGGCCATCGGCGACTTGAAGAAAGGCGACAGCCAGACCGCGTCGACACCAAGCGAGGCGACATGGGCGAGCCTCGATGTGATGCCTCTGAGGTCGCCGCTGCCGTCGCCGGTGGTGTCCTGGAAGGAGCGCGGATAGATCTGGTAGATGACGCAACCGCCCCACCATCCGGTCCTGTCACCTGCCGCCATTGCGCTTCTCCCCTGTGCCGGCTTGCGCTCGTTCGATCATGAAGATCACCGCCCGTCCCGATATCGGTCGCGAACTGTCCGCCGCATCCGGCGCTTTGATGGCTGGAGCCCAGAAGAAGCCGTCTCGCTCAGGCAAGGTGAACATGCAGGCCCAGCGATCGCCGTTGATGATGACGGCAAGGCGGCTGACGCCACCCAGGATCATGACGAGGCGGTACCGCTGCGGGTCCTGCCAGCACTGTTCATTGAGCGGCGCGCCTGTCTCGGTCAGCCATGCGACGTCCGGCATCCCCGAACCTGCCTGCGGCTGGCCAGTTAGGAAGCTTGTATCGAAGAGCGCCGGCATCGACCGGCGCAGCCTCGAGAGTTCCACCGTGTAGCGCTCCAGCGCCTGGTCACGGCCGGCCCAGACGAGCCAGGTGATCTCGTTGTCCTGCGCATAGGCGTTGTTGTTGCCTTGCTGGGTGCGGCCGAATTCGTCGCCCGCGGTCAGCATGATGGTGCCGCGTGAGGCAAACAGCGTGGCGAGCAGCGCGCGCTGATCGTTCAGGCGAGCAGTTGGTACGGCCGGATCGTCCGCATCCCCTTCGACGCCGTTGTTCCAGGACAGGTTTTCATTGTGGCCGTCGCGGTTCTGCTCGCCATTGGCTTCGTTGTGCTTGCGCTCGTAGCGCACGATATCGGCGAGCGTCATGCCGTCATGGGCGGCGATGAAATTGACGGTCCGACTGGCGTTTTGCCTGTTCGTTGCGAACACATCGGACGAACCGGCAAGCCGGGTCGCCAGCGCACCGACCATGCCGGCGTCGCCGCGCCAAAAGCGTCTGACATCGTCGCGATACTTGTCGTTCCATTCGAGGAAGGGCGGCGGGAAATTACCGAGCTGATAGCCGTCGGAACCGATGTCCCACGGCTCGGCGATCAACACCCGATCGGCCAGCAGCGGGTCGTCGCGCATCGCTCTCAGCAGCGGCGCCTCGGCATCGAATGTTCCCTCGACCCGCCCCAGAATGGGAGCGAGATCGAAGCGGAAGCCGTCGACGCCGGCATCCCTGACGAAATGGCGAAGCGTGTCGAGGACCATCTCCTGGACGACAGGATGGTCGCAAGCGACCGTGTTGCCGGTACCGGTATCGTTGGCCAGCCCGCCGTCTGATGTGTGCCGGTAGTAGGCCTGGTTGTCGAGGCCGCGCAGCGACAGCGTCGGGCCAAGCCTGTCGCTCTCGCCGGTGTGGTTGAAGACGAGGTCGAGGATGACGCCGATGCCAGCCTCGCGCAGCACGGCGACCGTGTTTCGCAATTCAATGATGCCGTCAGGCGCCAAACGCGGATCGAGGGCCATGAACGTCACGGGATTGTAGCCCCAGGCGTTGCGCAGCCCGAGCCGCGGTAAATGCCGCTCGTCGATCGACGCGGTCACCGGCATCAGTTCGACCGCGCCAACGCCGAGTTTTTTCAGGTGCTCGATAATCACGGGATGAGCGAGAGCGGCAATGGTACCACGCGATTTTTCCGGAACATCAGGATGCAGCATGGTGAAGGCGCGCACCGGCACTTCGTATATCAGGCCGCCTGGCTGGAATAGCGGCGGCGCAGCCTGCACCGGCTTCGGCAGCGCAGCGGCAATCGCCTTCGGCATCAGCGGCGCGGTATCGGCGCCCTCGCCCCGGCACTGGGCCAGCCGCCAGTCATAGACGTAGCACCTGTCGATCTCGACGGCATAAGGATCGGTCAGGAGCTTGGCGGGATCGAACCACAGTCCGCGTTCCGGCGCGTAGTCGACATCGGCGCGAAAGCCGTAGCGGATGCCCTGGCCAAGGCCCGCAACGAACAGCGCATGGACGCCCTCACCTTCCGGCTGCAGTTCGAGCCGTTCGATCTCCCGGTTGCCCTGCTCGTCGAAAATCGAGACCCAAAGCCGACGGGCGGCCTGCGACCAAGCGGCAAAGCGGATGCCTTCGCGGGTGATGGTGGCGCCGAGCTGGGTCACTGGAAAATACCGCCAAGGTTAGCGCGAGGCACCCCCCTCTGCCCTGCCGGGCATCTCCCCCTCAAGGGGGGAGATCGGACCGTCGCATCGCTTTCGCCAACGGCCAACACAGCATGAGGAACGAGGCGCTGAAACTGCCGATCTCCCCCCTTGAGGGCCTGTTGCAAAATTGTGTGGATGTGATTCCCTGTTTTTGAAACAGGGATCTTGCGATGACGACGAAGCCGAGCGGTCAGTTCAGTTTTGTGGAGGCTCTGCTGCCGCAGGGTCTTGGTCGGAGCGGTCG
>NZ_JAMYSJ010000012.1:0-176256 GCF_040321855.1 Mesorhizobium sp. M0227 | reverse complement strand
GGGCGATCATGCCCCCGTGTCGTCAAAAAGCTACCAGCCAAATATCCTGTCAGAACACTGAAGGTGCCTAAGTGAACTGCATTAGGGTCATGCCCCGCTTTTCTTGTGCCCGTCTCTCCGCGGGTTAGTGCCTTGACTGCCGTTTCGGCTGGTAGCCGCCGTCCGGCCTCTTGTCGAACATCTCCTTGATCTGCGGATGCCGGACCGGCTCACCCGACTGATCCTCAAGCAGATTCTGCTCGGAGACGTAGGCGATGTATTCGGTCTCCGAATTCTCGGCGAGCAGATGATAGAAAGGCTGATCCTTGCGCGGCCGAACGTCGGCGGGGATGGCTTCGTACCATTCGTCGGTGTTGGCGAATTGCGGGTCGACGTCGAAAATAATGCCCCTGAATGGAAACAGCCGGTGGCGAACCACCTGTCCGATTGCGAATTTGGCTGTTTTCATCGTACTCACCACTGAATTCCTTGGGCTTATTTGGCGCAGACCGCGCATCAATTCAATCCCGAGGCGCTTGACGCCCTATCAAGCAACGGGGTAGCCCGGCGCCAAGGTTTCGGACCAGCATAAAAATGTCTGACGTCATCGGTCTTGTTCTTCCGTTCTTCGGCTTGATTTTTGTCGGGTTTCTGGTGGCGCGCATCACCAGGCAGCCGCTGGAGGCGCTCGGCTGGATGAACACGTTCATCGTCTATGTCGCGCTGCCGGCCCTTTTCTTCCAACTGCTTGCCAGGACGCCGTTCGAAGACCTGACGGAATGGCGCTTCATCTTCGGTTCGGTCGTCTCCACCTTCATGATATTTTCCTTGATGTTCATGGGGTCGGTGCTGACCTCGCGCGGCGAGATAGCGCAATCGACCATCAAGGCGCTCGCGGCCGCCTATGGCAATATCGGCTATATGGGACCGGGGCTGGCATTGCTGGCCTTCGGCGAGGAGGCGGCTGTGCCGGTCGCCCTGATCTTCTGTTTCGAGAACATCATGCATTTCGCCCTCGCACCCATGATGATGGCGCTGTCGGGCGACGAGAAGACCACTCCTCTCCGGCTTGCGCTGGGTGTCGTGCGCAAGATCGTGCTGCACCCGTTCATCATCGCAACCGCCCTGGGTGTCGGCGCCGCCTATATCGGCTTTCGACCGCCCGTGCCGGTGGAGCGACTTCTGGAATATCTTTCCCGGGCGGCCGCACCTTGCGCGCTGTTTGCCATGGGCGTCACCCTGGCGCTCAGGCCGCTCAATCGCGTCCCGCATGAGATGGTTCCGATTGCGGCGCTGAAACTGATCCTGCACCCGTTGCTCTGCTATGTCGTGCTGAGCTGGATCGGCAATTTTTCTGAGACATGGGTCTTCTCGGCGGTGCTTCTGGCGGCATTGCCGACCGCCACCAACGTCTTCGTCATCGCCCAGCAGTATGGCGTCTGGGTACAGCGCGCGTCGGCCAGTGTGCTGATCACAACCTGCCTGTCGGTCGTGACCGTCACCGGGCTGCTCTACCTGATCCGGCACAATATCCTAGCGCCGGACCTGTTTCCCTAACCCGCCAGCAAGCGCGGCAAAACCGCTGCCGGGACGAAGTCCCTCGCGCATGAAAAAAGCCCGAAGCGGCGCGAAGCCTCCGAGCACACCGAGCCCGGCAACGCGGGCCATCTGCGCCGGCAGCATGTCGGAAAGCAGCGACATGTTGAGCAGGTTGACCGCGCTGCTGCGCGCCAGAATATCGGGGCGGCGCTTGAAATCGTAGGCTGCAAGCGCCTTGGCTGTACCTGGATCGGCTCTATTTTCACGAGCGATTCCAATTAGATCGTCGACGTCCCTGATGCCTAGATTGAGGCCTTGCGCACCAATCGGGGGAAACACATGGGCGGCTTCGCCGACCAGCGCCACCCGATCTCGGGCGAAACGCAGTGGCGTCACCGCCGAAAGCGGATAGATCTGCCTGCCCGGCTCGACCGTCACCCGGCCCAGCATCGACTGCATCTGCTGTTCGACCCGCTGAGAAAGCGTCGCATCGTCCAGTGCGGCGAGGTCGGTCGCGGTCTCGGGCTTGACCACCCAGACTAGGCTGGAGCGATTGCCGGGCAGGGGGACCTGCGTGAACGGACCGGTCTCGGTGTGGAATTCGGTCGAGGTGAAGGCATGGTCGCCGCTATGGCCGAAATTGAGGACGAGAGCTGCCTGCGGGTAGGACCGGGCCGAGGTCGAGATGCCGGCCGCCTGGCGCGCCGGTGACAACCGCCCGTCGGCGGCGACCGCCAGCGCTGCGTCGACCGTGCTGCCGTCGGTCAGGACGGCACGGGCGTGCTCGGCATCGAGACGCCAGTTCGCCACCATCGGCCTCAGCCGGTCGATGCCGGCATGCGCGGCAACGGCACTGGCGAGTGCCGGGTTAAGGACGCTGTTGGGAAGGTTCAGCCCGAATTGGTCCTCGTCGATTTCGCTGGCACGGAAGGTGACGACCGGGCTGCGGATCAGCCGGCTGGTGGCGTCGACGATGCGCATCACTTTCAGGGGCGCCGCCTTGGATTTGGCGGCTTCGAGCACGCCAAGCCGGTCGAGCACTTTCAAGGCAGGGTTCATCAGAGCCGTCGTGCGGCCATCGGGGGCGGTGGCCTCCGGCCCGACCAGTGTCACCGGGAAACCTTCGGCGGCAAAACCGAGCGCCGCGATCAGCCCTGCCGGCCCAGTGCCGGCAACCAGTATCCGCGCAGTTTGCTGATGCTCCAAGATCGGCTTCCGGCTTGCAATGCGAGGCGGTCCACCCGACCTGCCGTTCGATGAGCATATAGGTCAGATCTGCCGCTTGATCAACGCGGCGATTCGGCCCATTCGGATGTCATGACCGGCCAGCAGGACGACTTCAGCCATCTCGACCGCGCCGGCCGCGCCATGGCCGGCATCGCGCGCAGTCCTCGCGTCATGGTAAACGTCGTTGTCGGCGCTTGCATCCTGCTGGCCTGGCTGTCTCTTGCGGCGATGGCGATCCGCGGGGCTGAAACAGGGATTGCGGGCATCAACGCCCCTGGCGACACGATCCTGCGCAGCCTGCCGCAACTGCCGCTGCCCGATTTCCTGGAACGGTTCTTTGTGCTGTGCCTCTCACCGGTGCCTTTGGACGCAAGTCTCGGCTTGCAGGCCGGCGCGCTCGTTTTCATGTGGCTCCTGATGGCGATTGCGACGATGCTGCCTTCGGCCGCGCCGATGATCCGCACCTATTGCGAGATCGCCGACACGGCTCGCATCAAGGGCGAACCGGTCGTTCACCCGCTGGTGCTGGTCGCCGGCTATCTCAGCGTCTGGCTCGCCGCTTCAATGATGTTCGCGGCGCTGACCTTGGCCGCCCATGCATTCGCCTCGTCAGCCGGGATGCTCGATCCGGTCATCGGCGTTGCCGGTGCGCTCGCTCTCCTGATTGCCGGCCTCTACCAGTTCAGCGGCCTGAAGGAGGCTTGCCTGAAGAAATGCAAGAACCCGTTCTCGGTCCTGTTTTCGAACTGGAGCGCGAGGCCCCTTAACATCTTTCGGCTCGGTGTCGCGCAAGGTCTGTGGTGTCTCGGCTGCTGCTGGGCCTTGATGCTGGTGATGTTCGCCGTTGGCGTCATGAACATTTTCTGGATGGCGTTGATCGGGCTGTTCACCCTGATCGAAAAACAAACCGCCAGCAGGGTTCCAACCCGGCTGGCCGGTGCGATACTGCTTGTCTGGGCAGCCGCGCTGCTAGTAGTCTCGCTGTGAGTGGGGGAAAATCGATGGCAGACCAGAGCTGGGCAATGAAGGGAGAGCTCGTACTCTCCTGCAATTGCACGGTTTTTTGCCCTTGCGTGCTATCGCTTGGCAATCATCCGCCGACCGAACGCTATTGCCAGACCTGGGCGGGGTTTCGCATCGATGCCGGCCATTTCGGTGAGGTCGATCTGTCCGGCCTCAAGCTCGGGCTGATCATGGAAATCCCCGGCTACATGAGTCGCGGGAACTGGACCGCCGGCCTGTTCATCGACAGCCGAGCCTCGGTCTACGCGGTCAAGGCGCTGACAAAGATCTTCACGGGCAAGGCAGGCGGAACCACATCGCTGCTCTCCATCCTGGTCGGCAAATTCCTCGGCGTCGAACAAGTGCCGATCACCTATGAGACGCGTGACAAGACGCGTATCTTCCAGATACCGAGGATCATCGACGGGGCGGTGACACCCATCCCCGGCAAGGATCGCGACAAGGATACGGTGATCAGCAATTCGGAATACTGGATCGCGCCTGAGATCATCGTGGCAAGGTCCGACAAGAGCAAGATGCGGGCTTTCGGCCGCAACTGGAATTTCGCCGGCCGTTCGGCCGAAATCTGCAAGCTGGATTGGCGGGGCCCGTGAGCAAGAACACAACGGCCCGAAAAGCCGCCAAAAAGATCACGGACCGGATTCCGCGCCCGAAAAAGAAGGTCACCTGGCCACAGGCGAGGGCGTTCTCCGTCCACCTCTTGACCGCCTCGGGGTCGTTCCTGGCCTTCCTGTCGCTGGTAGCGGCAAGCGAAGAGCGCTGGACGGCGATGTTCTGGTGGCTCGGGCTGGCATTGTTCGTCGACGGCATCGATGGGCCGATCGCGCGGAAGCTCGAGGTCAAGGAAATCCTGCCGACTTGGTCGGGCGAACTGCTCGACAACATCATCGACTACGTGACCTACGTGCTGATCCCGGCCTTCGCGCTCTATCAGCGCGGCTTCATGGGCGAGGGCCTGTCATTCCTGTCTGCGGCGATCATCGTCGTCTCCAGCGCCATCTACTATGCCGACACCGGCATGAAGACGAAGGAGAATTTCTTCAAGGGGTTCCCCGTGGTCTGGAACATGGTGGTGTTCACCCTGTTCGTCATCGAGCCCGGACAATGGGTTTCGTTTGCGGTGGTAGTGGTGGCCGGCGTCCTGACTTTCGTACCGATCAACTTCATCCACCCGGTGCGGGTGGTGCGGCTGCGGCGCATCAACCTTGGGATGACTCTCTTGTGGTGCGCTTTCGGCGCGCTTGCCCTGGCCCAGGCGGCACTCGCTGCCTTCTACGATCAGATCGGCGTGCTGGGCGAGCAGGTCAGCACCTTCACCAAGATCGGCATCACCATCACCGGGCTTTACCTTGCCTGCATCGGTGGCATCATGCAGTTCTTTCCCAATCTCGGTGCCAAAAAGGCCTGATCAGCCACTCCCACAGAGAGCCTAGCCCCACAGGAAGCCTAGCAATGTCCAAAGCGATCCGCATTCACGCCAACGGCGGCCCGGAAGTCCTGACCTACGAGGACGCCGACCTCGGTCAGCCGGGATCCGGGCAGATCCTGGTCCGGCACACCGCGATCGGCCTCAATTTCATCGATGTCTATCATCGCTCTGGCCTCTATCCGCCGCCCGGCGGCTTCCCGCTCGTGCCAGGCAGCGAAGCCGCCGGCATGGTGCTGGAGGTCGGCCAGGGCGTCGACTGGCTGAATCCGGGCGATCGCATCGCCTATGCGGTGACGACGGGGGCTTATGCGCAAGAGCGCGTCATCGATGCCAGCCGGGTCGTCAAGGTTCCGGATGGCATCAGCGACGAACAGGCCGCCGCGATGATGCTGAAGGGCATGACGGCGGAATATCTGCTGCGCCGGACGTTCAAGGTGAAGGCAGGCGACACGATCCTGTTCCACGCCGCGGCCGGCGGCGTCGGGCTGATCCTCGGCCAATGGGCAAAACACCTCGGCGCGACCGTCATCGGCACCGCCAGCTCGTCCGACAAGATCGAGCTCGCCAGGGCGCATGGTTTCGACCATGTCATCAACTACAAGGAACAGGATTTCGTTGCCGGCGTCGCCGCCATCACCGGCGGCAAAAAATGCGATGTCGTCTACGATTCGGTCGGCAACGACACATTTCCGGCTTCACTCGACTGCCTGCGGCCGCTTGGCATGTTCGTCAGCTTTGGCCAGTCATCGGGACCCTTACCGCCGTTCAGCATGTCATTGCTGGCCCAGAAGGGCTCGCTGTTCGCAACAAGGCCGACACTGTTCGTCTACAACGCAAAACGCGAGGACCTCGATGCTTCTGCCGCCGCTCTGTTCGAGGTCGTGCTCAGCGGCGCGGTCGAAATCAAGATCAACCAGCGCTACTCGCTTAAGGATGCCGGCAAGGCGCATTCCGACCTCGAGGGCCGCAGGACGACAGGGACGACCATTCTCATCCCTTAGTCCGTTCTGCCTTGCTATCCCTTGAATTTCCGCTGAAATTCTTGAAGCTCTTTCAAGACGCGTGCCGCTTTCCGATGAGAGCCGGCCGCGCCTACCATGCCTGCGGGAACACAGAACATGTCTGGCTAACCAGATGGGAGGCACTGTGAGTGCAAATCACGACGGCACGAACCTGCTTGAGGTGCGTGGCCTCACCAAGATATTCGGCACGCTGACGGCGTGCGATCACATCGATCTCGACATCGCCAGGGGTGAGATCCACGCCTTGCTCGGCGAAAACGGTGCCGGCAAGTCGACGCTGGTCAAGATGCTGTTCGGCTCGCTGGAGCCCAATTCCGGCGAGATATTCTGGAACGGCCAGCCCGTCAGGATTTCCAGCCCCGGCGTCGCGAAAAAACTCGGCATCGGCATGGTATTCCAGCACTTCTCGCTGTTCGAGGCGCTGACCGCGGCCGAAAACATTGCCCTGTCGCTGGACGACGGCTCGCCGATCAACAGCATCGCTGCGAAGGCGAGGGCGCTTTCCTTCAGCTACGGCCTGCCGCTCGATCCTGACTCGCTGGTCGGCGACCTGTCGGTGGGCGAGCGCCAGCGCATCGAGATCATCCGCTGCCTGTTGCAGACGCCGCAGCTCATCATTTTGGACGAGCCGACCTCGGTGCTGACGCCGCAGGAAGCCGACAAGCTGTTCGAGACGCTGGAGCGTTTGCGTTCGGAAGGCAAATCCATCCTCTACATCTCGCACCGGCTCGAAGAGGTCAAACGCATCTGCGACCGCGCCACGGTGCTGCGTCACGGCAAGGTGGTCGGCCACTGCAATCCGCGTGAGGAAACAGCCTCCTCGCTGGCTCGCATGATGGTCGGCAACGAGGTGCAGGCCGTGGTGCGCGCGCCGGTCGAGGGCATCGACAAGGCGCCACCGCTGCTCGAAATCCGCAATCTCAATCGCAAACCGGCAACGCCGTTCTCGATACCGCTCAAGGGCATCAACCTGAACGTCCGCGCTGGCGAGGTGATCGGCATCGCCGGCGTCGCTGGCAACGGCCAGGGCGAGTTCTTCGAATCCGTTTCAGGCGAAGTGCTGCAGCAGAATGCCGCCTCGGTGCGCATTCGTGGCAAGGATGCGGGAGGCCTTAGCATCACCGGACGCCGACTGCTGGGCGCCGCCTTCGTGCCGGAGGAGCGCCTCGGCCACGGTGCGGCACCGCGCATGAAGCTTTCTGAAAACCTGCTGCTGTCGCGCCATGCCACCGACGGCAAGGCGTTCGTCGGTTCCGGCGGGATGGTGAAGAGCGGTGCCATCCAAGCCGCCTCCCAGCGCATCATCGAGGCGATGGATGTGCGCAAGAGTGCGCCGGATCCGGAGGCTGCGGCCCTTTCGGGTGGCAATCTGCAGAAATTCATCGTCGGCCGTGAACTCGACCGCCGGCCGAGCGTCATGGTGGTGAACCAGCCGACCTGGGGCGTCGACGCGGGCGCTGCCGCCCACATCCGCCAGGCCTTGATCGAGCTGTCGCGCAGCGGATCGGCGGTGCTGGTGATCAGCCAGGATCTCGACGAGCTGTTCGAGATATCGGATGCGATCGCGGTCATGCACAATGGCGAGCTGTCGAAGCCGATGCCGATCGCCGAGGCGACCTTCGAGAAGGTTGGCTTGCTGATGGGCGGCGCCGAACCAGGCCACGCCGAACACACGCTGGAGACGGCATGATGCGCCTCGAACTAGTCAAACGCCCGCAGCGTTCCATGCTGTTTTCGGCCCTGTCGCCGTTCATCGCCTTTGCGCTGACCATCATTGCCGGCGCCGTCATGTTCGCGCTGCTCGGCGTCAATCCGCTGACCGCGTTCAATATCTATTTCATCGAGCCGATCAGCCAGGTCTGGCAGTTGCATGAGTTGGCGATCAAGGCAGCGCCGCTCATCCTGATCGCTGTCGGCCTGTCGGTCTGCTACAAGGCCAACATTTGGAACATCGGCGCCGAAGGCCAGTTCATCCTCGGCGGCATTGCCGGTTCGATGATTCCGGTGCTGTTTCCGCAGTTCGAAGGTCCGCTGGTGCTGCCGCTGATGCTTTTGCTCGGCATGGTCGGCGGCGCGGCCTATGCCGCGATCCCGGCTCTGCTCAAGACGCGCTTCGGCACCAACGAGATCCTGACCAGCCTGATGCTGGTCTATGTCGCGCAGCTCTTCCTCGACTGGCTGGTGCGCGGACCCTGGCGCGATCCGCAGGGTCATGGTTTCCCGCAGACCATCCAGTTCAACGATTCGGCCGTGTTGCCGGAGCTGATGCCGGATGCCGGGCGGGCAAACTGGGGTTTTGTCTTCGCGCTGATCGCCGCGGTGCTGGTCTGGATCCTGATGAGCCGCATGCTGAAGGGTTTTGAGGTGCGCGTGCTGGGCTCAAGCCCGCGGGCAGGGCGCTTCGCCGGCTTCGGCCTCAACCGCATGGTGTTTTTCGCCTTCCTGCTGTCGGGTGCCCTGGCGGGTCTTGCCGGCATCTCCGAGGTCTCGGGCGCCATCGGGCAGTTGCAGCCTGTCATTTCGCCCGGCTATGGCTTCACCGCCATCATCGTGGCGTTCCTTGGCCGCCTCAACCCGCTCGGCATCGTTGCCGCCGGTCTGGTGCTGGCGCTGACCTATCTCGGCGGCGAAGCGGTGCAGAGCGCGCTCGGCATCTCCGACAAGGTGGCGCGGGTGTTCCAAGGCATGCTGCTGTTCTTCGTGCTCGGCTGCGACACGCTCATCCACTACCGCATTCGCCTGGTCGGCCTGGCGCTGACCAGACCGGAAGGTGCCGCGAAACGCGAAGCCGCACCGAAGCTGAAGGAAGCCCGTTGATGGACATCACCGTAAACATCCTTCTGACCATCGCCACCGCGGCGACGCCGCTGTTGATCGCGGCAATCGGCGAACTGGTGGTCGAGCGCTCCGGCGTGCTCAATCTCGGCGTCGAAGGCATGATGATCATGGGCGCCGTCGGCGGCTTCGGCGCAACCTATCTCACCGGATCACCCTGGATCGGCCTTCTGGCGGCCATCGCCATGGGCGCGGTGTTCTCGCTGCTGTTTGCCGTCATGACGCTGTCGCTGGCCACCAACCAGGTGGCGACCGGCCTGTCGCTGACGCTGCTCGGCCTCGGCCTGTCCGGCATGATGGGCACCAGCTTCGTCGGCCAGCCCGGCGAAAGGCTGCCCAACCTCTACATTCCCGGCCTGACGGAAATCCCTGTGGTCGGCAGGCTGCTGTTCGGGCAGGATCCGATCTTCTACATCTCGATTGCGCTCACCGCGGCCGTCATGTGGTTCCTGTTCAAGACAAGGACCGGACTGACGCTGCGTTCGATCGGCGACAGCCACACCTCGGCGCATGCGCTTGGCATCAAGGTGATCCGCTATCGCTACCTCGCGGTCATCTTCGGCGGCGCCTGTGCCGGTCTCGCCGGCGGCCATCTCTCACTGGTCTACACGCCGCAATGGGTGGAGAACATGAGTGCCGGCCGCGGCTGGATCGCGCTGGCGCTGGTGGTGTTCGCCTCCTGGCGGCCATGGCGGGTGCTGGCCGGCGCCTACATCTTCGGCGCGGTGTGGATCGGCCAGCTTCATGCACAGGCTTTTGGCATTCCAGTGCCCTCGCAGTTCCTTTCTTCGCTGCCCTATCTGGCAACCGTCGTGGTTCTCGTTCTAATCTCGCGCAACAAGCGTCTGACGATGATGAACACGCCGGCTTCCTTGGGGCAGCCATTCGTTCCGGATCGTTGACAATAAAAACAAACGGGAAGCTCCAAGGCTTAACTCAGAGAGGTAACACGATGAAAAAACTGCTTATTGCCCTGATGACCACGACCGCCGCCATGTCGCTGGCAGCGACGGCCGAGGCCGCGGACAAGCTGAAGGCCTGCTGGGTCTACACCGGCCCGATCGGCGACTTCGGCTACTCCTACCAGCACGACCAGGGCCGTCTCGAGGTGGAGAAGGCGCTCGGTGACAAGGTCGAGACCGCCTATCTCGAAAACGTCTCGGAAGGCCCCGATGCCGACCGTGCTTTCGAGCGCCTGGCACGCGAAGGCTGCAAGATCATCTTCGGCACCTCCTTCGGCTTCATGGACCCGGAAGTGAAGGTCGCCAAGAAATTCCCGAAAGTGATGTTCGAGCACGCCACCGGTTACAAGACCGCTGACAATCTCGGCATCTACAATGCGCGCTTCTACGAAGGCCGCTACATTCTTGGCCAGATCGCCGCCAAGGAATCGAAGGCAGGGGTCGCCGGCTATATCGTTTCCTTCCCGATCCCCGAAGTGGTGATGGGCATCAACTCCTTCATGCTCGGCGCGCAGTCGATCAACCCGAATTTCAAGGCCAAGATCGTCTGGGTGAACTCCTGGTTCGATCCGGGCAAGGAAGCCGACGCTGCCAAGGCGCTGTTCGACCAGGGCGCCGACATCATCGTCCAGCACACCGATTCCACCGCTGCCCTGCAGGTGGCCGAGGAGCGCAAGCTGAAAGGCTTCGGCCAGTCCTCAGACATGATCAAGTTCGCGCCGAACGCGCAGTTGACCTCGCTCACCGACGAATGGGGTCCCTATTACATCAGCCGCGTCCAGGCCGCGCTCGACGGCACCTGGAAGCCGGACAATGTCTGGCTCGGCATCAAGGACGGCGCCGTCAAGATGTCGGCCTACACCAACATGCCCGACGACGTGAAGGCGATGGCCGAAGCCACCGAAAAGAAGATCGCCGGCGGCTGGAATCCCTTCACCGGACCGGTTGCCAAGCAGGACGGCACGCCGTGGCTGAAGGATGGTGAAGTCGCCGACGACGGCACGCTGCTCGGCATGAATTTTTATGTGAAAGGCGTCGACGACAAGCTGCCGAAATAAGCAGCGCGAGACATGAGACGGAGGGGCGCCGCGAGGCGCCCTTCTTCATTCGGCGGGCTGTGCGCCGGCAGAGGGGCGACGAAACCGCGTTCGTCCGGCATCGACCGCGCGGCCGAGCCAAAACCTGAGCAACCGCTGTACCGGTTGTTCGCAGGTGCGCCAGATCGCCCACGAAATGAAAAGCATGAGCACGACGCAACCAAGAGCGGCAATCCATTTGCCGACAAGGGGCGTTGCCGCATTGATGGCGAGATAGCCGATGTCCTGGTGCAGCAAATAGAGCGGATAGGTCAGCCCGCCCAGCGCCAGAGTGAGCCCCGATGCCCTGACACGGTCGCGCAGCAGCACCGCGCCGATCAAGGCCGCGTGCATGACGACGTTGGCGACGACGAGATTGGCCGAGGCAACGGCAATGCCGTAGTGGCCAAGCATCCAGTGCTGCGTCACCGATAGCGTTCCGCAGGAGATCAGGAACGCGGCGGCAAGCAGCAGCAGGGCCGGCACAGAACGGCCATGCGAATGGATTTGGTGGACCAGCACGCCGGCGGCGAAGAACGGGCCGAACTCGGTGAGGAACAGCAGCCTGGCTCCGCCGCTGCCGATGAAGAACTCGTTCAAGGCCGAGATCGCCAGCCAGATGAAGATCAGCTCCAGCTTGCGTTTCTGGAAGAGCCCAGTGAACAGGGCCAGCGTGATCCATCCGTAGAACACCAGTTCAAGCACGATCGACCAGTAGACGCCGTCCATGAAGGGCTGGCCGAAGGCCGGCGCGAACATCGACAGATTGGCGGCATACTGAACGAAAGAGGCCGAAAGCAGCGGCGACCCGACAAGGAAGACAATCGCGAAGGTGATCGTCATGCAGAACAGAAAACCCGGATAGAGGCGAACGAACCGCGCGATCGCAAACTGATCCCAGCTCCGGTTTTCCGCCGACCAGGCAATGACGAAACCGCTGATCAGGAAGAACAGGTTGACGCCGAGATAGCCGTAGAGGGCGAATGGTGCGGCAAGCGGATAGCCTTGCGCAAGGTAGCCTTCGGCGGCAGCGCCGCGAAAGAAATAGTGGAAGAACACGACGGCAAGTGCTGCCGCCAGCCTGAGCAGGTCCAGCGTCGCGATGTAATTTTGTTCCGCAGGTCTGGTGTTCATCCGCATTTCCCGCATCTACGGTCCACAAACCATAGAGCGGATCGCGGCTGCGCGGGTTAAGACGGCTGAATTATCGCCAGATGTAGTAAATACGGACCGTCAGACCGCCGAACCATAGAGGTCATAGGCATCGGCACGGTCGATCTTGACGGTGACGATGTCGCCTTGGCGCAGCGGGCGGCGCGACTGGATGTGCACCGAGCCGTCGATCTCGGGCGCGTCGTATTTGGTGCGGCCCTTTGCCGACGTGCCGTGCGCCTCGTCGATCAGCACCGGCAGGCGCTTGCCGACCTTCCTGGCCAGTTGCGTTGCCGAAATCTTCTGCTGGCGCTGCATGAAGCGGTGCCAGCGCGCCTCCTTGATCTCTTGGGGAACCTGTTCGAGACCGAGATCGTTGGAGCGGGCGCCCCGGACCGGCTCGTATTTGAAGCAGCCGGCGCGATCGATCTTGGCCTCGTCGAGCCAGTCGAGCAGCATCTCGAAATCGTCGTCCGTCTCGCCGGGGAAGCCGACGATGAAGGTCGAGCGGATGGCCAGATCCGGGCAGACCTCACGCCAGCCGCGAATGCGCTCGAGCGTCTTTTCGCCGTGTGCCGGCCGGCGCATGTTCTTCAACACCTGCGGCGAAGCGTGCTGGAAGGGGATATCCAGGTAAGGGAGGATCTTGCCCTCTGCCATCAGCGGGATGACGTCGGCGACATGCGGGTAGGGGTAGACATAGTGCATGCGCACCCAGATGCTGAGCTTGCCCAGTTCCTCGGACAGATCGAGGAATTTTGCGCGCACCTCACGGTCGCCGAACATCGACGTCTGGTACTTGATGTCGATGCCGTAGGCGCTGGTGTCCTGCGAGATGACCAGAAGTTCCTTGACCCCGGCCTTGGCCAGTTTCTCGGCCTCGCGCAGCACATCGGCCGCCGGCCGCGAGACGAGGTCGCCACGCAGTGCCGGAATGATGCAGAAGGTACAGCGGTTGTTGCAGCCTTCGGAAATTTTCAGATAGGCGTAGTGGCGCGGCGTCAGCTTGACACCCTGCGGCGGCAAAAGATCGACATAAGGGTCGTGCGAAGGCGGCGCAGCCTCATGCACGGCAGCCATCACGCTCTCATAGGCCTGCGGCCCGGTGATCGCCAGCACATTGGGGTGCTTTTCGCGAATGACGTCCGGCTCGGCACCCAGGCAACCGGTGACGATCACCCGGCCGTTTTCCGAAAGCGCGGAGCCGATGGCGTTGAGCGACTCGTCGCGAGCGGAATCGAGAAAGCCGCAAGTGTTGACGACGACAAGGTCGGCGCCGTCATGCTTGCGGGCGATTTCGTAAGCTTCGGCGCGCAGGCGCGTGATGATGCGCTCCGAATCCACAAGGGCCTTCGGGCATCCAAGACTGACAAAACTCACGCGTGGAGCGGACATAGAGCGTTTCCGGGCTTTTCAGGATTGCCGGCGCAGTACCACACTTATTGCGGCATTGGTATGGGCAGACCCGCGATGCGGCAAAACGCACGGCGGTCTTGCTTCCACTGAGTGAAGATGCCGATGTCCGCCAGCCTCAGCCGACCGCACCGTTTACATGCGGCCAGACCTCCACCGCGCCACGATAGACCATGTCCACAGCCACATAGAAAATGATCAGCAGGCCGACATAGGCAATCCAGCGGTGGCGATGCAGCAGCTTGGCAATGAAAGTCGCGGCCAGCCCCATCAGGGCGATCGACAACACAAGGCCGATGACCAGCACCGGAAAATGATCGCGCGCCGCTCCAGCCACCGCCAGCACGTTGTCGAGCGACATCGACACGTCGGCGACGACAATCTGCAAGGCAGCCTGGCCAAGGGTCTTGCGCTTGGTCTTGCCGGCGACCGCCTGGTCGCTGTTGAGGTCCGAATTCGACAGTGCCTCGGTCGCTTCCAATTCATCGGCATGCGACGTACGCAACTCGCGGTACATCTTCCAGCAGACCCACAGCAGCAGGATGCCGCCGGCGAGCAGCAGGCCGACGATCGCCAGCAGCTTGACGGTAATTGCGGCAAACCCGATGCGCAGCACCGTTGCCGCCACCACGCCGAGAAGAATCGCCTTCTTGCGTTGTTCGGCGGGCAAGCCGGCCGCGGCGAGGCCGATGACGATCGCATTGTCGCCGGCCAGCACGAGGTCGATGGCGATGACCTGCAGCAGGGCGGTCAGACTGGCAGCGCTGAAAAAAATGTCCATCGACAGGAAGCCCTTGCTGATTTGCCGAGTGTTCGTCGATTATCCAGAGGCCCTAACTTGGTGGTCCCCTGGCGTCAAGGGATCACGCGTGGCTGCATCACCGAAGCATCGTCACGTCAAGCCGGATCCAAGGCTCGCGGCACTCGCCGACAGCCAGGCAAACCATGGCAGATCACAAATTAATCGTAGAGATTGTACTTTGCCCAGTCGGCTTCTGGAATCTCGTCCCCGATCCGGTAGCGGAGCTGCAAAACTTCCATATGGTCCGGCGCGGTCTGGCACTTGAATTTCAGCCGGTACCACTGCCCCTTGCTGCGAAACGCAGCACCTGGGCTCTTGATTGCATCGGCACCCATCTCGGGCGTGGCGAAGGCGTAGGCGACGACGCGATCGGCTTTGAACTTGCGATCGTCATGGGTGATGCGGTCGAGCACTTCGGCATCGCAACGCTGTTCAAGACGGGTTTGGGGATCGAGTTTCATCAGACCGGCGCGCAATGCATTGTCCATTGCGCTGGCTGGAAAACTCAGTGTCACTGACGCCAAGGCGGTCATGCAGAGCTTCTTCATGGGCGGGACAAGCAACATATTTTGTCGGAGAAATCAACCGAGAGGACCGCCGCGAGCGCCGCCGGAATCTTCAATCATATGGCCGGTGCGTTCAAAATTGCGTGTCGGGATTCGTCGTGCGACGCCTGCGGCCAACGGACCAAAGAGGCACGGCCGGCATCGGTGAGATCGTAAAGGCCGCGGTCGACGCGCGCGAACCAGCCATAAACATTGTGCTGCAGGATTTTCGGCGCCATCGGCGTCACCGCCTTCAGATCTCGCGGCCGCCTGGGTCCGTCCACCATGGCCGCAGCGCAGGCGAGGGCGCTTTGGCGATAGGCCGTCATGATCGGATTGCGCGATCCTCCTCCCACAACGGGATCGCCGCGACGGCGCTGGTGCTCGTCGACCAGGCGAGAGCGCCGGCGGGCATTCTTGCGCGGCGCCAGCGCGATCGGGCTGAGAAGCACCTCGACCCGGTCCGTCGCGGTCACACCGAGCAGGCCGAAGCCAAGACGGCGGCAGAGATTGCGAAATCTGGCGTCGCTTTCGCGGCCCTTGCCGCGGGCCGACATGCGCGCGGCCAGCCACACCTCGTCGCAGGACGCCGCGCGATCGACACCTTGCAGCACCAGTTCGAGATTGAACTGCAGCTTCAACTCGCAGATGACGACAACCGGCGGCTCCCCCTCGCGCAATGCAACAACATCGCAGCCGTCGATCTCGCCTTTGACGACAAAGTCGAGGCTTTCGAGGAACCGCTTCACCGGCGCATAGAGAGACGTCTCGTTCATGCCGCAGGGTTTAGCCGATTCGACGCGAAAAGCCTTCCCGTGGTTCGGCGTTCTACGGCCCGAAAGCGGATCGGGGTGGATACCGCACCGTCGGGCCAGCTGTCAGGCTTCGGTGTTCGGCACTGCCCGGTTCGGCAGCTTCCTGCGGCGCAGGAGCGGATAGCCGATCTGACCGAAATAGGTGGAAGGGATCGGATCGTCGACGCCGTACTTGTCCGGCACCTTGTCACCGGTGGGATTGTAGGTGCCGAACAGCATGTCGAGGAAAGGCAACTGCCCGGCGAAGTTCTTGTCATAGGCTTCGCGCTGGTTGGCATGGCGCCAGCGATGGAACTGCGGGCTGGCGATCAGCCACTTCAAGGGGCCGAACGGAATCCGCACGTTTGAATGCACAAGCAGCGTATGTCCAAGGTAGATGGTCGAAAAGACGGCGATCGAGGCTTCCGAGAAGCCGAGGAAAAAGATCGGCGTCAGCGATATCGCCTTTGTGACGATGGCGACCGGACGTTCATCAACACCTGGGAAGACAGGAAGGTCGTGAACGCGGTCAAGGCGACCGGCCGCAAGCAGCTCATCATCGCCGGCCTGTGGACCGAGATCTGCGTCGCTATGCCGGTTATCCAGGCGTTGGGCGAAGGCTGGGACGTCACGGTCATCGCCGACGCCTCGGGCGGCACGTCGGTCGAAGCGCACGAGGTCGCCATCCAACGCATGATCGCGGCCGGCGCAAACATGATGACCTAGCTGGCGCTGGCATCGGAGTGGCAGCGCGACTGGGCGCGTACCGAGCACGTCGGCGAGCTGACGGAAGTGCTCAAGCAGCACGCCGCTGGCAGCGGCATCGCGTACCTCTGGGAGCAGCAACTGCTCAACACGCCTTTGCCGAGCACCGCCGGCTGAACTGGGCGGGGTGACGAAAGCGTTGAGCGATCCAGCGCCAACATGCTGAGCCGGGTCACCCCCGCCCACAAGACGAGCCGCCTGAATGCAGGGCGGCCGGCCGTCATCAACGATCACTTCCTCCATCCATTGGCCGCGACTACAGTCGGCGCAGCCTGGCTATCTATCGCCTCATTGAAAGGACCATGGAGATGTTCGGCGGAGCGCTTCCGAGAGGAAATGGACGTCATCTATCCGAACTTCAAAGTCAGCCTGACGCAACAGGGCGCTCGTGATCGATGACCTCGCAGTTCGGATATATCGACTTGGAACAGAGGACCTTGCAACCAATCGACAACCCGCTGGGCACGAGGTTGTCATCATGTCTTAGGTACAAACCGCTACCCATGTCTCCGGGCTGGACAATTCGACGTCTGGCGGAGGAAGTGGGATTCGATTCTTGCCTCCGATCCAAGCAAATCAAGAAATCTAAGAATCGATTGTTACACAGCATGTTACGCGCCAGTCAGACGGTGCGGACACGAGCGCGGCCCTTCCCGAAAATGCTAGTGGTGAATCTGTCTAGCGAGGCAACGGAGCAGTGCACGGTGCCGTTTGCGAAGGCCCTGAGGGAATGATCGTGGAGAAAGGCCGCCTTCAGGATCAGCTAGACGCGCTCAAGGCTCCGCTTCTCGGCAAGCGATATGGATGAGCAACGAACGAGTGCCGGTTCCAGCACCTAAGCTGATTTGCGGCTATTGGCCTTTGGCCGATCTTGGCCGAGCCCTTCCTTGGCGAGGCTCTTTCGAAGAACTGAGGCCAAGTCGACCACGTTCTCCTTGGGTTTCGGTACCGGTTTCGGGGGTTTTTTGCCCTTGCGCTTGGCGTCAATCATGGCAATCAACGCGTCCTCGTAGGTGTCCTCGAATTTCGAAGGATCGAACTTTGTCACCTTCTTGTCGATGAGAAGCCCCGCGATTTCGAGCAAATCCGAATCATATTTTGCGCTCTTCACATCGTCGAAGACGGTGTCTTCCGATGTCATCTCATTGTGGGTCCGTAGCTCGGTCAGCAACATCCCTTTTCCAAGGGGCTGTATCAACACTTCGCGCCCGCGCTGATAGAGTACGACGCAGGAGCGTGCCGCAACGCGTTTCTTGGCCATCGCATCGCGCAGGACGGCAAAGGCCTCCAGGGAGGCGCCGTCTGCCGGGATCAAGTAGTATGGTTTCTCGAGATAACGTGTGTCGATCTCGGCAACCGGAACGAAGGAATCGACGTCAAGTGTATGCTGTGACGTCAGCTTCAGTTTCTTTAACTCGTCCGGCTCGACGTGGATGAAATCATCCTTGTCCGCCTCATACCCTTTGATCTGATCCTCGGCTTTGACAACGTCGCCAGTCTCTTCATCGACATAGGCGCTTTTAACGGGTAAACCGTCCTTGCGGTTCAAAATCTTGAAGTCGATCTTGGTTGCCTCGCTTGTGGCACCCACTATCTTTACCCCGCATGACACGGAACCGACCCTCAGAAAGCCCTTCCAGACCGCGCGTGGCGCCACCATGCCGTTTCTCCTAGACGTTGATCCGGCACAACGTCAGGCACACGGTTCTGTTCCTCAACGTTGGCAGTACCCTCGCCAATGTTAGTTATTCTTCACGGTAGTCCAGCAGCTTTGCATGGCGCAGTTTTTCTTCGCCCTTCAGAAAAACTTGACCCGGCCGACCAAGCCTGGCTTGATCCTCTCGGCCTTGTCTTTCTTTAAGCCCTTCGGCACGGGACGCCGATCTTGCCCTGCACGCGCTCCGACAGGCTGTTGAATATGCCCAGCAGCAGGTTGATAGGCCGGCTCGATGTAGGTCCAGTTTTGGGCTTATGCGAATGTCCGCAAAGCGCCCTCATTCCTGTCGTTTGGGTTGTGTGTTTGCCGGCCTGGAAGCGGACATCGATTTTGTCAGAAATGGCGGACGCGCCGAACCGCGAAGCAGGTCTTTCTTTTGGTTGGCTCAAGCTACGTGGAAGGGGCGCCTTGTCGGCCTTGTGCCTGTCTCGAGATCCAATTCACTGGATTACAGTGGCCTCCATGCCGATGAAATGAAACGCCAACCCCAAAGTTCCATAAGGCGTTACTAATTTAAATTGTTGTTGTGGGCGGGTGGCGAGCTGTTCGTTCTGAACGGCTTCGGTCTGATTTGGGATGAGATATCGTTTCGCGCGCCGGCGGAGCAATGCGCTGTTTTTGTCATTTCGCAATCCATGTCGGGCAAGTGGCCGCCTTACCGGCTCTTGTCAGTGCGTAGGCGCGCGATAGTTTTTGTGGGGAAGGGACTTCGATCAAAAGGAGCCGACGATGGAACACCAAACTCTAAGTCAATTGCAGACAATTGCAGAAGTAGAACCCCTCTCGACATACCCGATCATGACCCGGCAACAGCGTATTGAGCGCTGGGCAGAGTTGCTGGCACAACATCCCGAGCGACGCCTGAGAGCCCTTACCGGCACTGAGTATCTGAAGCGGGAAGCCCGCGACGCAGCACGCGGTGAGGGCTCGCCAATTACAGTGGCCTTCGAGGACCCGCTACTGCGTGCGTTAGGCATGAAGGACGACACCTATGGGGAAGCAAAGCGCTTCTTTGAACTGTCTGACGGTGAGTTGCATGACATCGTCTGCAGTTGCCATGTCGGAACCACGTTCAGAGGGCAGTGGGCTGCCGCTAGAGTCCGCCGGTCGATTGGAGGGAACAGGTTTCTTAAGTGGCTTAGAGAGAGAATGTGGCACTGAGATCGCCAAGGACGGCGATTGAAGCTCGTTTCAAGCGAGGTGGATGAACGATTGGGCGCCAGTGGCGCGCCGCCGGGGTGACGACGGGGGTCGGCGCCTGTCCCAAAGGTTGTGACGGCTGTGCAGACGGGTGGGGCGCTCCTCGGTCCGGTTTACTCGCGGTGCGTTCCAGGCAAGGCTGCAATACCCCAGGGGCAGGATTTCTGGATTCCTGTTTGCGGCTAGCATCACCACGTAAAGACGTCGATCGTTCGACCATCTGCTGCGCTAACCTCGGCGGCGCCGCCTGGCCTGTATGGCAGCAAAAGTGACGGGGCGAAAATCCCAGGCGTCCACGCCGACGTCGTGTTGCCGCGTCATTGGCTTCAGCCGGCCATGAGAATGGCCGTGCAGGTTTATCGATTTCTTGCCGATCTGGTTCCAGGTGCGGAACGGGTAGTGGCAAAGAACCAAGAAACGGCCCTCGACCGTCAGCTCCTTGTAGTGTTGCACGCTAGCCCAAGCCGAAGCGCGGAGCGTTACCACGCCGTCGTTGTTGCCGATGATCAGGTGCTTGGTGCCATGGAGGCAGGACAGCAGCGAAGACACTGTCTCCGCCGATCCCTTGGCAAAGTCGCCGAGGTGCCAAACCTCGTCGCTTGGAGCAACAGTCTCGTTCCAAAGTTCAGTCAGTGCCTGGTCATGCGCCGCCAATGAACTGAAGGGGCGGGGGTCGAGCCGCAGAATGCGGGGATTGTTGAAATGCGTGTCGGAGGTGAAGAAGATCATGCGCCGCCGCTGGCTGAGACGAGCGCTCGACGAACGCTTCTAAGTTCGCTTGCCGGAGCGCCTTTTGGGTCCATCATGGATCCTGATTTGGGCTTCCCTGAACATCTTGAGTGCCTCTTCCTTGGTGAGGCCGCACTTGCGCGCAAAGTAGAGCGCTTCGATCGCCTTTTCACGATCCGCCGTGGCTTCTGTGTGCTGTTTGGGCTTTTTACCCATCGTTCTCTATCACCTTTGATGCCACCGAACCATCACCGTGCCGGGTTGTTCCCATCCATCGGATCTGCTGATCTGCCGAGCGCGGCAGCCTGATGTCGTCGATAAAACGAGATCCCGAGACCTTAGCAGGCATCAGCTTGGTCGTTTCTATATGGCCCATCCCGGAGGCACAGTCGGAGCTTTAAAGTTGCCGAACGCCTTGCAACGGTTGCTTTTGGCTACGAGCGGCACGCGGCCGGCATCTTTTGCCGAAGGCGGCTCGGCCTGCGCGTGGCTACGGTGAACGGTACTTCAACAGCCCTGAGTTCGGATGTGGTATTCCGGTTCCATCCGCGAGTTTTCCCGCGCATGGCTCGCCGGCAGACACGCTGGGTGGCTCCCGCTGAAGCCTTGCCTCTACCTTGCAAGCTTGCCATGGCGATCCGGAACCTCGAGGCATGTGGAGAGTTGTCCAGCAGCCCAGCGGAGATCCAAGCCATGGCGCCACCAGATGCCGATCCCGGCGCCGCCGCGCAGCCGAAGCGCTCTGGCAAGCGGCAACCCCATCACCGGCACGGCACAACGCCTCCGGAGCAGGATTATCTATCGACGGGCTTCCAATGATATGAAGGACATGGCCCATGAACGTCGCCAACCTGCAATTGGAAGGTTTGCTCATGGCGGTCGCGGCCGTTAATAACGCCTTGGTCCGCAAAGGCCTTCTCTCTGTCGATGATATCGACACGGCGTTGAAAAACGCGGAAGCCTCGTTCACGGTTGATGAGCGCCTCTTCGAGGATATGTCGCCGGCTAACCGCGACGCAGTGTGTTTCCCTTTGCGTCTTTTGCGGCTGGCTAACACCAAGCAGTTCGAAGCGAGTGTGCCACCGTTTTCCGAACTGGCCAGGCAGGTGGGGATCACCAAGCAGCCTAACAACGACCAGATGTGAGGGAGGAGGGTCGACCTGCGCGGGTGGCCTCAAAAGACTTGATGAACGATGACCCTGTAGATTCGCTCGCCAACGCAATTCGCCATCGCAGCGCAATTCTGTTTGTTGGGGCAGGGGTGTCGATCAGTGTTGGACTACCCTCCTGGGAGAAGCTGATAGAGCGAATGGCAAAGGAGCTCGGCGTCGACGACGAATTTTCCACGCGACGCGATCGCTTTCAAACCCTGGCCGAGTACTATCGGATCAAGCATGGCAGCATCGGGCCACTTCGCAGTTGGATGGACAGAAACTGGTCCGTCCCCAAGGACCGGATCGAGAAATCCGAGTTGCATCGTCTCATCGTGAGGCTCGACTTCCCTGTCATCTACACAACTAATTATGACCGGAACCTAGAACTGGCTTATGAGATATACGGCCGGGACTACGTGAAAGTGGCCAATGCACGCGATGTAGCGCAGGCCCGCCAAGGCGTTACCCACATCGTCAAGTTCCATGGTGATTTCGACGAGGATTCGTCCCTCGTCCTCACCGAAACGGACTACCTCGATCGCCTGTCCTTCAATTCTCCGCTGGACGTGCGTTTTCGCTCGGATGCACTCGGCAGCACGATCCTCTTCATTGGCTATAGCCTTTCCGACCCAAATATTCGGTTGCTGTTGCACCGTCTCTGGCAGACGTGGCATCGGTCCGGCTATGAGAAAGATCGCCCGCCCTCGTTCATCCTCATGACCAGCCGAAACCCTGTGGAGGAGGCCGTTCTTGGGCGTTGGGGCATTTCGGTCGTCGTCGGCGAAATCGACGAGCCGCAAGCTGCTTTGATGGACTTCCTCAGCCGGCTGGCGGAGATGGTTGGGGATGGGGAAGTGTCGCAAAACAGCGAGCAATAGGAACTATCGGGGTAAACGGCAGTTCGGCGAGCTCTCAAGAAACGGCCGCATAGCAGAGAGCTCCGTCCGGAATTTCAATGTTCAATTCCGGCCCTCAACATCTTGCCGCACATGACGTGCTTCGCCTGGCTCTTGAGTAAGATGGAGATGTCCTTGGCTCGACCTGCATGTCGGGATGCTAAATCGCGGCACGGAGAAACTGACGAAAACTGCCTTTCCTTCGAAGTGCCTTTCACACCGGTAACGCCTCAACCTCAATGCGCGTTGCGCCGAGCTCGGCGCAACGCGCGATCTCTTATTCGGCAAATGACCGACCGATCAACGCTTGGCGTTCTCACTCTCCGAGTCGGTCCGCGCGAGGAACTGTTCGGTTGTCGCTGGAATATGGCTTTTCAGCCAGTCCGCCATCGCGACTTCCTCACGCAGGTTCTCTTCGCAGACCTGGGCGACCTCTGCTTCACCTAGCGATTTGGCAGCGGCGATAAGGATTGTGTAGGAGGCGATTTCCATGTGCTCGAACGTGTAGCTTGCAAGCGATCCTTTCATCACTTCGTCACCGGCGAAGACCCCACTGAGCGACTGCGCCATTGCCGTCAGCTTGCCGCCGGCATCCTTCAATGTGGAAGATCCTTGTCCGATGCGGTCGAGACAAGTTTCCAGCCGAGCAGCCTGCTGTCTGGTCTCCTGAACGTGCTGGCGAATCCGGTCGCTGAGCTCAGGATAGTTCTCAATTCGGTTCAGCTGCCCATTCAACATGGTCTCGGCCTGCTCCTCCATAGCGTGAGCATCCCTAAGCCATTGGACAAGCCATTCGCGCGATTCTGACATTTTTCATTCTCCTTCACGGGTCGGCCAGAACTTTCAAAGGGAGATATTGTTCCTCATCGGTTGAGCTGCGGCCTCGGCCTGTATCGCGAGCCTTTTGCTGGTCGGCGCTGGATTCAGGCTCCTGGACCTCGGGCGATGGGCATTGCCGCGGCGCTGAAACGCATTCTGCAGAATGACCGAAGCTGTTGCCGTCACCGCGTTCGGCGATGGGTATCTCTAGAGTTTCGTGTCGGCTCGTATTCTGCTGCCACGCTGCCATGTGTCAGGCCAAGCTGTGTCTTGCCCGAACTGTCTGCATTTACCGTTTATCTTGCGAAAAACAGCTCGTTGCTGATGCGCCTCAGCGTGGCCCCAGGTTCACCAGCGGAGATCTTGTTTTCACGATGGAACGTCACGGGAGATCTATTCACGATGGAACGTCACGGCGTTTCGCAGGTTGGTAATGGAATTTCGCAGCCAAGGAAACGGGCCATGACTTCTTCAGACAATTCTTCAGTTGGCATATCACCCCGCCCCGAAAAATCGGGCGGCAGGACCCCGCCAAAGCAGGCGACACCTTCACCGGCCGCAGAGAAAACCTCTGGAGCAGGTCCTGCGATCGCCGAGCGTTCGAAAGACGCCAAGGCGCCCAGAGGCGGTCGTCAGCCTGGGGCTTATGTCAAGGATTAGACGGCCGTGCGTTTAGTTTCGGCTGGCCGCTACAGTCGAAGCGAGGAGGAGGTTCTTATGCAGATGATGGAAATTGTCGTCAGCCGAGACCAGGCACCGGTCGTGGAATTCCGCGGGGAGGGAGGCGAGTGTATTACAGTCACCCTGCAGGCCGGGCATAGTCTTCCCGACGACGAACTCATCGCAAAGGCCAAGGCTATGATGGTTCAGGTCGCTCAGTTCGGGATGGACCAGGTCAAAAGCGCAGTCACGTCTGATGGGTCGCCAACCGATGAGGTTATTCAATCCGAACTGTCGGGATAGAATAGCTTCGCAGGGTTACAGGGCACCAGTCGATCGGCGGGCGTGCAGTCATCAGCCAGAAAATGGCGAGATCGCGGGCAATAGTTCGAGCAGCACAATCGTGGTCCGCGTTCAGGCACGCAGATCGACGCATCTCCAAAACAGCGACACCGGTGATCACCGAGAAGCCGAGCGTGGGACGATCATGCGTTGCGTTGTCCAGTCGGCGGCTGATCGGCTTTTTCCAAAGCTCGGGAACAAAGCTGGCGCGCACTGGTTGGGGTCAAATTCAACGCTGTGGGGAGGAGATATGTCGCGTATCTTCAATCTTGGTTTGCCAGTCCTGCTTGGGGCTGCGACATTCGCGCTCAATGTTGCTTCGGACCCGCTGCCGCCGGATTTGACATATCGTCCATTGCCAAGCTTGCCTTTTTCCGCGGTCAAGGAGACTGACGAAGCGCAAAAACCGGCAGTGACACAACGGCAACGCGGCCTGCTTGAGAGACGTTACGATCTGGCTGACCGGCCGATGCGGGGCGTCATGATGTCGGGCGGGCGCAAAGCTGTGCAAGAAGGCTCGCGAGTGAAACTGCCCGGCAGGCGAAACCTGGAGCAGCTTGGCAGCGAAAACTCCTCAGGAAATTCGTGATCGTGGTCTGTTGCCGCAAGGTTTCCTGCCGTTGCCGCACGTCAAGCAGGCCACTGGAGGTCAGGTCTTTCCTGAAAGTCAGATAAGAGAGATCGGCGCTGATGAAGGACGGGATCTGCGTCGCTTCGATGTCGATTTCGACCTGCCGGATTATCTTACGCCGGAATTTCCACCTCCAATATTTCTCACCACGCACCCGGAGCTTGGCGATGTGTCGCGAGGTGATCTGCTGACGATACGCAACTTCTATGAATACATGAACGGCATCATCACGCCCGTGCAGATGGAAGGGCTTCGTCTGCTGTTGACGCCATTTCCGCAGGAGGAATTCAATCAGACCGAGGACAGGAAGGTAGCGATGCAAAGCACGGGTGTGGCGTGCCTCGATTGCCATTCCAATTTCCACACCAACGCGGCGTTTCACCTTACCCCGGACGTGCGGCCGCAAGCCGAGCGCTTCCGGCTCGACACGACCAGTCTGCGCGGCTTGTTCAACCAGCAGATCCACGGGTCCAAACGCTCGCTGCGTTCCGTGGAGGACTTTACGGAGTTCGAACAGCGCACTGCCTATTTCAACGGCGATCACGTGAGCGCCACCCGCAAGGGCGTGAATCTGCCGGATCGGCCCAACCAGGTTGCGATGATGGCGCAGATGCAGAACATCGTCGATTTTCCGCCGGCACCGAAGCTCGATCCGTTCGGACGACTTGACCCGGCTGCCGCCAATGCGCTGGAGATCAAGGGCGAGCAGGTGTTCATGGGAAAGGGCCGCTGCGGCGAATGTCATGTTCCAAGTCTGTCCTTCATGGACAACAACATGCACGATCTGAAGCTTGAGCGATTCTACAAAGTTGGCCAGACGTTCAACGATCAGGTTGCCATACCGGATGGACCGATCAAGACCTTCACGTTGCGCGGGATCAAGGATTCTCCGCCCTATCTTCATGACGGCCGCCTAATGACGCTGGGCGATACCGTAGAGTTCTTCAACCTGGTGCTCGGAACGAAGCTCGACCAATCGGAAAAGGATGCATTGGTGGCCTATCTGCTCACGCTCTAGAGCACCGGGGAAACCGCGGCCGAAGGTTAATTCGGTACTGAATGGAGGACATCATGCGTGCTGCCGTAATGACAGTAGCCCTGGCATTGTCGCCCTGCTGTGCGCTGGCGCAAATCGGCAATCCAGCCGGCCTTGCTCCCGATACGAGTATGGAGAAGCCTGGAGTTCCAGCACCGCATCAGACGAATTATCAGGATCGGCTTTTCGCCCAGCTGATTATGGTAGGCGGCAGGTCCGAGATAGAGCTAGGTCGGCTCGCGGCTGGAAAGACAAGTCACGATGGGGTTCGGGAATTTGCAAATCGGATGGTCGATGATCACGACAAGGCCAATGAGCAGCTGAAATCCGTGGCAGATAAAAGCAAAATTCCACTTCCCGAAGGGCTCGACCCAGATCACAAAAAAATCCGTTCCGATCTCGAAAAACTCGACGGCACCGCGTTTGAGCTGGCTTACCTGGGAGCGCAGATCGTCGATCACCAAAAGACGGCGCAACTCCTGGCTTGGGAGATAGGCTCGGGCGAGGATGCAGCGCTTCAGCGCTTCGCCTCCGAAAAGCTGCCGACGGTGCTGGAACATCTTGACCTGGCCCGCGCATTGCACGCGAAGCTGGCGGGGCAGGCCCTGTTTGCGCCGGATGCGCAAAAGACCAAATGAAGCGGCCGGTCCATGTGAACCCCTGAAAGTTCAGGCTGTCTTCCATGAATGTCAGCGCACGAGCGTCTTTTCGTAAGATGATCAGCCAAGCCTATCCTGAGCATAGCCCTTGCTGATTGGGAAAGTGACGGCATGGCGGAACTTCGGATCGCCGCCGCGCTTAACCCGGCGGAGGAGTTATCAGATGAACGCGACCAAAGAATTTTTTGAAAACTGGCTGCAGGAGAATGTCGGCACTCTGGCTGGCGAAGAGGAAGTCAGCTTCGCCGTGCTGGCCCAGCAATTCGAGCAGGATGCCGAAGCGGCCGGTTATGGTCGCGAGGTGCGTGAGGACGAGCTTGGAAACATTGAAGATGCGATCGAGCAAGCACTAAAGAATGCCGGAACTGGGGTGCATGGTGGCGTCGACGGAGAAGCCAGCGATGTGGCAGCCGTCATGGATGCGCTGGAGGTCGAAGATGCCAAAAGCGGGCCATAGGTTTTATCAGGTTAGCTCTATTCGTTTGTCGAAGTTGTCGGGGTAGCCCTATGGAGCAGTTTCGCAAGGACATGGCCGCCTTGGCAGAGCCGGCTTTCTGGGTGTCGATAGGTTTGCTTCTTGTCCCGTATGCGCTTGGAACCGTGCTCCTCGTCTGGACTTGCGGCTGCCTGTAAGGTTGACTGCAGACACACCCGGTAGTGGTTCAACGACCCTAGCGCCGAATTCCCTGCAATGCCGAGCTTATGCGTTTCCGCGGGATCCCTTGCTGCAGCAAAGTCTGAACCATCGCGTCGCGAGGAAAGTTCATCGTAGACACCTGCGGCATCACGCCGTTTGGACAACCTAAAGACCGACAACGTGTTCCAAGCGTGAAATCAGCTATGAACCTGCCTCGAGCAGTCCCGCTGCTCATTCGCGCACCTGCAAGGTGGGTCGTTATCAATCGCTGGACGCGAGTTGGCAAACGACGCCAGGCTCGGATCGCATGCCTTGGGATCCGCCGCTGCATCCGAAAAATAGCCCAGCAACTTGCGAGTTGGCTGGGAACACTTCCGCCATTTCGAAGTTGGGCCCGCATAGGAGAACCGAGATGGCCATCCCACGAGCGGACAACGACAACCACCTGCGCAAGAAGCCGGCTCATGCAGGCAAAAGCTCCGCCAAGAGGACGATAGACCAGGTTAGAGCACGACCCGGGTACAAAATGGCACCGCGGGCGATAAGAATTAAGGCGAGGCGCTGAGATGCCGCGGACCAATGATGACGGTCGCAACGAGAAGACCACATCAGCTGCAGCACTCATTGTCGACAAGGAACGTGCTGAGCGCGCCGCCAAGACGGCGCGGTTGAAGGAGGCTCGCCTCGCACAAGCCATCACGCCCGGTCCCAGCCAACGCAAGCCGCGTGTCACCAAAAGGTTCGCAGGATTTTTGTTGCTGGCTAGGAGGTGTCCGTGACTCGCAATCACGACAAGGAAAGATACGACCGCGCCAAACGTATCAGCCAACAGATGCTGGACGCTGAACGAGCCGAACGCGCCGAGAAGACGGCGCGGCTGAGACAAGCAAGGCTTGCACAGCATCTGGTGGAGTCGTCGCCGGCGCAACCGCAAATTCATCGAAATCCATTCAGGCTCTCAAAAAGAGAAGCCGTAAAGCGGCGCGGCGTTTAACTTCGACCAAGAGCGTCTATCAATACCAATCGCGAGCAATCGCGGGGACTTTGCATCTCCGCACCTCGCCATTAAAGCTGGGAGCGAAACCTGCTCGCAAAGTAGTCGGTGACCTTTTCGCTTAGCGGACGAGCTTGCCATTCTTCCACACTGACCTGCCTTGATCGTTTCAGGTCCTCGTTGAAAACGTCTATTTGCGTCCGCGCGAATTCCATGCCGTAGACATTCAGAGTGGCCTCATCGTTGAGGCGCAAGGAACGCTCATCCAAATTAGCCGAGCCAAAGCTCACCCAGACATCGTCGACGATCAAAAGCTTCGGATGGTACATTGTGGGTTGAAACTCAAAGATGCGCACACCGGCCTTGAGCAATTCGCCCCAGAAGTAACGTGAACCCTTTCGCACTATAGGCACATCCGTCAGCCAATTGGGAACGATGATATCGACCGAGACGCCTCGCCTCCTTGCATCAAGAATCTGCTGCAGGGCTATGTCGTCCGGCACGAAGTAGGCCATGCCGATGCGCAGATGGTCCTTGGCCGCGGCTATTGCCGCCAACATCATCAACTCCATGTTCTCCGAGCCGTTTGGCTGCGAAGAAAGTATTAGTTGGGCATCGAGCCCACCAGCGGGCGCAACTGCAGGGTAGAACTTCGCGCCCTGCAATGTCTCGCCGGTCGTCTCCAGCCAGTTTTCGGCGAACGCCGCCTGGAATGCGGCCACGGCGGGTCCTTCGATCCGGTAGTGCGTGTCGCGCCATTCATTTGAGTTGCGTGCGTTCCCGCGCCAATTATCGGCAATGCCGACCCCGCCAGTGAAAGCGACCCGGCCATCGACGATCAGCAGCTTGCGATGAGTTCGGTTGTTTACACGGTCCAACGTATACCAGCGTAGCGGCCGATAGCGTTCGAACCTCACACCGGCCGTGGTCATGATGTGGATCAAGTCCTCGTCGAAGGGAAGGCTGCCAACCCCGTCGACGTTCACGCGGACTTCGACGCCTTCGCTGGCCTTGGCCGCCAATGCGATTGCGAACTCGTAGCCGATGGCTCCCGACCAATAAATATATGTCTCGATGTCGACGCTGGATCGAGCCGCCCCGATTGCTTGCAGCATTGACGGAAATATTTCGTCCCCGTTGATGAGAGTTTGGACCGCATTGGAGCCGAACATCTGCCCTTGCGAATAGCTGCTCATCGTCTTGGAAAATTGGGGATCCGTAGCGTCGAACCGATGGGGAACGATTGATCGTAGAACGCGCGACTCTGGAGTGAGATTTATGATCAACACCGTGAGCAGGCTGGCGATGGTGGCAATGGCCAGATAGATGAGCACCTTTCGCCAAAGCTCAATACCGGAGGTCTTCTTGCGGGCGCCTGACGCAACGGAACCGAAAGGCTGCACGTCAATCGCCCCGCTGCCGGCGATGGCGATGTTTTTCGATCTCCTCGGGCTCTTCATCGTCGATCCGCGTGATGTTTGAAGCCGCGTGATCTGACCGCAGAATCTCGTCAAGCTTGGCGTGGATCGCTTGAGTGTCGCGGTGCTCCGCGCGCTGGATGAACAGCGTCATCGCCCAAGTAAACAATGTAGCGGCTCCATGCCAATCCAAGCTCTGTCGCTCGGAAATCATCCAAAGGATTGCATAGGCCAGCAACACCAGGAACGCTGCGGGACGGGAAGTCAATGTGCCGATTGAGGTAAGGGCGCTCGTGACCGGATGATTTGCCATTCCAAAGAACTCGCGGCAGTGCCCCTGGTTCCGCGGGGCATTATATCCCCCCGCCATGAATCAACAAAAGGTACAGTTGAGCAGCGCACGCTTTCCAGGTGTCCTGCGTCGGCCCTCCCACATGCCATCCGGCATCGAGAACGGTCTCGATTTGGATAGTCTCGCCAAGCGTTCGGTTCAGCAAACGCTCATATCGGCGACGAGGCGATTTGGATTCAGCCGCTTCGGCACCTGCGGTTGCGCTTGGTAAATTCTGCTGCACGTTGTGCCCCATCAATCGCGCCGCGAAGAGTTATAGTCGCTGGAGTATAGGGCTTCGCCGTCTACACCCTTGCGCGAAGGTTAAGCGATGAATGGGCCGTGGGGCGATCTTCACGCATGAACAACGGCCGAGTGCATCATAGTTTAATGACAGCTGGTGGGCTGTGCCGCATAAAGCCGTGGTCAGCGGCTGTGTAACGGGTTTCGCTGCTTGGAGCGACTATCGCACTCTCGCCCGTTTGGAGGAGCCTGATGCTTAACCGACCCATCCGCATGAACACAGAAGCTCTCTACCCCAGTGACCTGAATATCCTTCGCGCGGCATTTGACGCGCTGTGCCAGGAATTTGCCATTTTGCCTGACACGGCGGCGGCCTATGCCGTCGCAAGAGAGTTGATCAGGCTGTTCCAAACAGGAATGACGGAAGCGGCCAAGCTGATGATTGCCGTGCGCGCACGTTGGCGGGACGATTGGGAGATGGGACGCAGCAACGCTGCCTGACGTTGGATGGTCATGCGAACACCATCCGCTGCATCCTTTTCGACACCGCCGCGTTGACCGTCAAACCTGCCAGAAATGGCCGATCCGCTGGCACACCGACTGGAGCAACCGATGCCGAAATTTCGCTTCGAGTTTATCGAAGGCATGTCGCAGCCTGCAATCTTCGCCGATATGGCTGATCGAGATGAGGCTGTCAGGGAGGCGAAGCGCGTTGCCAAAGAGGCCATGCTCGACGGAATTGTCGACGGCGTGGACCCGACCAGTTGGGTGACGAAGGTTTACGATGAGGCAGGCTATCTCGTCGCCACTCTCGGATTCCAGGATCTGGTCGCCGCGCCCAAGGATACGGAAGAGTTCAAGGAAACAGAGGAGCCTGGCGTCTTACGGTCGGGTTGAAGTCTGGTGTCTACGCTGTTGCCATCGAGCCAGATGTCCCGAAGACCGCCCTTGGAACATCGCACGAACCAAATCGTTCGCCGGTGATGCGCCCAACCATGCACGATAGCCACGTCAGTCGACCGGCCGCCGAGACCCAAGATGTCCTGATCGTCGGAGGCGGGCCGGCAGGACTGACCGCCGCTCAATATCTTGCCCGTTTTCGCCATCGCGTGCTGGTGATCGATGCCGGCGATCCTCGTGCCGCCTTGATCCCAACGAGCCATAACTGTCCTGGCTTTCCCGAAGGGATAAGTGGAGCCGATATCCTGGATCGCCTTCGACGTCACGCCACCTTGTATGGAGCCACTCTGGTTGGAGGGCAGGTCTATTCCCTCGCCCCTGCCTATGGAGGGTTCGTCACTGAGACCTCGATTGGCGCAATCCGGACACGCAAGGTGTTTTTGGCGACAGGGATCACCGACACGACACCCGTCATTCCGCGTCTACGCGAGGCAATTGCCGCAGGTGTCATTCGACTCTGCCCAGTATGCGATGGGTATGAGGCGATCGACCAGAAGATTGCGGTCGTCGGGCACGACGTGAGAGCCTTGAAAGAGGCCATTTTTCTCAGTCGGTTTACACCGCTCATAACGATGCTTGGAAGCGACGCATCCGACTTTTCGCTCAGCACTCGTAGTGCGGCGAGGGCAAGAGGCATAGTCATCGGTGACGCTCTCGACACGCTCTGTCCGGCAGCAGACGGCTGCGAGGCGATTTTGAAAGATGGGACTTCATACCGCTTCGATGCCATTTATCTGGCACTCGGATGCAAGGTTCGTTCTCAACTCGCCGAGGCCGTTGGCGCAAGATGTTGTGAAGACGGCTATGTCACAGTCGACGAGCATCAGCAGACTTCCATCCACGGCATGTACGCCATCGGTGACGTTGTCAAAGCGTTGAACCAGATAGCCGTCGCTTTTGGACAGGCTGCCATTGCCGCGTCGCATGCCCATAGAGAGCTGGAGAGCGCCGAGCGGACTGGATTTGCAGATCAGCCTTCTCAATGAACATGAGACCACGCGGCTGATCGGGATGTCGGCCGCTTGACGGCGCGTCGGAACGTCTCGACCCCGGCCGACAAGAAGTTGCCGCGCCCTGCAATCGCAGCAGATGATCCCGCCAACAGTTACAGCCGCGGAACATTCACTGCGGCACGAGGTTTGGCTGCAGGCCTACAATCCTCCCTCATTGTCTGGGCCTTGAGGCTGCCGAAGCAGCTTCGGCCCGTCTCGGCTTTGTCCGGGGCGGGCTTTCCATCTCGGAAGAGGCTTTCCGGATGTAGTTGAGGCAGATCACGCCGTAGACCGATAAAAGGCCGTTGCTGGTTCGAGCGGACGCCATTTTGTTTGCCTCCCGAGAACACGTGGAACATTCTTTCTCGTCCAGCGTTAGCGCGCGCCGGACGACCTGTTCTGCGATCTCTTGCTGGCCGGCATCAGAGGTTGCAACCACAGCTTCAGCCCGCCTCGGCCCCTCTCGAGACGGGCGGCGCGCGGAGTTGAGATGCGATGCATAGAGACGCCTTCACGCCATCAGAACTTGCCCTACTCAGTCGCGTCTTCGCACGCAGCAAAATCAAAAACGAAACCGCAACCGAGAGGGAACGCCGGGCATCACGTATTCTGGCCTACTACCAGGCGGGGATCACGGACGAGGATGAGTTAGAACAGCTTTCTCGCCAACCGCTGGGAAGGTGACGATTAGTCTTCCTTCTTCAGAGCTTCCGCCTCGTCTTTGAGCTTCGGCCAATCGGCGCCGTGCTTGCGAAGCAGCGTTCGGGCCTGCTTGGGGTCAATGTCCGTGAGCTCGACCAGATGTTCGACCTCAAGTTCCTGGCCTTTCGCTACCCGGCTTGCTTCGTTCGCTTTTCGTTGCACTTCGACACCCACTGCTGAGACAACATGAACGAGCGCCGAAAGTGCGCGTTCCAGAACTTCATCAAAAAATACGCGACACCGATTAAAATCAGTCGGGTTGGGCCAAGTATCGGACGGGCCATGGCCTTCTGCTGTGCCTTGCCGATTTCTTCCCTGCGGGGAACCGAAGCTTGCCTGTAGGTCGCAAATGCGGCGACATCTTCGTGCGACTGTCCGATCACGCGGCGTTCGGGTTTATGTGCCGTCGCTCGGCAGCTTTCTGACGCGGCAAGTCCGGTGCGCACGTCACCTCATCAACTTGATCTGCAGCGAGATGCTCAGCCTCAGAATCCTGTCGCCGTTTTCGTTCCGCACTTCAACAAACACTTGCTGCCCGTCCACCTCAGTGAGTGCATCTCTCGTAAGGTCGATAAGGCCCTCGAAGCCCACGCGGCGCACCTCCTCCAAACCGGCACATTCGATGCCGATTTGGTCCTCGAAGACCAGATCGTGATCGCCACTATCAAAGAAAAATCGTGCCATGCGAGAGCTTCCGTCACCACTAAACTGCAGGGTTCCTTTGGTGCAGGTAGGTCGTGTCGAAATCACCTGCATGAGTGAGGCCAAGCCAATCCAGAACATGCACTCTTGATCCTGTGGTGGCGATGAGGCCTCTACGTCGAAGTTCCTGAAGCATTCGGTTGACGTGGACTGTGGACAAGCCCAATGCATCGCCAAGGGCTGCCTGGGTAATGGGAAGATCCGCGACGTGATCCTGGATGCGTCCAACCGAGCGCAAGCGAAAAATCAATTCGCACAATATGTGCGCCATGCGCGTGTATGCCTCGCGTCTTCCCACATTAGTGACCCATTCCCTGTAAATAGCTGCATCGATCAGGGTCGACCGCCAAAAAGCCGTCGCGATTCGAGGATGCTGTTCGCAAACGGCGCGAAGAGCGTCATGTCGTATGAAGCCCAGTCTAGCTGCTGTGAGGGTCGTAAAATTGCAATCCATGACCGACAGATGCAGTCCGTGCAGATCCGGAATATCCCCAGCCACAAAGAAGGATGTAATCTGGCGTTTGCCGTCGCCGGTAAGTTTGGTGGAACCGAGCAGGCCATCCAAAACGACAAACGAACTGACAGGACGGTCCCCCTCACGCACCAGGTCGTAGTTGGGCAAAAAATCCTTCTCCTGGATCGGGATGCTCTTCAAAACGTCGATGTCGGTCTGTCGAACATCCGAGCTGCTCAGGAGTTTGCGGATAAGTACATCCGAGGATGAGGTGGGAGACAAATTTGCTACCTAGCTTATGTTATTTATCGAACTTGCATTCGCGCTGAAAGTTCCGTGACATTACAGAGCGGCGGCGGAGAACGGTGATTGGACCGCCGCACAATCGAACCCGCAGTTATGCCGCCCATAGGGGAGCCTGCGGAGCCACGCATTAACCTATGACATGGGCTGTGTTCGAAATTGTCGCTGAGAAAACCATTGGCGCCAATTCGGCAAGGCTTTGACGTCCGCAACGGAACATATGCCCCAACTGGCGCTACGAGGTTGTTCCGCCGAGACAATCTGCAAGCAACTTGGAGCGGCAATACAGCTCCTGGCGCTCCGCTAAGCTCCGCTATTTGAAACAGTGGCTGGCTCACGCACGAACTTCATCCGCGGCGGCACGGCGAATGCCGTGAACCGCTCAGCCAGTCTGTCGAGGGCTTGGCGCATGCCAACTCCCGCAGCTGGCGCTCCGTGTCCGCTGATCACCATCTGCGGCTTCAGCGCAGCCAGTTGTTTCACGGATTTTTCCGCCGCATCCCAATCCGGTGTGAAGTAGCGCGGTGGACCATGCATCTCCAAGTCCTGAACGGCGACTTCATAGACCGACTCCTGACCCGTGGTGATGAAGGCGTCCCCAGCGATCAGCGAGCGGTCTTCTTCGCGCCAGAGAGAGACATGCCCCGGCGCATGCCCGGGCGTGTGCAGCCAGCGCCATCCGGGCATGCCGGGGACCGATCCGTCGGCCGGCAAGAGTTGCAGGCGATCTCCGAGATCGATTGGGCCACGAGGAAAGAGTGGCGAAAGCAGCGCTATCAGGCCGCCCCCCACCCAAGGATCAGGCGGTGGATAGGACCCGGTTCCGTCCAAATAGGGACGCTCGAGCGGGTGCGCGAAAACGGGCGCATCCCATGTGCCGGCCAGATCCACAACCGCTCCCACATGGTCGAAATGGCCATGGGTCAAGATGATCGCGGCGGGCCGCGCGCCGGCTCCAAAGCGCTTTTCCGCGACCGCCAGGATGCTGCTTCGCGACGTCGGCAAACCCGTATCGATCAGGACCCAGTTTCGATCTCCGCTGCCGGGAGCGCCGAAGAACACGACATTCACAATTGTCAGCCGCAAATAGGCCAAATCCGGCGCGATGCTCCAGACGCCGTCGCCACGATCCTCGCGCCTGGCATGGTCGATGTCGGAAAGTCGAATCTGAACGGTCATGCTGTTCCCTGCCTCCGTTGTAACCGCTGGACAATCGATGACGGCTCGGTCCCGAACTTGCCTCGGCGCACCTTGTTCCCTGGCTCCTGTCTGCTCCACCGGCTCGGTGGGCTCGATCGGGGAACAAAGGCTCGACCATCCGGGTTTGGCCCTGAGTAATACACTGGACGATGGTGCAGCATGGCAAATGAGAAGGGGTTGCCGCATGAGCGAAGCAGCACAAAGCGATAGCGATGGCTTGACTTCGATTGCGGGCACGTCGGCGTTCGCCAGTTTTTTCATGGCTGGCTTTGAGTGCTCGTCGCACCGGCGCAAGGACGGCGTTCGCCTCGATCTTATCCGCGCGACGTCGCATTATTTGCATGCCCTGGGCGACTACCGCGGTTGCGCCGAACTCGGTCTTCGTACCATCCGCGACGGTTTGCGCTGGCACCTCATCGAAACCGCTCCTGGGACCTATGACTGGTCAAGCTGGACGCCGATGGTCGAAGCAGCGCAATCGGCAGGTGTCCAGGTCATCTGGGACATTTTCCACTACGGATCTCCAGACCACGTTGAACAGGGGTCGATGCATTTCATCGATGCCTATGCCTCGTTCGCTGCGGAAGCTGTGAGGGTCCATCGTTCAATCGCCGGTACAGCGCCTCTGTTGTGCCCAATCAACGAAATTTCGTTTTTCGCCTGGGCTGTTGAGGTCGGGTATTTCCCGCGCGTCGGCCCGAAGAAGCGGGGATGGTTCAAGCGGCACCTCGTGAAAGCTGCAATAGCTGGCGTTCGGGCAATGCGGGAGGTCGATCCCGCTTGCAGATTTGTCTGGGCCGAGCCGCTTATCCACATTGCTCCTCGCGACCGAACGCGGGCCGAATGGCGCCGGGCCGAAAATGCCCGTCTCGGACAGTTCGAAGCTTACGACATGCTGCTGGGCCGGGCAGAACCAGAGTTGGGGGGCAGCGAAGATGTTGTCGATGTCGTTGGCCTGAATTTCTACCCACACAATCAGTGGTACCTAAACGGGCCGACGATTCCGATGGGGCATCACGAGTACCGTGCCCTATCGGAGATGCTGATTGAGGTCGCGCGTCGATACGGCAAGCCGATGTTCATCGCCGAGACCGGCTCCGAAGGATCGGGCGGGGCGGCTTGGCTCCATTATGTCTGCGACGAGGTGCGTGCCGCAATCGGTCTCGAAGCGCCGATCGAAGGTATTTGCCTATACCCGATAACCGCCTATCCGGGCTGGGACAATTCGCGGCATGCGGAAGTGGGATTGTTTTCGGTCATCCAGGCGAACGGCAGCCGACATGTCCGCACGCCCATCGCGGATGAATTGGCCCGCCAGCAAACTTTGTTCGCGGCGAACCCGACGCGTTAAATACATGAGCGGCACAAGGGACTGTTGCGAGCGCTGTTGGCGCCGCGTTGCCAAGCCCGATGCTCCCAAGTACGTCTAGGTGGGGGAGCTACAGCGCCCCTTCGGCCAACGACGCCTTCCTCGCGCTCGCCCATTCCGGGACGCTCTTTTGGATGCGGGCGAAAGTAGCCAGAGCCTGCCCGACCACTTGATCCATATTGTAGTAGCGGTAGGTTGCCAGGCGGCCGACAAACCACACGTCGGGACAGGTTGCGCCGAGCGCTTCGTAACGCTTGTAGAGCTCTTCGTTTTCGGCCCGCGGCACCGGATAGTACGGGTCCCCGATATCGGTGGGATATTCGTAGGTCAGGCTGGTCCGCGCGTTCTGCTGGCCGGTCAGATGTTTGTACTCGGTGATGCGGGTGTAATTTTCCGTCTGGGGGTAGTTGACGACGGCAACCGGCTGAAACTGCTCTTGGTCGAGGGTGACGTGCTCGAAACGGAGCGAGCGATAAGGAAGACGCCCGAGCTGCCAGCCGAAGTATTCGTCGATCGGGCCGGTATAGATCAGGTGGTTGAATGGTATCTCGTCACGAATTTCGCGGAAGTCGGTCTGCAACATGACCTTGATGTTCGGATGGTCGAGCATGCGTTCGAACATTCTCGTGTACCCGCCGGCCGGCATCTTCTGGAAGCTGTCGCTAAAATAGCGGTCATCGCGGTTGGTTCTGGTCGGCACTCGTGCCGTCACTGATTTGCTCAGTTGGCTAGGATCGACGCCCCATTGCTTCCTGGTGTAGCCACGGAAGAATTTCTCATAGAGTTCGCGTCCCACCGTGCTGACGACGACGTCCTCGGCCGTTCGTACGTCCTCTACGGTTTCGCGCCGCGACGCGAAGAACTCCTCCAACTGTGTGGAATTCAGGTCGAGGCCGTAAAGGCGATTTACCGTGTCGAGATTGATCGGGATGGGAAGCAGTTTCTCATCCACGGCCGCCAGCACCCTATGCTCGTATGTGCGCCATTCCGTGAACTGCGAGAGGTAGTCCACGATCGACTGGCTGTTGGTGTGAAAAATATGTGGCCCATAACGATGGATGAGGATGCCGGCTTCATTATAGCAATCATAGGCGTTGCCGCCGACATGGCTGCGGCGGTCGACCAGGAGAACACTTTCGTGGCGCTGGGAGGCTATCCTTTCAGCAAGCACGCTGCCGGCAAATCCCGCGCCGACGATCAGCCAATCGAACATGGCTATGCACTCCTGCGGAGAGGGATGACCTTCTTACCTCGATAGGCACGCTCGATGTGAGCGGTCATGCCACTCCATGTCTTTTGCCAAGACATGTCCGCAAGATAGGCGTCGACTTGCGGCAGGAACGTCTCACGAGGTCGCAATAGAATGGAGCGCAGCTTGATTTCCAGATCGTCACTGTCGGCGATTTCCACCAGTCCAGCAGCGCCGTAGCTGCGCACAACGTCAACGATTGCCGTCGAGATCACCGGGAGACCGGCCGCTAGGAACTCTGGCGTCTTGGTCGGACTGATGAAGCGGGTCGCTTCGTTGAGTGCAAACGGCATCCAACCGGCATCCCAATGGCGCATATAGTGGGGCAGGTCGCAGTAGGCCTTCGCGCCCAACCAATGCAGGTTTTCGGCTCTGGGCAGGGTTGCGGGGTCGATCTTGACGACCGGGCCAAGCATCACGAAATGCACGTCCGACATAGTCTCCGCCGCCTGCGCTACGAGCTCGACGTCCAGCCGCTCGTCGATAACTCCGAAATATCCGACCCTCGGATGAGGAATGCCGGCCTGGTCGGTTGGCTCCTTTCCTGGGCGTCTCGCAGTGTGAAAGTGCTTCACATCGATGCTGCTAGGAAAAGGGAAGATCGCGTGATGCAGGTGACGCTTGGTCTCGAACAGGCTTAGGCCTCCGGTGAAAACGAGATCGGCGCGGCGCAGCAGGGCCTTTTCCATCTGCCCCAGCTCGGGCGGCGCATTCTTGAATGCGGAGAGTTCGTCCATGCAGTCATAGATGCATATGTCTGGGTCGAGGTGCTCGGTGAAGCGCAGAGCCATCGGCGTGTAGTACCAAGCGATCAACCGGCTGTGCGGCATTGAAGCTATGATCTGCTGGACAAATCTCCGCTGGACGGCATCTGCTTTCGCGGCCGACATGCCGAGCGGAAGCACTGGCGTCACAATTAGAATGCTTGGCGCTGCCTCGCTCGTCCGCATCAGCGGCTGTGGCAGGTCTTCGAAAACAGGCTCTTCGAAGTAGACCACTCTCTGCTGCATGGAGGCGAGACTGAGGATATGTTGCGGGCGTTGATGAACGAAATTCCACCGCAAATGGGAGAAGCAAACCAGTAGATTTTCCCTGCCAGCGCGGTTACTGGCGACTGCCCCACCCAAGGCTGCTTCCATTGAAGATTTCCTTCCTTTAGTCTGTCGTTTATGTTCCGACTAACATTTGTTAGTCGCGGACGGGAGAGAACTAAACTTCGTTCCCGTCTCCTAACTTTCAACGAGGTGAGTTGTTCCAAGGTGAAATGGAGCGCCTTCAGTCGCCGCTCGATAGACGAAAACGAGATCCGCTCGCTGAGTCGAGAACGGCTATCGTGTGTCGGCGGGCTTTGAGGCGCGGGGCGACTGGGGAATGCTGGTGGAGAACGGCATTGCCGTATTTGCGTTGAACTTGTCGGCTATAAAATGTGCAGAACATCATGTTGATTCGCCTGCACGACTGGCGATTCGGTTTTGGCAGGGCAAGATTCCGGGGCTGATATGAAGATCGACTTTGCGACCAATGTTTTTCCGCTGTTTCATCCGCAAAGCGTCGATGATCTCAAAGACCCGTGCCCTGTCTTCGATGGCAGTCTGTGGCACGTCTTCGGCTCAAGTGGCACGGTGACCACCGAGACGTGGAGGATCCTTCATGCCACGGCGCCCGATCTCTATGGACCGTGGACCGAGCATCCGCCGATCGAACTTCCTATCAACGGGAGTGGTGTTGCGGCTCCCGGCGTCATCCACGAAAGCGGCGTCTTTCATATGTTCATCCAGACCGAGTTCATGAAGTCTGGCGGCCGGTGCGAGCACGCGGTTTCCAATGACGGATTCCAGTGGGTGGTTCTCAGCCCGGCGATCCTTGCCATCCCGGACACCGAGGAGGACGGCATTTACGATCCGCATCCCGCAGTTATTGGCGGCAAGCGCTACCTCGTCTATTCCGCGATGCCAAAATTCACCAGGGTGCCGCAACCCGACATCTACCTCGCACGGAGCCAATCCGACTCGTGGTTCGGTCCCTGGAAGCGGATCGGCAAGATCCTCGACCATAATGATGTCCCTCACCATAATACGAGAGAGGATCCCGACTATGAATGGGGCATAGAAGGCGCACAGCTGGTCGAGTTGCCGGACGGTCGGGTGCTTCTCAATGCCACTTGTTTTCTGCCGAATGGACTTCGGGGGAACCGGCAACGCGTGTTCTTCGCTATCGCTGATGACGTTGCTGGACCTTACGTATCGATCGGCCCGGTGCTGGAGCCAGGCCAGCCGGGAGAGAACGGCCACTCCACGGTGATGATCGAAGGCAGCCAACTATCGTTGTTTTACCAAAGCCGGGTCGCCACGACCGATCATCGGTGGCGCTACGGCCTGGCCAGATGCGACGTCGCCCTGTTTTCCAAGGTCGCATGATCCCCGGTGCCAATGGGCACCCACGGCGTAGACCGACTGGACGGCTCGCATTGCGCAATGAGCTTCCGTAGCTCGAGACGTTCCGTCGGGAAGCCTGCCGGAATTAAACGTTCCTCCTACGGAACAATGCGTCCGAGCTGAGGTTCGGCTGACTTCAAACCAGGAGTCAGCCATGTATTACACCGACAAGAAATTGCAGTACCCGGTTCGTGTGGAAACGCCGAATCCAGTCTTTGCCCGCGCGTTGCAGCAGGCCATAGGTGGAGTAGAAGGCGAGATCCGCGTCGCCTTGCAGTATTTCTTCCAGGCATGGGGATGCCGCGGACCGGCCAAATACCGCGACCTGTTGTTAAACACGGCGACCGAGGAACTCGGCCATATCGAAATGCTGGCGACTGCGGTCGCCCTCAATCTAGAGGGTGCACCACTTTCGCTGCAGGAGGACATCTCGTCGGACACGGTCGGCGGCTCGGTCCTCAACGGGATGAACTTCCGCCATATCTTGTCGACCGGCCTGGCCGCACTGCCTGAAAACGCCAACGGCGTTCCCTTCAATGCTTCGCATGTCTATGCCAGCGGCAATCTTGCCGCGGATATGGTCGCAAACGTCACCGCGGAAGGAAGCGGCCGCGTGCTTGCGACCCGCCTGTACAACATGACCAACGATCCCGGCATGAAGGACATGCTGTCCTTCCTTATTGCGCGCGACACCATGCACCAACAGCAGTGGCTCGCGGCCATCGAAGACATGGGCGGACTGAACGCGTCTCTGCCGGTCCCCAACTCCTTCCCGCAGGAGAAGGAGCATCAGGACGTATCCTATGCCTTCATCAATTGCTTCGTCGAAGGTGTCGAACCAGCGCGGGGACGTTGGAGCGATGGACCCTCGATGGACGGCAAGGGAGAGTTCTCCCTGGTCGCCGGTGCACCAATGGGCGAGGAGCCCATGCTTTCGCCGCCACGGCCAAGTTCCGGCGCCCAGAGCGAGCAGATGATCGACAGGCGGGCCGCCGAATAAGCAGAGATAGCAATACCGGAGACAGCCGGCACTCGGCTGTCTCCTGCTTGCGGCTCCCGCGCACCCGGTCGTACCGAGCGCTCCGTTCGAGGGACAGCGCAACTCATTGGCGACTGTTGCGTGCCTGACGAGCTCTCCGTTTCAGCCTGATCATAAATGCTTTCACCTAAGGGAACATCGCAGGTTCCTCGAAGTTGGGCAGCCACGGAGGACGTGCACATGAACAGTGTCATCTATCTTATCGGCCTTATCGTTGTCGTGCTCGCGGTCCTCTCCTTCTTCGGTTTTCACTAGGTGGCCCATGCAGCATGAGAACGATCAGGGCGGACAGCCCACCGATTTCGACAAGACGAAAAGCGAAGTTTCCGACAGGCTTCGCCAGGAAGAGGAACGTGCCAGCGAGTTGCTTCACGACGCGCGTGATGCGGTGACCCGCAAGGCTGGCGACTATGCATCTGAAGCCAGGGAGGTCATCGCCGACAAGGCGGAGGAGGCGCAACGCGACATCGGATCGAGCCTGGCGGCGTTGGGCGGTGCACTGCGCGCGGCCAGCGATCACCTGGCCAACAACGATGAAAGGAACGCATCGAAGTTCGCTTTGGATGCTGCCGGTGGGCTTGAGCGGCTTTCATCGTCCTTGAAACAGAAACCGTTCGGCCAGGTCCTTGAGGAGGTGCAGTCCTTTGGCCGGCAAAATCCCGGTGTCCTGCTTGCGGGATCCGTGTTGGCCGGTTTGGCGCTCGGGCGGTTCATCAAGGCTTCTCCGCCGGCAAGGCCGGAATCTCAGGCTGCTCTGGGAGACCTCAAATCACACACCGATCAGCCACAGGGTTGGTCCGCTGATCATTCGCAGGATTTTGGCCTCGTCGGCGATGACGGGACTATGCAGAAGGCGGAGCAGGAGAGATGAACACCCAGAACAATCCCAGCCTTGCCGGACTGATCACCGACTTGGCCCAGAATGTCACCACTCTGGTGCAGACCGAGGCGAGGCTGTTTCGGGCCGAGCTCTCTGAAAAGCTTACCAAAGCCGGAGCAGGTGCCGCGGAAGTGCTGGGCGGCGCGATTTGCCTTCTCGCCGCGCTATTGGTGTTGCTGCAGGCACTCGTTATCGCACTGACGCGGGCAGGGCTTGGCGCGGGGTGGTCTTCTCTGCTGGTCGGTGTGGTCGTGGCGGTCCTCGGCGTCATCCTGCTGCGGACCGGGATGGCCAGCATGGCGCCTTCGGAACTTACCCCCGACCGGACCCAGGAACAGCTCAAGCGCGACGCGAGCGTGATCAAGGAACAGGTGAGATGAAAGAGAAATCCGCAGCCGAACTTGAACGCGAGGCCGAGGCGGCTCGCGCCCGGGTGATGGAGACCGCCGAATCCATTCGAGGCAAGATGACGCCGGGACAATTGCTGGATGAGTTCACCGGGCTGTTCTCGGGAGGGGAGAGCTCGGCCATGCTCAGCAATCTCAGAACGCAGGTCCGAGACAATCCTTTGCCGGTCACCATGGTGGGCGCGGGTCTGGCTTGGCTGATGTTCGGCAGCGGCACATCAAACACGGCCCACGGTCCCGCTGGTTACCCATTGCCTTCAGCGCCGGCACGACATGATGAAGGTGAGCGCGGCGGCTTCAGCGGCACGCTCTCCGATGCCGCGGAATCGCTCTCATCGAGCGCTACCAGCGTCGGCGATACCATATCGAGCACCGCAAGAGCCGCTGCGGCGGGTCTGACGGGAAGCGCTGCCAATGCAAGCTCGACGACTGGTGACATGGCGAAAGCCAGCCGCTCCGCCCAATATCTGTTGGAGGACCAACCCTTGGCCGTAGCGGCCGTCGGTCTCGCCATCGGTGCCGCTATAGGTGCAATGCTGCCCCATACGGCAACGGAGGATGAGCAACTAGGCGCCTATGGGGACAAGCTTCGCGACACCGCCGAAACCATGCTCGACATGGGTCTCGATGAGGCCAAGCAGGTCGCCGCTGACGCCTATGAGACCATTAAGCAGGAAGCTGGCCGGCAACATATGGAAGCAGGCACGATGGCCGATCAGCTCGGCGAGATTGTGAAGTCCACAGCAGACAAGACCGAGCGTGCCGTGCGGGAACGGATTTCCGATCCGTCTCAGCGCCAAACCTAGCTTGGTAATCATAGATCAACGATAGTCGGTCTCTTCCAGAAAGGGGTCGGCGTTGTCCGTCGAACGGTGAACCGCTCGAGTCATTTCAGAGCGTAGAGGTAGGCCGCGATATCGCGCGCCTGCTGCTCCGTGATCCGTGTCGATGGCATGGCCGTGTGCGGATCGATTTCCCTGGCCGATCGTATCCAGCGGATCAGGTTCTCTGGATTGTTGGCCAGCCCGCCGCCGATAAAGACGCGGCCAGCAAGACTGGCATCCAGGCGAGGACCCACCTGCCCTTGCGCGCCCGGCACGCCCGTTATCGTATGGCAGCCGGAACAGCCATTCGCAGTCATGATCGGCAAGGCCCTCGCAGTGTCACCGCCCGTGGCCGCCTCCGCCTCGTGGCGGACGCGCGCGGCCCGATCGGACCACCAAGTCATTCCGGCCACGGCCGCGACGAGCAGCACTAGCGCGGCGATGACGGCGGCAAGCAGTTTAGACAAGCTCGTACGCATGCGCCGCCTCCCTCCTTCCGCTCGCCTTGATCCACAACGCGGCCAGCAGCAGCGCTGCGCCGCCATATATCAATCCAGCCGGAACCCACATCACCAGCCCGGCAAGTTGCTGGTCCTCCAGGGGGCTCAAATTCCACAGTGCCGCTCCCACGGCGTTCTCCGGGTACCAGAGGCGCGGCGAGAGCAACAGGAGGACGCCGAGCAGCCCGGTATGCAGCGAGGTGACAAAGAGGTGCATCACTGCGCTCCCATAGGCATGCTGGCGGCCGGGACGCGGCAAGAGGACCCACCAGAACAGCAGCCCTGTTCCGAAGAAGCTCGCGTGCTGTGCATAGTGCAGCACGCCGCGTTCGAGCGCGGCCTCGAACAACACCGGAATGTGCCAGATCCATATAGCAATGCCGTGGATAATGGTCGCGCTGATCGGCCGCGTTGCGAAGGCCCAGACCATCCTCAGCCAATTGGCGTGTCCTGCAATTCCCAGAATGCGCCGGAACCGGATGGGTAGGCCCCACATCAAGGCCGCAGCCGGGCAGGCAGAGACCAACAGCGGCGCCGCCACGGCCATCAGCAGTTCATGCTCGATCATATGCGCCGCAAAGACCTGCTCGCCGAGCATATGAATCGGGCTGACCAATGCGGCTGTCAACACGCCCCATCCGGCCGTGAACAGCAGAGCCTGGCGCAGCCGCAACGTCCTGCCGCGGCTGCTGCGCCGCCAAAGCCGGCTCGCGCCAACGACATATATCAAGGCAAGCACGGCGAGTGGCAGGGTGATGGGCAGCGCGAACGTCCACCCGGCCCCGGGCGCGCCGGCGCCGTAGCAGATGGAAGTAGGGAACAGCGCGTCCAGGTTCATCGCAGGCACTCATCCAGGATCAGCGCCGCGCTGCCTTGCATGAGGATCACAAGCGCAAACAGCAACGCCGACAACATCCCGAGATTGGCGACGAAGCGCTCTGTGCCGCGCGTACGCTCCGGTTTGAATCCGGCACCGCCTCGCCGCTTCGCCCGCCACGACAGCGCCCCGCCGAGCAGCGACAACAACACGAGCAGCAGCGCCACGGGAAGCACGACCGGCACCTGGCGGTTGCATTGCCAAGGCACCAGCGCATAATTCAGCTGTGTCGAGACCGCCCAGGCCAGCGGACCTGACAGAAGACCACCCCAAGACGTTCCCAACCGCAACGCTCGCATCTCAGCCTAGCCTCGGCGCCCAATAGATGAGCACGTAGATCGGAATCCAGGTCAGGACCACGAAATCCCAGTAGAAGACATTGTCGCCGACATCGCCGAAGCGCCGGCCGCTATAGCCGTGGCGCGTGAACATCAGCACTGTCAGCACGATGGTGTCGCCGACATCTGTTATGAGGTGCGTGGTGTGCAGGCCAAGCAGCACCCAAAGCATCGATCCATAGGCGTTAGTGTCCCAATAGATGTTGAGGGCGGGGAATTCGAACCAGCGCACGACGAGCGGAGCGATGCCGAGCAGCGACATGACCACCAGGCCGATCCGCACCGGAATCATGGAGCATTGCTTGGCGTGGCGGTGGAGGACGTGGTTGGGCACAAGGCTGACGACAAACAAAATCATCACGATCGTTCCGGGCCAATGGTTCGGCTGCGGTGCGCTAAGCCGCCATGCTGGCCATGACAGCGCAAGGTAGAGATACGCGCCCGCCGCCAGCGCGAAACCGGTGCCTTCGAGCGCCATGAAGCCCAGCGTGCCCCACCAGGTCGGGCTATGCGGACCATGCCCGAAGGTCGGCAGTCCTGAAAGATCGGCGGCAACTCGATGCTTCATTCCTGGTCCTCCGGATCGCCCTTCGGCCAGAACCAACCGATCAACGTGATGGCGATCGGCGCGGCGCCCCAGACGATGGCCCAAGGCGTAAAAATCGAATAGAGAAACGTACCACCGACGGCGAGCGCCGCGAAAAGAGGCCAGATCGACGGTGTGGCCGATTTCTCACGAATGTCGGGATGAGCTTCCGCCACGGTGGAGATGAGGAGCTCGCGCGCATCGACGCGGAGCCCGGTCGCTACAGGGAGCGTCTCGCGCTCGGCCCAGAGCGGCTCGATATGGGTGACGATGGGAATGCGTGCGAAATTATAGCTCGGCGGCGGCGAGGATGTTGCCCACTCCAAGGTTCCTGCGTCCCACGGATTGTTGCCGGCCGAGGTGCCTTTCAACGCGCCATGCACAAGATTGAAAGTGAACAGGACAAAGCTCAGGAAGAAGAGCAGCGCCCCTGCCGAGATGAAAAGGTTGATGTTGCCCCAGCCAAGCTCGGCCGGATAGGTGTAGACCCGTCGTGGCATGCCCCATAGGCCGACGAGATGCATCGGGAAAAAGGCCGCATTGAACCCGATGAAGGCCAGCCAGAAATGGCACCGCCCAAGGCGTTCGCTCATCATGCGGCCGGTGATCTTCGGGAACCAGAAATAAGCCGCGCCAAGCAGCGGGAACACCGAGCCGCCGATCAGCACGTAATGGAAGTGCGCGACGACGAAATAGGTGTCGTGCACCTGAAGATCCAGTGGCACCGAGGCGAGCATGACGCCGGTTAGCCCGCCGATGACGAAGATGAAGAAGAAGCCGAAGACAAACAGCAGCGGGGTCCGGATCACCGGTCTGCCATCCCATAATGTTGCCAGCCAGCAGAAGATCTGCACGCCGTTCGGAATGGCGATCATCATGCTGGACGCGGTGAAGAAGCTTGCGCCGAGCTTCGGCAATCCGGTGGCGAACATGTGATGGACCCAGAGCCCGAACGACAGGAGGCCGACAGCGAAGAGTGACAGGACAAGCCCGAGATGGCCGAATGTCGGTCGCCTGGCGAAAGCCGGGATGATCGAAGAGACCATGCCCGTCGCCGGCAAGAAGATGATGTAAACTTCCGGATGGCCGAAGAACCAGAAGAGATGTTGGAACAGCAGAGCATCCCCACCTTCCGCCGGGTTGAAGATGTGCGTGCCGACCAGGCGGTCAAGGATCAGGAAAGTCGAGGTGATCATCACCGCCGGCATCGCGAAGACGACGACGAAGGAAGTGACCAGCATCGCCCAGACATAGAGTGGGATCTTGTCCAGCGACATGCCGGGGGCTCGCTGCTTGAACACGGTGACGATGGTCGCAACCGCGACGGCCAATGACGACACTTCGGTATAGGTGATCATCTGCGCCCAGACATCGGCGCGCTTGCCCGGTGCGAATTCGGGGCCGGACAGCGGCACGTAAGCGAACCAGCCCACATCAGGAGCCATGTTGAGGGCAAAGGACACCCAGGCGAAAGCGCCGCCCGAGACGTAGATCCAATAGCTGAACGCGTTCAGGCGCGGAAACGCGATGTTGCGGGTGCCCACCATCAGCGGCACCAGGTAGATCCCGGTCGCCTGCACGATGGGCACGGCGAACAGAAACATCATCGTAACGCCATGCATGGTGAACAGCTGGTTGTAGAGGTCGGGCCCGATCAGGCCGCGTTGCGGTCCCGAAAGCTGGATACGCATGGCGACAGCGTTGAGACCGCCAAGACCAAGGAAGACGAAAGCGGTGATCAAATAGCGTCGTGCGATTACCTTGTGATCGACGCTCGAGAGCGCTCCGACGATGCCGGACGGCGTCCGCCAGGTGCGCTCGAGCCAGCGATGCAGGCTGGCATCATCCATGCCCGTATCGCGGGGGCCGTCACGTTCGGGAGCAAGGTCGCCCTTGGCGGGGTCTGGTTCCGGGATGTGGCGGTCGCCTGTGACATCGGCGCTGCTCATTTCAGCCCCTCGAGATAAGCGACGATTGCGTTGAGCTCGTCGCCGTTGAGATCTGCCACTGGCATGTGGGAACCCGGTTTGATGCCTTGCGGGTCGGCTATCCAGGCGGCGAGATTGCCGCGGCTCATCGTCAGCGTTCCGGCCGCCAATGTTTTCCGGCTGGCGATGTGGGTGAGGTCGGGAGCCACCGTTCCGCCGGCCGGCGTTCCCCCGATCCTGTGGCACATCACGCAGGGGCGTTTGAGGAACAGGTCCGCGCCGGCCTTGGCTTCGCCGCTCGCCGGCGCGCCGGCCGGCTGCAACTGGTCGTTCAGCCAGGCATCGAATTTCGGACGCGGCTCAGCGATGATGAAGGTGCCCATATTGGCATGCTGCGGGCCGCAGAATTCAGCGCATTGACCACGGTAGACGCCCGGCTTGTCCGCCTTGATGTCCAGCACGTTCATGTGACCCGGTATAAGGTCGAGCTTACCGGCCAAGCTTGGAATCCAGAACGAATGGATCACATCCGTCGAGGTCAAAAGAAGCCTCACCGGCTCGCCGGCGGGGATGTGGACCTCATTCGCCGTCGTCAGGATGCGGCTCGGCGTAGCATTCTCGTAACGCACCTCCCACCACCACTGATGCCCGGTTACCCTGATTGTCAGCGCGGCGTCCGAGCCAATGGCGGCAAGCGTCCTGTTGGCGAAAAAGCTCAGCAGCGTAAGTCCGATCAGGATTATGGCGGTCAGCCCAACAGCGGTGACAACCACGCGCATCTTGCGGCGTTCGGCCCCTTCGTCGAGTAAGAGCGGCTCATCGCCGGGACGCGATCGCATGACCAGCGGTGCTGCGAGCGCGATCATCACCAGCACCCACACAACCGCGCAAAGCGCGGTGAAGAACCAGATCAGCCAGGCCAACTCGCCGGCCGCGGGGCCTTTCGGGTCCAGCGCCGACTGCCAGCCTGCGCATCCCTGCAGAAGCAGGACACACAAGGGGGCAAGCGCCATGAAGGCGAGCCGTTTCACGGCGACTTTCCCAGCGTCGCGGCATCCGGCAGGCGGTTTTCAGACGGGTGCACCATCATATCGTCGTTGCGCTGCGGCGCGGCGGAGGAGGGCGCGTTGCCGCTCAGTGCGCGTACGAAGGCCGCAAGTTCCCAGATTTGGTCGTCGGGTATCTTCTGGCGGAAGCTCGGCATCCCGTTTGGTCGCCCGTCGCGGATCGTGGCATGGATGCTTTCGATCGAGCTGCCGTAGAGCCACTTTTCGTCCATCAGCGCCGGGCCCATGCCGCCACCGCCATTGGCGTGACAGCCCGAGCAGTTGAACCAGCCGAACAGGCGCTTGCCCTCGCTAAGGTGAAAGGCGTTCGCCTCGAAGCTCGCCGCCTTGTTGTCACTGGCGGAAGGCCGCTGGCCGCCGGGCTCAAGCGCGGTCACCGGTGTCGGCTGTTCGCCTGAGCCGAGCGCCGATTGTGGCCGGGTATCGCGCTCCTCACGCTGGCAGGCGACCAGGGCCAGCGTCAAGGGCAGCAACATCGCCAGAGCCTGCCTCATCGCGCCGGACTCCCGGCCATGTCCAGACGCGGTACGCCGTATTGCGCCAGAACCGCGTCGATCTCCGCCTTGTGTCTGGCAAGCGCGCTATTCACATCGCCATGCAGCGCATCGTCCTCGCGCCGAACACCCATTGAGATGTCGTACATCAGCGGCAGTTGCGGTCCGTCGATGCGAGGCGTGACCGGCGTGATCCGGAGCGACACCTTTTGCCTCTGGGCGAAATAGCCGGCGAGCGGACCCCAGACCACGGCAAGATCAATCTCACCGTTCGCGACAGCTTCGACGATGCGCGCCGGAGGGTTGGGAGCGGAGTAGTCGCCATAGACGGGATAGCCGATCAGATGTCCGACGATGCCGCGGCGGCCAAGCGCTTGGACAGGCGGCGAGTTGGCGCCATCGTCGCCGATGAGCTGAACACCGATGCGCAATTCTCGCAACCGCGGGTCGTTGAATGAGGCCACGTCCGGGCCGTCCTGGCGGGTCACGAAGACATAGGACGAACGGTAGTAAGGCGTGGTGGTGCGCAGCATTTCGAGATTGGCAGGCGTGCCGGGCACGAGATCGCAAAGACCTGCCTTCAGCGTGTTGCGGATGAAGCCACGGCGCTGCGCCCACCAAGTATACGTCAGCTTGGCGCCGAGATCAGTGGCGATAATTTCCGCGATCCTGTTCTCGAAGCCTTGACCGGCCGCGTTGGAAAACGGCATGTTGTTCGGGTCGGCGCACACTCTCAACTCACGTGCATTGGCAATAGCCGGCAAGAGCAATAAGGCGAGCCCGGCCATGCCGATCGCCACCCGTTGGAACGCCTTGCGCGTCGGACGGACGGTCAAGTCCAATCCATCAAGGAAGCCGGAACACATAAAGCGTGCCTCCCGCCGTGGTAGCGTTCTTCAGATCCTTCATCGCGTTGACGAAGCCAAGTGCCGCGGTGGCATCGCGTGGGTCGAGGTCGCCCGAAACGATGGCGCCGGCCCAGCCACCGACGCCCGACAGAATTGCGACATATTGGTGCCCATCGGGGCCGCGATAGGTGATCGGCTGGCCGATGATGCCGGACGATGTCTTGAACTGCCAAAGCAGATCGCCAGTCCTGGCGCTGACGGCCTTGAACCAGCCTTCCATGGTGCCGTAAAAGACGACATCGCCGGCAGTGACGACGGTGCCACTCCACACCGGGAAGTTTTCTTTCAGGACCCAGGCCGGCTTGGCCGCGGCAACATCCCAAGCGGTAAAGGCACCCCGATTGCCCCCCGGCCCGGGGATCATGCGTACGTTCATGCCGACATAGGGTGTGCCTGCGATGTAGTTTACCTCGACGCCTTCTTCGTCCATGCAGAGATTGTTGTGGGGGATGTAGAGCAGGCCGGTCTTCGGCGAAAAGGCCGATGGTTGCCAGTCCTTGAGGCCGGACGCTGTCGGGCAAATATCTCGGACCACCTTGCCGGTGCCGGTTCTCTTGTCGGGGTTTGCAATCAGCCGGCCGGTCTTCAAATCGACACCCTTGCTGGAATTGACCGGGCCATAGGCTGTGGCAGACAGCACTTCGCCAGTGGTTCGATCGAGGATATAGAGGTAGCCATTGCGTTCCGGTCGGACCAGGACCTTGCGCGGCTTGCCTTGCCAGGTCATGTCCAGAAGGATCTGCTCGTTGATGCCGTCATAGTCATGGAGGTCATGCGGGCTCCACTGGTAGAACCACTTCGCCGCTCCGGTATCGGGATCACGCGCGAAAATACCGGACGTCCATTTGTTGTCGCCGGGCCGCAAATCCGGATTCCACGGTCCTGGATTGCCTGTGCCGTGGAAGATCAAGTTCAAGTCCGGATCGTAGGAGATCCAGCCCCACATATTGCCGCCGCCGATCTTCCAGGCTTCCGGCGGCCATGTCGTCACGCCAAGGTCTGTGCCCTTGTCCATGTCATAGTGGGGCTTGAAGTCCGGGCCGATCAGCACATCCTTGTCGGGTCCAGTGCCATAAGCCGTCCAGACAACATGCCCGTTTCCGGCATCCAGCGCCTTCACCCAGCCGCGGACGCCCATTTCGCCACCGGAATTGCCGACCAGAACTTTTCCCTTCACCACCAGCGGCGCCATGGTGATTGTCTCGCCGATGTTGATGTTGCCGATATGAGCGTTCCAGATCGGCTTGCCCGTATCGGCATCGAGCGCGATCGTGTGGCCGTCCAGCGTGTTGAAGAAGATGCGCCCGTCGGCGAAGGCCGCGCCGCGGTTGACGACATCGCAGCAGGCCACCCCTTGTGCCGCCGGCTCGGGGTTGGGCTCGTACTTCCACTTCATCGGCGCGCCGGGCCTGGAAAGGTCGAGCGCGTAGACGATGTTGGGAAAGGGCGTGACGATGTACATGATGTTGCCGACAACCAGCGGCGCTGCTTCCTGGCCCTTGTTCACGCCGGTCGAGAAGGTAAAGGCGACCTGCAGGTTCTTGACATTGCCTTCGTTGATCTCGGTCAGGTCGCTGAAGCGGGTCGACGCGTAGTTCTTGGCTGGCATCGTCCATTGCCCGTCGTCGGGTGGCGCTGCGGCGGCGGGCGGCGCAATAGCCGCTGCCGATGGGGGCTCCGAGGCACCACTCAGGAATGGGCCGCATGCCAGCAGCATCACCGAGAATATGCAGGTGCGAAAAGAATTCCAGATCGCCAATGCGCGGGCGCCTCGTCCTGCGTCAACGCGCGCCGGTGCCGGGTGCAGCATGCCTTTCATTTGTGGATCGAGCCTCCCACGCCGGCGCCTAGCTCCGCCGCGATGTCAGCCTCGGTGCCGGCACAAAGCGGATGGCCCCAGCCCGATGCGCTTTTGCCCCCGGGATCGAGATCGTAGACGATGGCGTCCTTGCGATTGGGATTGACCCCGGCTGGAACCTTGTCGAGGCCGAGCGCCGCGCGAACACGCCAGGCGACATTGTGATCGGCGCATGAGGAATCTCCGGAGACTCCGATGCCTCCGACGATGCTCTTGCCGTCATAGAGGGCAAGCCCGCCGCCAAACACAACGACGCCTCCAATCGGCTTGCCGACGAGGGGATCGCTGGCGCTTCCGAACGTTTTGGGATCGCCCGCATAGGCCGCGGCCTGGTTGACCGGATTGGTCTCCTGCAAGCCGAAAAGCGGCCCGCCCGGCTGCGCCCCCGCGTAGAGATTGGCCGTCGATAGGGCCATCTGCGCCAGGCTGAGTCCATTGGCCGTGTTGGCCTTCTCTGCCGCGACGAGGCGACTGCCTGGCCATTGCGAATCGGCGGTGGGACCGCTGAAAGCGATCGCGCATACGGCGCCGTCGCGGGCGACGATAGCGGCCCATTCGTTGGTCTCAAAGCCACCGTTGGCAGGTCCGCCGCTTGCTTTCACATTGGCCTTGAGGACAGCGAGCAGCTTATCGTGGTCGGCCGGGCAGGGCGCCTGTGCCATGGCTTGGCCCTGTGGGAACAGGCCACCCGTCAACAACACCAGACCAAAGGCTGATAGCAAAAGCTGACAGCGATACATTGTCCTGCCCATTCGTTCGAGCATCAAAGAATCCCGGAGCACTCTGGCAGACTGGAAATGCGAGAATGAAGCCGTGATCCAATGCCGTCGGTATTTAACTTGGGCGATGCAGCTATGTTCCTGCTTCTGCAAAAAATTGCGCAGCCCCCTCGTACGCCGATGCAAGTTGCCGTCTGTCCGTGTCGCCGGCGGAATATCCGCGGCGAGATTGTGCTGCCTGCTGTGATACATATTGTGATACAAACAACACCCCGCAGGAAGGAAAAACGTGACAAAAACAGTTGGTTGATGGGCGAACTGATCCCAGCCAACGGTACCACCGGCTTTCCTCATAAAGCATTGGATTTAGTGGAAATGATCGCCCTCCGTTGCAGGAAGCGGTCGGGATCATGCTGCCCAGAGAGGTCAGGGATCACGGAAGGCGTGTGGTTCTCCGTATACCAGCCGTGACGGAGGAGAACGAACGGCAGACCCGAGGTCCGCAACGCAGCTTGACCTTTTGCAACGCTGCGCTGAAGCGCTTGAGGGGTTTTGAGCTATGGCGTTCCGGATGGGTGTCGCATCGGCCCGAACTGCGAGGTCGATCCTGGCTGCGTAAATTAAACTCGTTGACGATGTCCGCTTCTGGCTGTTGGGACGCTTGGTCTTATCGTCCAACTGGGGATCGTATGGAGAACGGCAGCTATCTCAAATGCCTGCCGAGACCTGACAGTCGGTTACAGCCGTTGCCGCCGGACTGCTTGCGCCCGCTTTTGGTCAGGCGAAATGCGTCAAAAGATGTTCGATGACGCGCTGTGTAGCATCGATGTCTGCCATGCTCAGCCCTCGGCGATGATCGCTAGTGCCTTTGCAAAGCTAGCATCAAGGGAGGTCAGCGCCTCAATCGCTCCGTCATATACGCTGTCGAGTGTCGCTCCCCAGCCGTCTGCTGCGCCACGAGTATCGATGCCAAAGCGGGCGAGCGCCTCCTCGATGCCGGCGTCGATGCGCCCAGCCAATTTTACGCCAGATTCGTTCCAACTTTGTGCGGCGTCTCAGTTGGGCGAACGCCGATAGATACTCGTTTGACAGGAAGAACAATGACCGTTCTCACTTGGTCCCGAGCGTCTGTTGGTAGAAGGATCGTTGACAGAGGCGCTCTGGGGCCATAGCGTATTGGTATAACAGGTATGCCAATGATCGGAGTTCTGATCAAGCCGCGGAAGCTTTCGGACGAGGTTGCAGCGCACCTTGAGCGGATGATCCGCGAGGGAGAGCTGGCCGAAGCCGACCGGCTCCCATCCGAACGGGAACTCATGCGGCAGTTTGGGGTCGGGCGCCCTTCAATCCGCGAAGCCCTGCTGCATCTGAGCAAGATGGGCCTTGTCGAGGTGAAATCCGGCGAGCGCGCCCGCGTCACTCGGCCAACGCCCCAATTCGTGATCGACGCCCTCTCGGGGCCGGCGCGTCACATGATTTCGGCCCCCGGCGGGGTTCATGACTTCCAGAGCGCGCGTTTGTTTTTCGAAGTCGGTCTTGCCCGCAACGCCGCCATCAATGCCACCCCAGAAGATATTGAAAGTCTCAAAGAGGCGCTTGAAATCAACCGACAGTCGATCGGGGACCTGACGCGCTTCGAGCGCACCGACGTGGACTTCCACTACGTGCTGGCGGTGATCACCCGCAATCGAATCTTCACAGCTATCCACGCGGCGTTGGCCGAATGGCTGCTCGAACAGCGGCGCACGACTTTGGCCAAAGGTGAAGACCGCAAGGCCTATGAGGCTCATCGCGAAATCTTTGATGCCGTCGCCGCGCGCGATCCAGACGCCTCCGAAGCGGCTATGCGCAGGCATCTGGAATATGTGTCCAGGCGCTATCTGGAAATTGCAGGTGCCAAGTGATGAGGGGCTTCGTGGTCTGGGTCGATTTCCGCCTCAAGCCGGGTGCCCGGGGCAGATTCCGCGAACTTGTGGACGCCAATGCAACCGCGTCGATGCGCAGCGAGGCCGGCTGCCGCCGCTTTGACGTGACGGAGGCGCGCGGCGAACCGGACCGGGTCCTGCTCTATGAGATTTACGATAGCGAGGCCGCATTCGAGGAGCACTGCCGCACCGCTCACTTCGACGAATTCAATACGCAGAGCGCGCCGCTCGTCGTGACCAAGTTGGTGATGACCTGCGACCTCGTTCTTGAGGCCACACATTGACGAGAACTAGGCGGATTGGCCCTTTTGGGCGAACGGGAGGAAGTGCATGTCAGAGCCAAGTCTCAGGGCGTTAACTTCTCACAGGCGGGTCAAACTTGGTACGCTCGTCGCCGAGTTCGCGACGCCGGGTATAGGTCACATCCTGAAGTCCGCTGGCTGTGACTTCGTCTTTTTCGATATGGAGCATTCGGGCTTCAGCCTGGAAACGGTGAAGAGTGCGATCCGCTATTTCGAAGCGGCCGACCTGCCGGTTATGGTGCGTGTGCCATCGCAGGACTACCATTTCCTTGCCCGCGCCATGGACATGGGGGCCGAAGGCCTGATCGCCCCGATGGTGAGTACCGTCGAGCAGGCGCAGCACATCATCAATTCCATGAAATATCACCCTGCCGGCGTCCGCGGCGTCGCGCTGCAGATCGCTCATGACCGCTACCGTCCGGGCTCGGTCGCTGATAAATTCTCAGCCGCCAACAAGCGCTCGACATTCATCTGCCTGATCGAGACCGCCGACGGCGTCAAGAACATTGACGGCATCGCGGGACTGGACGGGGTCGATTGTCTGTGGGTCGGACATTTCGACCTGTCCGTCTCGCTCGGCATTCCTGGCGACTTCGCCCACCCCACTTTCTCTGCTGCAATGGCCAAAATCGTTGCCGCCGCCAAGAAGCACAACAAATCGCTTGGACGCTTGGTTCCCAACGTCGCGCAGGGACACGACTTCTACGCACAAGGCTTTGATTTTATTTGTTATTCAGGCGACGTTTGGATTCTGCACGACGCGATCGCCGACGCGGTTTCCAAGATCCGCGCCGGGTGCGAATAGGAGCGGAGGAGACGATGGACAGCGTAAAATTCAGGGTGGCGCTTTCCGGTGATTTCCGCAAGCCGGACGGCTCGCCGACCTACCCAGATTTCGATCTGGTGCCACTGCGCAATGCGACGGGCGTCGAGATGGTGTTCCTGGAGTCAAACAGTCCGCTTCGCGCCGACCAACTTGAGGATTTCGATGCGCTGATCCTCCTCACCCATCGCTTCGATGCCACGAGTGTCCCCAGGAGCGGACGCCTGGCCGTCGTTGCCCGCTTCGGGGTCGGCTACGACACTGTCGACGTTGAGGCCTGCACCGCAGCCGGCATTGCCTTGGTCATCACGCCCGATGGCGTGCGACGCCCCGTCGCCGTATCCGTCATCACCTTCATGCTGGCACTGACCGGCAAACTGCTGACAAAGGACGCGCTCACCCGCAAAGGGTCTGTTGGTTTCGAGAAGCGCTCCGATCACATGGGGGTCGGCCTCGTCGGGCGTTCGCTTGGGTCACTGGGCATCGGCAACATCGGTGCCGAGGTCTTCCGCTTGGCGAAGCCCTTTGACATGCAATTCATTGCCCATGACCCGTTTGCCGACAAGAGGGTTGCTGCCGACCTGGGCGTCGAGCTGGTCGGGCTGGAGGATCTGTTTCGCCGCGCCGACGTGCTGTCGGTCAGTTGCCCCCTGTCGCCTCAGACCCACCACATAGTCAACGCTGAGCGGATCGCCCTGATGAAGCCGACAGCTTACCTGATCAACACCGCGCGCGGCCCGATCGTCGACCAGAAAGCGCTGACGCAAGCGCTGCAGGAGCGCCGCATCGCCGGCGCCGGTCTCGACGTGCTGGAACAAGAGCCTCCCGACGCAGACGATGCGATCCTCAAACTCGACAATGTGATCCTGGCGCCGCACGCACTTTGCTGGACCGACCAGTGCTTTGCCGGCAACGGTGCCGCCGACGTCAAAGCGGTAATGGAGGTGCAGCGCGGTCGGGAGCCGCGCGGCGTGGTCAATCGCGAGGTTCTTTCGAGCGAGCTGTGGAAGACCAGGCTGTCGGGGCTCGCCGCCCGCTTCGGAACCTAGGAGGACACTGATTTTTGGGCGCGCCGCCGCGGCCCCTTTGCGGCGACCTTACGGGAGGAAATGCTTGACCGCAGCGCCGGCGGACGAGTGAAGCAAATGGAAATGGGAGGACCAAGCACTATGAACGATCGTGAAAAACGTGACTTTCAGGCAGGTCTCGAAGCAGAGGTCGACGCCTTCATGAGCGGCGAAACCACCCGCCGAACTTTCATCACCCGCTTCGGTCAGATGACCGGCATGTTGGCCGTGTCCGGCCCGATGCTGGGGATGATGACGGATTGGGCGATGGCGCAGCAAACATTGGAATTGGCGGACGCCACGTCGCCGCTCGGCCAGGCGCAGGCCGCAGCCCTAAAAGCATCGAAGGAAGGGCCGGCGGACGGTTCCGCCTTTCGCGCGGCGGAGGCGGCCAAGGCGCATTCGGGCGTCACCCTCAACATGACCTACGAGGCTGGCCTGCAGGCACTCGATCCGCGCAATTTCAGTGGGCCGATGTGGGAGCAGCTTACCGGGATGAAGTCGAATGTCGTCGAACTGTCGAACCCTGACCAGTACTCCAAGGCAGTCGCCGAGCACATCGCCGGCTCGGGTGCCTATGACGTTCTCGACATCTCGCCGGCCTGGACACCGTCGCTTGCCGATGGCGGCGTCATTGCCCCTCTAGACGACTACATCGCCAAATACATGAACCCGGCAGACCTCGAGGACTATCATCCCCTGTACAAGGCGCTGCCGACCTACAAGGGAAAGATCTGGGGGTTCTTCGACGACGGCGACATGTTCGCTCTCTACTACCGCAAGGACATCTTCGAGGATCCGAAAATGGTGGAGGCTTACCAGGCGAAGTTCAACGCCAAGCTTGGACCGCCGAAGACCTGGGAAGAATATGCCCAGATCGCCCAGTTCATTACCGACCAGATGGCGCCAAAGGTTTATGGCGCGGGACATTTCCGCAAGGCGGGCAGCCCTGGCAATCAGTTCGACTTTCTGCAGCAGTACCGCGCCAACGGCGGAAAACTGTTCGGAGACGACATGAAGGCCGGCTTGGTGTCGGATGCCGGCGTCAAGACGCTGACAAACATGCTCGCCGCAAACAAGGCCTCGATCCCCGGCAACAACGAGCTCGACGCCGTTTCCTTGTGGGCGGCTTTCCTGACCGGCAAAGTCGCGATGATCTATTCCTGGCCTCCTAGCGGCCGTATGGCGGCGAACTATTCGCAATCCGCCACGGCAATCAACTTCATTCCGCAGTCGCAGATCGCTGGCAAGGTCGGCTATGCCGTCGTTCCGGGAAATCCGGAACATGCGACCGGCTACAACAAGGCACTGTCCGCGGATTCGCCCAACCCAGAGGCGGCGTATCTGTTCATGCAATGGGTATGCTCGCCACCCGTCTCGCTGGCACGTTGCATGCTGCCCTATGCGCTACGCGACCCATACCGCATCTCGCACTTCAAGTCCGAGCTCTACGGCGCGCTCTTCCCCAGTGCCAAGGAGTACCTTGCCAACCTCAACAACTCGGCAAATGTCGGTCTGCTCGATCCGATCATGCCAGGCGCGCAGGACTACTTCTTGAGCATCGACCGCATGTGCACCGCGGTGTGGGCTGGGGCGGATGCGAAGGCGTCGCTTGAAACGGCCGCCGCCGAGTGGAACGAGACGACCGACCGACTGGGTGTGGATTCGCAGAAAGGCTTCTACACCGAGTTCTTGAAACTGCCTGGCGCCACTGCCGACAACACGGTGGAAAAACTTGGCATGGCGGTCACCCTCTGAGGGGAGGCATGCTGTCTGGAGCAATTGGTGTTGCGGGCGCTTGGCTCGCAACACCTCCCCGCTAAGCGGCGATTTTTGGATACGCCTATGCAGCCCACCGCCACGATCCGTCGCTTGAAGGCCGCCGGCGCACCGCCCCGGCTGTCTGCCTTTGCCCAATGGGCAGACCGTCACTTCAAGTGGCTGCTGGTGGCGCCCGCGGTGCTGCTGATATTGGCGCTCTCGATCTATCCGCTTCTGTTCTCGCTGGTGGTATCTTTCATCAACTACGACTTCCAGGTGCCGGGCCACGCCTTTGTCGGATTGAAGAACTTTGAGCGGGTCGTGTTCGATCCAGTAGCACGTTGGTCGCTGTTGCTGACAGCATGGCTGTCGGGCATCAGCGTCGCTATCGAATTCGTGCTCGGTCTCCTGGTGGCGCTGACAATGGTGCGCAGCTTTCCGGGCCGCGGTGTGATCATGTCGATCCTGATCGTGCCGCTGTTCATCAGCCCGGTCATCGTCGGCCAGGCCTGGACGCTGCTTTTACAGCGGCCTTTCGGACCGACCAACTATATCCTGACGCAACTATTGGGGCAGGAGGTTACGATAGGATGGATGACGGAGCGCCCGTGGCTCTATATCTCGCTGATCATCGCCGATGTCTGGCAGTGGACGCCGTTCATGTTCGTCATCCTGCTCGCTGGGCTGACCGCAATCCCACCCAATCTCTATGAGGCGGCAGAACTTGACGGCGTCAACGCCTGGCAGGCTTTTTGGGCGATCACGCTCCCGCATCTCGGGCCGATGATGCTGCTGGCCCTGACCTTCCGTCTGCTCGACGCAATCCGTATGTTCGATACCATTTTCATCATGACAGGCGGTGGCCCGGGAACACAAACTTACACGGCCTCCTATTATCTCTATACCGTCGGCTTCACGCAGTTTCATCTATCGCAAGCAACAGCAGGAAGTTGGCTGTTCCTGATCTTTACGGCGCTCATCGTGACGTTGCTGGTGCGTCGGCTCTTGAAGGTAGAACCGGTCTAATGGCCGCCGTCGCGCCCGCCCGCCGCAGGAAACGCCGGTCGTTGCCGATCGGCCGAATTCTGCTGCTGGGGTTCTTCCTGGTGTTTGTGCTGTGGCCGCTCTACTGGATGTTCAACACCTCCATCAAGCCCAGCGACGACTACCTCACCGTACCGCCTGTCTGGTTCCCTGCCGCACCGACGCTTGTCCACTACGAAGCTGCGCTGTTCACCTATCGCGGTCTCGACGGGCTTATCAACAGCCTGATTATTTCGCTTTCGGCGACGGTGCTTTCGGCACTGATCGGCACGCTGATGGCTTATAGTCTGGCGCGCTACAACACGGGCGGCCGGCATCTGTCCTTCTGGGTCCTGTCGCAGCGCTTCCTGCCACCGATAGGCATCGTCCTGCCGGTATTCCTTATCTATCGTGGCGTCGGGCTGTACGACACCCATATCGGGCTGATCCTAGCTTACACGGTCTTCACGCTACCGGTGTCGGTTTGGATGATGTTTGCCTATTTCCGCGGCATGCCGAAGTCGATGGAGGAGGCGGCCCTCGTCGATGGCTGCACGAGATGGGAGGCGTTCTGGCGCGTTGCCGTGCCGCTCGCAGCACCAGGCATCGTCGCGGCGGCTGTCTTCGCCTTCATTGCCTGCTGGACGGAGTTCTTCTTCGCTCTGATTTTGACCAGCCGAACTGCCTTTACGCTGCCAACGGTCTTCCGAGCCTTCATCGGCTTCCAGGGCGCACAATATGGTGAAGCCGCAGCCCTTGCCATTGTCTCCCTTGTGCCATCGATCGCCCTTGGAGTGCTTGCTCAACGACATCTCGTGCGCGGGCTGACGCTCGGCGCCGTTCGCGGATAGGAAGGGAAGGCATGGCCGAAGTCAGAATCACCGGCTTGCACAAGCGCTACGGCGCCTTCCATGCGGTGCGCGGCATTGACCTCCACATCCCCGACGGCGAGTTCACTGTCCTGGTTGGACCCTCCGGATGCGGCAAGAGCACTCTGCTGAGGACCATCGCAGGACTGGAGGAGAGCTCACAAGGCACGATCGAGATTGGCGGCGAAGTGGTCAATGATTTCCGGCCGCGCGATCGCGACGTGGCAATGGTGTTTCAAGATTATGCGCTCTATCCGCATATGAGCGTGGCCAAGAACATTGGCTTCGGCCTCAAGGCTCGCAAGATGCCGAAGCCAGAGGTCGAGGTGCGCGTGGCCGAGGCGGCACGCATGCTTGGCATCACTCCCTTGCTGGGGCGTTTTCCGCGTCAGCTGTCCGGTGGCCAGCGTCAGCGCGTCGCCATCGGCCGCGCCATAGTCCGCAACCCCCTCATCTTTTTGTTCGACGAGCCACTGTCCAATCTCGACGCACAGCTTCGCGACGAAATGCGCGGCGAAATCAAACGCCTTCACCAGGACATTGCCACAACGATGATCTACGTCACCCATGACCAGATCGAAGCGATGACGTTGGCTGACCGCATCGTGCTGATGCGCGACGGGTTGATAGAGCAGCAGGGCGCGCCACTCGAGTTGTTCGAGCACCCGGCCTCAACCTTCGTCGCTGGGTTTCTGGGTTCGCCGCGGATGAGCTTCCTGCCAGGCAACCTTGCCTTGGACGGAAGCGCCGCCGCCATCCGGCTCGCGGACGCGCTGCTGCCCTTAGCGCCGGGCAGGGGGCTGAAGGGCGTCGCAGACGGACAGCAGGTGCTGCTCGGGTTGAGGCCAGAACATCTCACTCGGGCGCACACTGCCACACCGGAGCAGGGCACGTTTCGCTATGAGGCAACGATCGACCTGCTGCAGCCGACCGGCTCGCGCAGCTACGCGACATTCCGACTGGCTGGCGCGCCGGTGATGGCTGAGCTGCAGGCGCACGACGTCAGCCGTCCGGGCGAGAAGCTTGCGATCGACATCAACATGAACCGGGCCTCGATCTTCGACGCCACGACGGAGCGGGCAATTTGACCTCGACAGCTTCCCTGGCAGTCCGCTTATGTGGCACCGAACAGCACGAGGCACCGCTGCGCACACTGCGCGCCGGATCCTTGTCGGTCGCGTTCGACAATGGGGCGTTGCGCTACATCCGCATCGGGACGATCGAGATCTTGCGCGGAATCTCGTTTCTTGTACGGGACGAAAACTGGGGAACATGTACCCCCGTTCTCGATGATCTGCGGATCGACGAGAGGCCGGATGCGTTCGCCATTGAATACCGTGCAACATGTGCCGCAACATCCGGCCGCCTGGTTTACCGGGCACGCGTCTCGGGCAGTAGCGATGGTGCGCTGTCGTTTGTGACAGAAGCAGAGCCTGAGACCGACCTTTTGACCAACCGGACCGGCTTCGTCGTGCTGCATCCCATAGCAGATTTGGCCGGCAAGCCGGTGCGGGTCCTGCATCAAGATGGTCTCGAAAGGCTTTCGCATTTTCCGGACTTTATTGATCCGGAATGTCCGTTCACCGACGTGCGCGCGTTGTCACATGAGATCGCGCCTGGGATCTGGGCCACCTGCACCATGGATGGTGATGCCTTTGAGATGGAGGATCAACGCAATTGGTCTGACGCATCCTATAAAACCTATGTTCGTCCCTTGCGTCGCCCGTGGCCCTACAGACTGCCCAAGGGCCAGAAATTCACCCAGGCCGTCCGGCTGCATATGTCGGGGACGCTTCTTGCGCCGATGTCTGAAAATCCTGACCCGCCGATCAAAGTGACGATTGGCGGACCGGCCGGCCGAGTGCCTCGCATTGGCGTCGGCGTCGCCGCCGACGAGGCCAGGCACGCCCTTGGAAACTCCGATCTAATTCGGCAATTGGCTCCGCAGTGGATAGCCTGCCAGGTCGATCTCCGTCTCGGGCACGGCCACGATGAACTTGAACGGTACGCAGCGCTGACCCGGTTGATTGGTGCAAGCGTCGTGCTGGAGATCATAACCAGGGGAACGCTGGATCCCTTCGGCGAGTTGAAGCCGGTCGCGGATGCTGTCCGTCGCCTCGGCCTCAATCTAGAAGCTATCTGCGTCTTTCCGGCGCAGGACATGAAATCGGTACAGCCGGGAGCAGCATGGCCGGCCATGCCGAGCTTCCAGGAAAGCTACTCGGCAGCGCGCCGGGCTTTCCCGGGTGTACCGGTCGGCGGCGGCATGGCCGCGTACTTCACCGAGCTCAATCGCAAGCGCCCGCCAAGCGAGGCGCTCGACTACGCGACCTTTACCACCTGTCCAAGCGTGCACGCTGCCGACGATGTGTCAGTGATGGAGACGCTTGAGGCCATTCCCCACCTGATCCGCTCTGCCCGTTCCTTCATGGGCGGGTTGCCGCTGCGTGTGGGTCCCAGTCAGCTCGGCTGCCGCGAGAACCCTTACGGTGCCTCCACGGCGCAGAACGAAGCGAATGGTCGCGTCTGCCTATCGCGCATCGATCCTCGTCAGCGCGGGCTGTTCAATGCGGCCTGGATCGTCGGCTATTTCGCCGCATGCGCTCGCGAGGGCATCGAGGCCGTCGTCTTCGGTGACTTCACCGGTCCATTTGGCCAAATCCATAGGAAGGCTGATTTCGTGCAGCCATGGTTTGACCAGCAGGATTCCCGAACGGTCTATCCCGCTTTCCATGTCTTGGCTGGTCTCTCAAAGCTCGGCGGAGCCACCTTGCTGTCCGTAGGAACTTTCGGCGCTGACGGCGTTGTGACGATCGCAGCTGAAAACGATCGGGGCGTGACCCTGTGGGTCGCTAACCTCACCGCCAAGACGCAATCTGTGCGGCTTTCGGATGCGCCGAGCAGCGCCCGTATTGCTCTTCTCGGCGCCGAGCAGTTCGAGCAGGCGGCAACCGATCCCAACTTCATGGAAATTTCCGCAAGACCGCTGGATGACCAATTCATCTCGCTTGACGCCTACGCCGTCGCGCGAGTCGACCTCGATCGGCCGTCTTCGGCCTAGCCCGATCTTCGCTTAGTTGGCCAAAACCCCAACAAAGATGAGGGTGATAGTTCTATGAGGCCCTAAGGCCGCGCTTGGGATCCATCTCGCTTTGACCCCCAACCCCATCGTTGGTCAATTCAAAGGCATAGCGCGCGAAAGCAGCAGATGATTGAGACCTGGTCTGCCGTGCAAAACGTCCGTGAGCCTGGTTTGCCCTGGCTGCGCCGGGCAAGCCTCACGCGCCTCAATGCCCCCTGGCCACTACGTGCGCTTCAGCATGTGCCTGGAAACCCGTTCACCGAAACGATTTTCAGGTCAACAAAAGTCAACATAATCGTAACACCCCATGGAGCGGCACCGTTTGCATCTTGATTCATTCAAGCGGATTGTTGACCCATTCAAACCCGTCCGAATATGTCCGTTGAGGAGTCAAGTCATTCGTTGAGCGCCGACGATTGCCAAGCCAATTTGCTAGGAATCAGCCGCAGCTCTCCACCTCTCCCAACGATACCGCTGCGCTTCGGCTATCCTATCCTTTCCTCCTTGGGATGTGGGGCCTGTACTCAGCCCACCATGAAACCGACATCTGAGCTTTCCAGGCACAGCTGCGTTTCTGCATTCCGTCCCCCTCCTAGTTTTAGCTTCGCATGTCTCGGTGTAGTCTTGGGCCAACTGGTTCTGTCCTCCATGTTCGATCCTTCGCTCCAACGCGGAACAGGGTAGCTTCGCCGCTCGCGGCAAACATTTTTCAAAATGGTTTAGGTAAGATTTTTTGTTTCGTTGGATTTCCGTCTTGTATGGTCTCTATCTCTGTCTCTGTGTCGATAGGGTATCGATAGGGTATCGATGGGGTATGGATAAGGTATCGATAGGGTAGGGCAGCGACAGGGTCTCGATAGGATGGCTCACTGAGAGCGTTTCAAAGACCCAGCATTTCGGACGATTGCGGTATTATGAATACCCGATTTGAATGGGAGTACCTCTGATTCATCTTTTAGCTTTACTGGGCAAAGCCGCTCAAGCTCGGATAGCGCCGCTCCACGAACTCGCTTGCTTACAATCTTGTCGATTTGCATTATCACGCCAAGCCGATGTTTTTCACGGCGGGTTATCTTTGAACCAGTCGATAATGAAATATTCTTCAGTCTTTGGATCGTAGATGACAAAACGATCTTCGATAAGGACAGTTCGAGCCAATGACAGCTGTTTTTCATTTAGGCGGCTCTCTGCAATGGCATGAGCATCGGGGAGCTGACAGCAGCCCCCACTGGTCTGGTACGGAGACGTAAGCAGGTAAACGTAAAAATGGTGGCTCTCCAGAGCTGGCAAAAGCACGGGCCGCTTCGATCCCGTCCAGCGTCGTAGAAATCTTAGCCGAGGCTCGGCATCGGTGAGAAACAGCGCCTGCAGGCGGTGGAACGCCTCGTGGTAGGCCGCATTGGGCCGGCCGCTGTCCAGCGCGGTACGATTGCGTCTCTAGGCGTGTAGTAGCCGCCGGCGGTGTCCGTCCGGTCGCTCCAAACTCAGGCGCGTCTGCTCGGTGTCACCGTCGACGGCACCCCAGCCGCATAGGCCGATTTCGCTGCCTTGGGGCGTAGACCCTCGAAGGCTTTTCGCGCGAAGTCGCCCGTCTCTTTCGACTGTTGCCGAAGCAAGTCGAGCTCAGAGGGCGTCAGCATCACGGAAGTCGAGGATGTACTCAGCTTCGGAGCGGATGAGGGCCGAAGGCTGGAGATTGAGTTCTTCCCTAACGACATCGCCATACATCCTTCGGCCTCTCGGATTTGTTCTCGGCTCACGGCCATTAATCGGAGAGCACCGCATATACAAGCGTGACTGTACCCCTGAGAGCGCATACGTGCCGTTGTTCGAGCATCTGGAGCGCGCCGTCGAGCTCAAGCGCGCCACGATGATAACGCGGCGGTCCTCACCGCAATGATGCGCGGGAGGTCAAAGATGCGCCGGCGGTTTGAACGCGATCTTCTTCAGCCAGAACTGCTTTTGCTCGAGCGTCGGGCCAGAACCGTATTTTGGCCGATGCCATTTGTGGCCCATCAGCATGGCCACGACGTTTTCGGGCGCCTCCACGGCCGTCAGCCGATCCTCGTATGTGTGCCGCAGGCTGTAGAGAGAGTGGTCATCAGTCGGCAGGAGATTCGCATTGTCAAGAAACTTGTTGACCAAGGCAGAGAGCGAGTCGGCCTTGTCGAGATAGCGCGGAAACCCTTTGGGGTGGAGCTTCATTACGGCGAGCGCGCAACCCACGAGCGGAATGTCGCGCAGGGAGTGGTCTGTCTTCAACACGCGTCCATCGGGCCTCACCTGCACATGTGGCACCGCGTGATCTAGCAAGATGCGGTGCGGCAGAAGGTTCGCCGCCTCCGACAAACGCATGCCGGTGTCCGCTATCAGCAGCACAAGGTGACGGGCCTCCTCGTTGAGTTCCGCCAGCGCGCGGTCGGCAAGGATCTTGTCTTGGACGAAAGCCGCTTCGAAAGCCGCTCGTTGGACCGCGACCTGTCCCGATAGCCGCAATTTCTTGAACACCGGCGGCAAATTCAGCTGATGTGCCATGTCGACAGTGGTCAGCATCTTCGACACGTGGCCAATGTCCTTGTTTGCGGTGCCGATGTCGAGACTTTCCACGCGTATGCGTTTCTGCCACCACTCGCGAAATTGTATGGCGTGGCTCCGGGTGAGGGCGGCTATGTTCATGTCGCCCACAACCTCGATAAGGTTGCCAACGGCGCGCTTTTTCGGATTGCGCCACTTTCGGAGCTGGTTCGGGGACATGGCATTGAGGCTTTGGGCCTCGATCTTCTCGAATTCTGCAACCAGCCCCGTGAGGCGGATCGCCGGCCGCTCCTCACCACCCAGGGCGGCCGCCACCTCCCGCTCGTCCTCAATGACGTTCCTGTCGAGGAGCAGTCTAATGCGGTCGACAATATCATCGCGCGCGCCTTCAGCGAGCTCGGCATTCGTCTGATAGACCAGCCTCAGGGCTTTCGCCCGCTGCTGGGCCGCCTCGAAACGCAAGCGAGCTTCGCCAGATTGACCGTCGCGAAGCCCTCCCCAATACGCATCGAGCTCGACGTGGAGGCGCTGCACTACTTCCTTGGCACGAATGCCACGGGGATCGTTTACGATCGGAATGTCGGTGCTGATGCGGACCAGGACGCGGCGATCGAGCTCGGCGAATTCCTTCGGAACACGGCGAACGAGGTACCAGGTGCCGTCGCGCTTATGCGCCTTTGGCGGATCTTGCAGGGGCGCCAGTTGGCGGAGGAAGTGGGATTCGAACCCACGGTGAGCTTGCACCCACGCCGGTTTTCAAGACCGGTGCCTTAAACCGCTCGGCCATTCCTCCATCGTGATTTTTCAACCACTTGGGTAGCGCGGGGGCCAACCCGTTTGGCCTGTTGGCACCGGATTGGCACCGAAGGCGCTCCCGGCTGGTTCACGCCTCATTCCTGTAAAGCGGCATTGAGGGCTGCGTCAACCACCGCTGCGTCGCTTCCTGCTGTCCTGGGCAGACTCTGAGCTTGTCGGGATCGAGCACCGGGACCATCGCGGTCCAATGGTGCATGAAGAAGAAGCCCGCCGCGGGCGTTGCCCGAGATTGTGAGGCGCTGCAGTGCTTCCATGCAGCGCCCCAGGCAAGGGCGCAGTCCAGCTATCGCCAGAACCATCCTTGCAACCGGGCGGGGCGGGTTAATCCCTATAGGTCAACCTCTTGGGAGAGCTGCGGCATTTCCCCAAAAAATTCAGTTCGCCAAGGGAACAGCTGCTCGTGAGGAAGGCCGAAGCTGCAAATCGGCTCCGGCCTGCGTGTTCCTCAGTCTTTGCAGCTTTCGTCCGCCTTTGCCGCCGCGGCCTTATCACCATGCTGCTGCGCCTCAATGTCCTGCTGCGAGGTTGCAAGATTCTTGTCGCCGCCGCCTTCGGCGCCCGCCAACGGCATCGTGGCGCCATCCTTGGCGGCTGGCTTGCCCGTGCTGTCCGACGCTTTTGGGGTCTCTAAAGGCGCATGAGTTCCATCTTTCGAAATACCGGCGGTCTGTTCGGAATCCGTCCCTGCGTTGGAAGCCGACTTGTCCGGGCATGCGGCGATCGCAGACCCGGCAGAAAGTGACATTGCGATCGCGATTGTCAATGAAGCCATTTTCATCATGCTCGTCCTTCTGTTCGAGTGCCCTGCGGAAGAAACTAGCGGCGCATTTCTTTGTTCCGACGGTCGGTCCGCTGCCCGTCAAAGCTTGGTCAACGGCAGGCATGGGCGGCAGGAGCGAAGCCAGGCTCTTTGTGGCAGAGGGCATCACATCTCTCGCGTGGAAGCACGAAAACCGTTACTTTTCAGAAGGCTTTCACGGTGGAGACGCCACAATCTTGCCCGGTTGCAGCCACAATCGGTTAATACCGTGATAAGCAATTCCTGCGCACAAAGGATCGGGGTTCAAAGGCGTCGTTGTATTGGTCGGGTGAGTGTTTCGGCTTCTTCGACGGTTGGACACGACGTCTAGGTCAAGACTGAAGGGGACATCAGGAAAATGCAGGCTGTGACGCAACCGCGTCTTCGTCGCGCTGCTGCAGTCGCGTTGTTCGCCATGTCGGCCGCCTTGCTGGCGGCTTGTGCGTCGCAGCCCGAGCCGAAAGCGATGGTCTACAAGAAGACCCGCTCCAAAGAATATTTCGCCGAATCCGAATATGGCGTGAAGGCAAGCCCGCGTGTGATCTCCCAGAATGGGCGCATCCAACGTGGCGGCGGCAGGGATCAGCTCGGCAAACCCTATCAGGTCCGCGGCAAGTGGTATTACCCCCGGGAAGACAAGCGCTACGCCAAGGTCGGCCTGGCCTCCTGGTATGGCGACGCCTTCCATGGCCGGCTTACCGCCAATGGCGAAGTCTACGACATGACCCATCTAACGGCGGCGCACCCGACCATGCCGCTGCCGAGCTATGCCCGCGTCACCAATCTCAAGACCGGCAGTTCGGTCATCGTTCGCGTCAACGATCGCGGCCCATATCACGAAGGCCGCATCATCGATGTCTCGGAGCGCGCTGCCCAGATGCTTGACTATGCCAACACCGGCACCGCTCAGGTGAAGGTCGAATATGTCGGCCGCGCGCCGCTCGACGGCGATGACGACCAGTATCTGATGGCTTCCTACCATCCCGGCAACAGGGCGCCAGACCCGTCGGATGGACTGCCGACCGGCGTCATGGTCGCCATGAACGGGCCGTCGCCAAGCCTGCCTGCGGGCGCCGCCGCCGTGCCGTTTCCGGGCCAGTTGACCGATTCCGGCGCTGTCCAGCCGGTCATGTCGACGCAGTCCTCGGCCTATGGCGATCTGGCGCTTCCGGATTTCGGCCCGATCGTGCCGGAGCGCCCGCAGATCAATCTGCCGCCGCAATCACCGTTTGCCGTGGCCTCGCTGTCCTATGCCGACGAGCGGGTCGAACGCGCCTCAAATGCCTTCGCCGCAATGGGTGGCGACGGCATGTCGCCGGCCGACGTGCTCCAATCGTGGAAGCGGCAGCCGCCACCGGCCGGTCCGTCCACCGACTACGTTGCTGCCGGTTCGTTCGAGGATGCCGGAGAAGCCAAGCGTATTGCCGCTCAGCTTGCCGCCTTCGGCAAGATCGAGATCCAGCGTTCGGAACTCGACGGCGAGGATTGGTATTCGGTCAATCTCTATCCCGATGGCCATCACAACCTGGATGATTTGCTGCAGGCTGCCTGGTCGCATGGCGCTCCCGATGCGCTGGCTGTGCGCAACTGAGCACAAGCCAGGCTGGATTTCCGCTACGCGGTTGATCCGCCGTGCAAAAAGCCCGATACTTTTTGCGGGCTTGCCGGCGGTGCCGGCCAACGGGTCGAACATCATGCAATTGCGCTTGCTCCCGCTCGCCGGGCTTCTGGTTTTTGGCCTGCTGCTGTTTTTCCAGGCTCCGGCCGGTGCGCAGCTGTTCGAGACCAAGGCCGCACAGGCCTTCATGATCGACGCCGAGACCGGGACGGTGCTGTTTTCCAAGGATGCCGACAAGCCGATACCGCCGGCCTCGATGGCCAAGCTGATGACCATGGAAGTGGTTTTCAACGCCATCAAGTCCGGTCGCCTGAAGCTCGACGATACGTTCGTTGTCAGCGAAAACGCCTGGCGCAAGGGTGGCGCGCCTTCGGGAACATCGACAATGTTCGCCAAGCTCAAGTCGTCGATCCGGCTCGAAGACCTGATTCAGGGCGTGACCGTGCAGGCGGCCAATGACGGCTGCATCGTCATCGCCGAAGGCATGTCGGGATCCGAGGACAATTTTGCCGCGCAGATGACCGAACGGGCCCGCCAGATCGGCCTCAAGACGTCGACTTTCGTCAATTCGACCGGCCTGCCGGCGGATGGCCAACAGACGACCATGCGCGAGCTGGCGCAGCTCGCCCTGCACCTGTGGCGCGATTATCCGGATCTCTATCGCTATTACAGCCAGAAGGATTTCACCTGGAACAAGATCTCACAGAGGAACCGCAATCCGCTGCTGGCGATGGACATCGGCGCCGACGGCCTGGCGGTCGGTGCGAGCGAGGCAGCCGGTTTCGGCATCGTCGGTTCGCTCAGCCACAATGGTACCCGCGTGATCGCGGCGATGAGCGGGCTGGCCTCGGACAAGGAGCGCGCCGAGGAAGCGCGAAAGCTGCTCGACTGGGGTGTCCGCTCGTTCGAGAAGACTGAAATTTTCGCCAAGGACGAGGTGGTTGGAGAAGCCCAGGTTTTCGGCGGAGCGAAATCCGGGGTGACGCTGAAGGCCAAGGGTCCGATCGACATTTTCCTGCCGATCACCAACCGCGACAAGCTGACGGCCAGGATCGTCTACAACGGCCCGGTTGCTGCACCGGTGGAGGAGGGGCAGCCGGTGGGTGCGCTGCGCGTCTGGATCGGCGATACGCTCAGCCAGGAGACACCGCTTTTCGCCGCCGAATCGATCGGCGTCGGCACGCTGCCGCAGCGCGCACTCGATGCCGTCAAGGAACTGGCGGTCGGCTGGCTGCGATAACGCATATCACTCAAAACCAGCCATGGTTTTGGGGGCGACTGCACAAGGGCAAAAATTGACGGCATGGACGTTTGGCCGAACGCGGACTATCTAGAGCGCTACAATCCCATTCAGCCATGGACAAGAAGGCCTCTCGGTTGGCACGCGGTTTTTTCATCACCTTCGAAGGCGGCGAGGGGGCAGGCAAGTCGACGCAGATCGAGCGGCTGGCCAGGAAGATGCGCGCCAAGAAATACGATGTGCTGCTTACCCGCGAACCCGGCGGCTCGCCGGGCGCCGAAGCCGTCAGGCATGTGCTGCTTTCGGGCGCGGCCGAACCGTTCGGACCGAAGATGGAAGCGCTGCTTTTCGCCGCCGCGCGATCCGATCATGTCGAGCAGCTCATCCGGCCGGCGGTCGAGCGTGGTTCCATCGTGCTTTGCGACCGCTTCCTCGATTCCTCGCGCGTCTACCAGGGCGTCACCGGCGGCATCGATTCGGCGTTCATGGATGCGCTGGAGCAGGTCGCCATCAACGGCATGATGCCGGACATGACGCTGATCTTCGACATCGATCCGGCGGAAGGCCTGAGGCGCGCAACGCTGCGGCGCGGCACCGAGGCAGTCGCCGACCGCTTCGAAAAGGAGACGCTGGCGATCCATCAGGCCCGCCGCGAGGCGTTTCTGGCGATCGCCAAGGCCGAGCCGGAGCGCTGCATCGTCGTCGACGCAGCCGCCGAGCCCGACGCGGTCGAGAACGTCGTCACCGCGGCGGTGTTCGCGGCACTGGCGGCGAGAACGCCGGCACGCGACAGGCAGGCAACGCCGGCATGATCTTCGAACGCATCGCACCCGAGCAGCACGACACGCTCGACGGCGTGCCGGAGCCCTCCGAAACGCCCGTTCTGGTCGGGCATAGCCAAGCTGCAGGCGTGCTCACCGCCGCTTATCGTGCGGGCAAGCTGCCGCATGCGCTGATCTTCTCCGGGCCAGTCGGCATCGGCAAGGCGACGCTCGCCTTCCACCTTGCGCATCATCTGCTGAAGCACCCGGATTTTGCGCAGGCGCCGGAAAGCCTTGCCACTGCCGATCCGGCTTCGTCGCTGTTTCGCCAGATCGCCACCGGGGCGCATCCTTCCGTGCTGCATCTGACCCGGCCGCTGAACGACAAGACCAAGAGTTTCAAGACAGTCGTCACCGTCGATGAGATACGCAAGGTCAGCCGCTTCCTGTCGCTGACCTCGCACGACGGCAGCTATCGGGTCGTCATCGTCGACCCCGCCGATGACATGAACACCAATGCGGCCAATGCGTTGCTGAAAAATCTTGAAGAGCCGCCGGCACGGACTCTGTTCATCCTGATTGTCCACGCGCCGGGCAGCCTGCTGCCGACGATCCGGTCGCGCTGTCAGGTGGTGCGATTGAACCCGCTCGACGCCAACGACCTGATGACGGTGCTGGAAACGACCGAGCCCGCGCCGCCTGACGATCCGGCGGCTCGCGCGGCACTGGTCGGGCGGGCAGGGGGCAGCGCCCGGAACGCGATCCTGTTGACGCAGTATGGCGGGCTGGAGATCGCCTCCACGCTCGACGCTCTGGTCACCGGCAGAAAGAGCGATGTCGGCGGCGCGTTTCGCCTCGCCGAAGCCGTGGCTGGCCGCGATCAGGCGATCCAGTTCGATATCTTCAACCGCCGGGCGCTGGACCTGTTGTCGGACGCGGCAAGTCAGGCAGCACTGGCGGGCGATCTCGCACGGGCCAAAACGTTGTCCGACACTTGGCATGAGGCGCTGGACGCTATATCTGAGACCGATACCTACAATCTCGACAAGAAGCAGCACGCCCTGATCATGATCGACCGCCTGAATTCTGCAATGCGAATGTGACTGGGTTTCCTGGATCGGGATGGCAAATGCTGCCTCGATACGATATCCACCGCCACGCCTTTCCATTCAGACATTCATGACGGTTCCTTCATGTCACGCGACAAGTTCTACATCACCACCCCGATCTTTTATCCGAACGGCAAGCCGCATATCGGCCACGCCTATACGGTCATTGCAACCGACGCCCTGGCACGCTTCCAGCGCCTGGACGGCAAGGACGTCTTCTTCCTGACCGGTACCGACGAACACGGCCTGAAGATGCAGCAAACGGCCGAGAAGGAAGGCATAACGCCGCTGGCGCTGGCCGACCGCAATTCGGCGATTTTCCGCGCGATGACCGAGGCGATGGGTGGCTCGAACGACGACTACATCCGCACGACGGAACCGCGCCACTACGAATCCTGTCAGGCGATCTGGAAGGCGATGGCCGCCAATGGCGACATCTATCTCGACCGTTATAGCGGTTGGTATTCGGTGCGCCAGGAAGCCTATTTCGACGAGAGCGAGACGACGCTCGGCGAGGATGGCGTGCGTCGCGAACCGCTCGGCTCGCCCGTCGAATGGAACGAGGAAGAAAGCTATTTCTTTCGGCTTTCCGCCTATCAGGAAAAATTGCTGGCCCTTTATGAGAGCCAGCCAGACTTTATCGGTCCCACCGAGCGCCGCAACGAGGTGCTCAGCTTCGTCAAGTCCGGGCTGAAGGATCTGTCGATCTCGCGCACCACCTTCAAATGGGGCGTGCCGGTGCCCGGCGACGACAAACATGTGATGTATGTCTGGGTCGACGCGTTGACCAACTACATCACCGCCGCCGGCTATCCCGACACAAAGGCCGAGCAATGGCGCTATTGGCCGGCCACGCACATCATCGGCAAGGACATTGTCCGCTTCCATGCGGTCTATTGGCCGGCATTTCTGATGTCGGCGGGCATTGAGTTGCCGAGCCGCGTTTTCGCGCATGGCTTCCTGTTCAACCGCGGCGAAAAGATGTCGAAATCGGTTGGCAACGTCGTCGATCCGTTCGCGATGGTCGAGCACTACGGCCTCGACCAGGTGCGCTACTTCTTCCTGCGCGAGGTGCCCTTCGGCAACGACGGCAGCTACAGCCATGACGCGATCGTCAACCGCACCAATGCCGATCTCGCCAATGGCCTCGGCAACCTTGCGCAGCGCTCGCTGTCGATGATCGCCAAGAACTGCGGCGGCGTGGTGCCGCAGCGCGGCGACCTGACGGATGCAGACAGAGCAATCCTGGATCAGGCCGTCGCCGCTCTCGACATCGCGCGCAAGGCGATGGCCGAGCAGGGCATCCATCTGGCGCTGGCGGCGATCTCCGGCGTGGTGGCGGAAGCCGATCGCTACTTCGCCGGCGAGGCACCATGGGCGCTGAAGAAGACTAATCCGGAACGAATGGAAACGGTGCTGTGGACGACCGCCGAAGTCGTGCGCCGGGTGGCGGTGCTGTGTCAGCCCTTCACTCCGGGATCAGCCGCGAAACTGCTCGATCTGCTGGCGGTTCCGGCGGACAGCCGCGACTTCGTGCATGTCCACGCGGACCATGCGCTGGTGCCGGGCACCGCGTTACCCGTGCCGGAAGGGGTTTTTCCACGTTATGTCGAACAGCCGGACGCGAACGTCTGATGCTCGTCGACAGTCACTGCCATCTCGACTTTCCCGACTTCGCCGAGGAGCGGGCGGCCATCGTCGCCCGCGCGTTAGCCGCCGGAATCGACCGTATGGTGACGATCTCGACACGCGTGAGGCGGTTTCCGCAAGTACTTGAGATCGCTGAAACTTTCGACGAAGTCTATTGCTCTGTCGGCACTCATCCGCACAATGCGGCCGAAGAGCTGGATATCACGGTCGAGGAGCTTGTGCGGCTATCCGCGCACCCGAAAGTGGTGGCCATCGGCGAGGCCGGGCTGGACTACTTCTACGACAAAGCGCCCCGCGATGCGCAGGCGCAAGGCTTTCGCACCCACATATCAGCCGCGCGCGAGACCGGCCTACCGCTGGTCATCCATTCGCGCGACGCCGACGACGACATGGCAGCGATCCTCAAGGCCGAAACGGGGAAGGGCGCCTTCCCCTTCATCCTGCATTGCTTTTCTTCCGGACATCGGCTCGCCGAAATTGGCGTCGCTCTCGGCGGCTACATGTCGTTCTCGGGTATCCTCACCTTCAAGAATTCAGCTGAGTTGCGCGCCATTGCCGCCGATGTGCCGCATGACCGGCTGCTGGTCGAAACCGACGCGCCCTATCTGGCGCCCGTGCCGTTTCGCGGCAAACGCAACGAGCCCGCCTATGTCGCGCACACGGCCAAGGTGCTGGCCGAAACCATCGGCGTCAGCGAAGCTGAAATCGCTGATTTGACGACGGATAATTTCTTCCGGCTGTTCGGCAAGATGCCGCGGCCTGTAGAGCAAAGTGCCTGAACGATGACCGACCGGCTGCGCCTCACCATTCTCGGCTGCGGCTCGTCCCCAGGTACGCCGCGCATCACCGGCGACTGGGGCAATTGCGACCCCGACAACCCCAAGAACCGGCGCACGCGTGCCGCCGCACTCGTCGAGCGGATCGCGGCGAACGGCAGCCGCACGACTGTCGTCATCGACACGGGGCCGGATTTTCGGCAGCAGATGCTGCTGGCCGGCGTTAAACGTGTCGATGCGGTCGTCTATACCCACCCGCATGCCGACCACATCCATGGCATCGACGATCTGCGCGGTTTCGTTCTCGATCAGCGCCAACTGATCGACGTCCATGCCGACAGGGCGACGATGCTTCGGTTGCGGGAAGCGTTCGGATACTGTTTCGAGACGCCGCAAGGCAGTTCCTATCCGCCGATCGTCAGGCCGCATCTCATCGACCACACCAGGCCGGTGGTCATCGAAGGAGAGGGGGGTACCCTCACCCTTGAGCCGCTGCCGCAGATCCACGGCGACATCGTATCGCTCGGTTTCCGCATTGGCGGTCTCGCCTATTGTCCCGACATCAGCGACTTTCCGGAACCCACCGCCGAACGGCTGCGCGACCTCGACGTGCTGATCATCGACGCGCTGCAGTACCGGACGCATCCCAGTCACCTGTCCCTTGGCGAAGCGCTTGAATGGATCGAGCGGCTGGCGCCGATACATGCGGTGTTGACACATATGCACGTGCCGCTCGACTACGCCACGGTGATGGCCGAGACACCCGCCAACGTCGAGCCGGCCTATGATGGGATGGCGATTGAAATCCCTTACGAATCAGCGTGATGCGAATAGACTTTCATACAGGCTTTCGGTTCATTGGTGCGAATATCAGCAGCGTTCCGATCCGTTCGTAGCCCATCCGGGGATAAAGCAGAGCCCCGGCGTGGGTTGCAGCCAGCACCGAGCACCTCGACCCACGCGCCCGATCGTCGTGCAACATTTTCGACATCAAAGCCTGGCCAATGCCGCGACGCCGGTGCGAAGGCTCGACATACATGCTCGAACACCACGTGGCTTCCACGGCATCCAAGCTGCGCACGCGCCCAACGATATCGGCGCCATCGACTGCCACATACTGGCGCAACGGCGCGCTGTCGCCGAGCAAATGATCCGGGATCGGCTGTCTGCGGATGATCTTTCCCAACTGCGCCGCCGCCCGTTCGGCTGTCTGCACGCGTTCGACCGAAGCAACCGCAACCGCTGGCGGGCTCGGAATCCGGCGCAACCGGTGGACGAAAAAACCTTCGGTCCGAAGCAGCCGGTAGCCGAGAGCTTTGTAGGCGGTTCGTGTCGGCCCGTCCGGATCCTCGTTCGCGATCACAACGGAAATGGCAAAGCCCGGCCGTGCATGCTGCCGCACGACGGCATCGGCTTCTTGAGCGGCGACGTCATGGACGACCCATTCTTCGCCGCGGTAGTCACGAAGATTCTTGCGCTCGGCATCGCGCATCAGCCACAAGCGTCCAACGCGGCTGGCCTCGTAAGGAAAGGTGCGGCTTCTGTCGGCGCTGAAGCCATGCACGAACACTTCGATCGCCGCTTCGATCTCGCTGTTTGCCATCTTCATTCGACAGCCTAGCGTTGGCCATCCGCTCAAGGCAATACGGCACAATCGGCTCAAGCCTATGAGAATCAGCGGCAATTTCCAGTTCTTGACCGATGCGTTAGTTCCATAATCTATCTTATGCGACTTTTGGATGCGGCGGCAATAGCAATAGAGTGTATGCGTCGTGACGGCTTTGCTTCGTGGGAGCCAAAATGAATTGGTGGTTCCAACGCGCGGCTGTCGGCGGCGTGCTCGACCCCATGTCAGTTGGGGCGATCAGGCTCCCTATTCCAGAATAACGGTGGCTTCCACCTCGAAAAGCATGGGGTCGATTGCAAGCTTGGGAACGGGAACCAGTGTCTGCGCCGGCAACGCCTCGCCGAACATGTCCTTGACGTTCCTGGTTAACACATCGAGCTTGGACATGTCGTGGTCGACCACGAAGACCGTGAGCTTCGCCACCTGATCCGGCTTGGCGCCGATGCCCCCGAGCGCCGCATGCAAATTTGCGTAGGCCTGCTTAACCTGGACGGCGAAATCGGGTGACAAGGCTCCTGTGCTGTCTTGGCCGCCCTGCCCGGAAATGTAGGCAATCCGAGCTCCGCGCGGTGCGATCACGGCGGTGCTGTAGCCATTCGGCGACGGGTCGTAGAGCGTCTGTGGATTGATGATGGTCAGCTTGAACTCGTTCGCCGGCGACGCAGTGGGAACTGCAATGGTCATGATGATTAGCCCTCCGATAAGCAGATGCTTGATTGCGCGTGACATGATTTCTCCTGGCTCTGCTGACTGCGAATAACGCACTCGCCGCCGGCATGAACTTTAAACCAGATCGCTCATACGATGAATCCTGCGATGTACGAGTCATCGTATGGTACATCGTACTAGTCAAGCGATCAGCGTCGACATTCCTGACGGTGCCTGCCAAAATCGACGTTCGGCCAGCAAGGAAGACAGATGGCAGCCAAACCCCGCAGTGCCAGCAAACGATCGCAACGGACAAAGCTTCAACCCATCCAGGAGGCGAGCAGCGAGCCGCCGCTGTCTCGAGAGCGTATCGTGGCGATCGCCGTGGAACTGCTGGACGCCCAGGGCATAGACGGATTGACAATGCGTCGGCTGGCCGATCGCCTCGGCTCGGGTGTGATGAGCCTGTATTGGCACGTTGACAACAAGGAGGATGTCTTTGATCTAGCACTCGATTCGGTGCTCGAACATCGCAGATCGCCTGAAACAGGTGAGTCTCCGGACTGGCGTGGAGACGTCGTTCATATGCTCGAAGACTGGCGCGCCAGAATGTTGCGCCATCCTTGGTCGGCATCGCTGTTGCCGCGCCGGGCGCTCGGCCCGAACATTCTCAGCCGCCTGGAAATGTTGAGCAAGACCTTGTCCAGAGCCGGTGTTGCCGACGCGAATCTGAACGCCGCGATATGGTCGCTCTGGAATTATGTGATGGGCGCCACCCTCACCCGGGCAAGCTTCGACCTCTCGGAAGAAGACAGGGCAGCCGCACAGCAGCGTCTTACACACCTCAGCGAACACTACCCGACAATCGAACGCTCTCGTCTGCTGTTGGACAACGATTGGGATGGCGCCTTCCGAAAAGGCCTCGACTTCCTGCTCGATGGGCTGTCGCCAAGATAGAATTCCGGCGGCTACGCCCGGAGTAGACCGGATGGCGCTGCTTTGCCAGTTTGACGCAATAGCTTCCCAATCCACATCATCACGTTTGGCTCGCCGCCAAGGCGGCGCAGGCAGCGGGCAAGCCCCGGTGCTCGATCCCATCGCGGCGGTGGCTGGCGCGGCTGCATTGCAGCTGAATTGGTGCAGCTGGCGATGTCGTCGTTACGCGTTGCCAAACGCTGGCCGGAATCCTCTCGGCAAGTCGATCTTTTGCGCAAACCTTTTTGCCTGACATGCGTTGTTTCCTCTCCAAGCCAAGGAGACGATCATGCAGATGAAGTCAGAAATAGCCGGTGAAGCGGCCAAGCAGCGCCATATCCAACGTGGCGTCGATGCCAAGGACAAATCGAATGGCGGTGGGAAGCAGCAAGGCGCCATGCAGGCTGGCGCCCGTGAATATCCCGAGCCCCCCTTCCCCGAGCAACATCAGCCCAAACCGGGGCACGAATGGGCGCTAGAGCCGGAGCCGCTGTACGATGCGCCGTACTATCTCGGATCGAAAAAACTCGACCAAAAGGTAGCACTCATCACGGGCGGCGATTCCGGCATCGGCCGCTCGGTGGCGGTGTTGTTCGCCCGCGAGGGCGCCGACGTCGCGATCGTCTATCTGGCCGAGGACAAGGATGCTGAAGAGACCAAATCAGCGGTGGAAAAGGAGGGACGACGCTGCATCCTGGTCAAGGCCGATGTCAGCGAACGCAGCCACTGCCACAAGGCGGTCATGGAGACCGTTGAAAAATTCGGTCGCATCGACGTGCTGGTCAACAACGCTGCGTTCCAGATCCATTCCAGCGATTTCGGCGAGCTGACCGAAGAACATTTCGACACGACGCTGAAGACCAATCTTTACGGCTATTTTCATATGGCGCAGGAAGCGGTGCCGCACATGAAGCCAGGTTCGGCGATCATCAACACCGGTTCGGTAACCGGTATCGACGGTTCAAAACAACTGGTCGACTATTCGATGACCAAAGGCGGCATCCATGCCTTCACGCGGGCCCTGTCGGGCAATCTCATCGGCAAGGGCATAAGGGTGAATGCGGTCGCACCGGGTCCGGTGTGGACGCCGCTCAATCCGTCGGACAAGGAAGCCGACGACGTCTCGAAATTCGGCGCGGACACGCCAATGAAACGACCCGCGCAACCGGAAGAACTCGCGCCGGCCTATGTGTTCCTCGCTTCGCCGCATTGCTCGAGCTACATCACCGGCGAAATCTTGCCGGTCGTCGGAGGGTACTGAGGATGGCCGGAATGAATCCATGAGCAAGGAGTAGGATGGATGGGCCGTCTGCTTTTCATGGTGGCGCTCACTTGTGTAGCGTACCGCATCTACACGGAAATCGCAGGATCTGCTCGGCATGCGCCGCAGGATGACGATGAGGCGCTGCGCAAGCAATCAACGGCCTTGGGCGTCGACCCGTCTCGCTGACGGAGTGGAAACCTGCCAGCAATCCGGCCGGCCGAGTTACCAGCCGGCCGGATTGCAGCCCTATTCGGCTGCCTGCAGGTTGATCTTGCTTTCCGCCATTTCGGTGAGCTTGCGATCTGTCGCCTGTTCTTCCCTCAGGTTCTTGGCCAGCACATTGGCGCAGTCGGTGCGGCCGAGTTGCTTGGCCCAGGCGATGAGCGTCCCGTAGCGGGTCATCTCATAGTGTTCGACGGCCTGCGCCGAAGCAATCAGCGCCGCGTCGAGAACCTCCTTGTCATCGACGTCACCGCTCACATCGTCGGCCTCCTCGAGAATACCGTCGATTGCCGGACAGTTGACCTCCTTGGCCTTGACGCCATGCAACTCAAACACCTGTTCGACGCGCTCGATATGGCCTCTCGTCTGGTCGAGGTGTTTTTCAAATCCGGCTTTCAATTGCGGGTCGGTTGCCTTGTCGATCATCTTCGGCAGCGCCTTCTCGATCTGCTTTTCGGCGTAATAGATGTCGCGCAGCGTGTGCACGAAGAGATCGTCGAGTGTCTTGATGTCCTTCGAAAAGAAGCCCATGGCCTTACCTTTCATTGCGCTTGGTGTGGATTTCGGCGACGGGGTTTGCACGCCGCCAGCAAAGACCGGGACGGTTCCCGGCTTGTCTGGTCAACGTACCGGCACCGAAGGAGTTCCTGATTTCCGAGGGCGAACCGCCCCTCCTCCACCTACGATCCGGTCGGTGGGGAGCCTTTGTCTCGATCACACGTTCTAGCCACAGGGCAACCGGAACGAGAAGGGTCGGCGGAATGTATTTCATTGCATTGGCGGCAGACTATGACGGCACGCTGGCTCATGATGGGATCGTCGCCAAGAAGACGCTCGCCGCGCTTGAGCGGTTCAAGAAAAGCGGCCGCAAGCTGGTTCTCGTCACCGGGCGTGAACTGCCCGATCTCAAGCGCGTCTTTCCCGAGCTTAGCCTCTTCGACAAGGTCGTCGCTGAGAATGGCGCGATGATCTACACGCCGGCCAGCGAGGAAGAGCGGGTGATCGCCCCATCGCCCGAGCCCAAATTCGTCGCCAGATTGAAGCGGCAGGGCGTCAAGCCGCTTTCGGTCGGGCGATCGATCGTCGCGACCTGGGAACCCCATCAGGCGACCGTGCTCGATATCATCAAGAAGATGGGTCTCGAACTGGAAATCATCTTCAACAAGGGCGCGGTGATGATCCTGCCGAGCGGCATCAACAAAGCCACCGGGCTCGCTGCGGCCCTTCAGGACCTTCGACTTTCGCCGCACAACGTCGTCGGCGTCGGCGACGCCGAGAACGACCACGCGTTCCTGCAAGCCTGTGGCTGCAGCGCCGCCGTCGACAATGCAATTCCGGCGGTCAAGGATACAGCCAACCTGGTCATGCGTGGCGCCCGCGGCAAGGGCGTGGAGCAATTGATCGCAAAGCTGATAAAGCGTGATCACGCGATAGTGCCGAAGCGCCATGACGGCATCGTTCTTGGGTCGTCTGGCGGCGATGATGTCTACCTGTCGCCGAGCGACACGATCCTCATTGCCGGGAGTTCCGGCATTGGTAAATCCACCTTGGCCACCGCGCTGACGGAACGCTTCGTCGAAAGTGGTTTTCAGTTCTGCGTCTTCGATCCCGAAGGCGACTATGACGGCCTCGAAGGCGCCGTTCGCCTGGGAGACGGCTCAAGCGCGCCGACAAAGGCGCAGGTGCTGGATCTGATCGCCAAGGCCGACAGCAACATTGTCGTCAACGGATTGGCCCTGCGCGTCGACGAGAGGCCGGATTTCTTTGCCGACCTGCTGCCTGGCCTGAGCAGTTTCCGCCGGCGCACCGCGAGACCGCACTGGCTCGTCATCGATGAAGCGCACCATCTTCTGCCCAAGCGGCGCGACGATACGCGGGCGGTCCTTTCATTGGAATTGCCGGGCACAATCTTGATCACCGTTCACCCCGAGGCGATCTCGACAGACGCCTTGCGCCTTGTGACAGCCATCATTGCGCTTGGCCCCAAGGCGAAGGACGTGGTGAAGGTCTTCTGCAAGGAGACTGGCATTGAGCCGCCAAAGGACATCCCCAGCCCCAAGGGCGCGCGCGTGCTGTTCTGGCGGCCGCAGGCGGGCAAGAAAGTCAAGACGGTCAAGGTGGTGGAACCACGTCAGTCACTCAAGCGGCACAGCCGGAAATATGCCGAAGGCCAGCTCGACGAAGCCGGCAGCTTCTATTTCCATGGCCCTGACAATGCGATGAACCTCAGGGCTCACAATCTGATGATCTTCGCTCAGATCGCCGAGGGCATAGACGACAAGACTTGGGAGTTTCACTTGCGCACCGGCGACTATTCCAAATGGTTTCGACATCAGATCAGGGACAAGGACCTGGCGCGCGAAACCGCCGAGGCGGAAGAGGACAAGACCCTGTCGGCGCAGGAGAGCCGCAAGCGGGTGCTTGACGCTGTGCGCCGACGTTACACGGCTCCGGCCACAGCCCCGGAGTGACACTCGAGAGCCAAGGCAACTAAGCTATCGCTGCACGCGAAAACTTTTTCAGTCAGGCAACGCCGCCACCGCGACAATTTCAACGACGATGTCGGCTTGCGCAAGCGCTGCAATCCCGATCACCTCGGAGGGCGGCGGGTTGTTATAGCTGCAGTGCTCCGGGCAATGCTCGGCAAAGAACTCGTCCAGTACGTCGAGACGAAAATTGGGTGAACTTAGAACGCCGCCATCGGGAAATGGCCCCTTGATGAAGAAGGTCAGCCGGATGAGATAGTCGAGCGCGCTGCCGAGTTCTTCCAGATATGATTTGATGTTCGCCAAAATTGCGCGCCACTGTGCCGCCGCATCGCCAGGGAAGCCCCCTCCTCTCTTTCCGGCAGGATCGTAATTTTCGGCGGTTGCCGTATTGCCGCAGAGGTAGACAAATCCCTTTGCTCCGGTGATGACCGTGCCTTTTCCCCACGGCATCAACCTGCCGTTTTTGAATTTCCTATGGGTTACGAGTTCCATGCTCCGTCCAGAGCTCTTGATCGTCAGCCTATCAAATCATCTATTCTGATCGGCAGATCGCGAATGCGCTTGCCGGTGGCATGATAGACGGCACTCGCCACGGCAGCAGCCGTTCCGACATTGCCGAGTTCGCCCAAGCCCTTGACGCCGGCAGGATTGACCTGGTGGTCGATTTCGGGGACCAGGATAACGTCGACCTGTTTGATGTCGGCGTTGACCGGCACGAGATAGTCCTGCAGGTCGCGATTCACGTAGCGCGCGTGTCGCTGATCGATTTCGGTGGCCTCGTGCAACGCTTGGCCAATGCCCCAGATCATGCCACCCATCAGCTGGCTGCGCGCGGTGCGCGTGTTCATGATGCGCCCGGCAGCGAAGGCTCCAACAATGCGCGGCACCCGGATTTCGCGTGTATAGCTGTTGATGCGCACTTCGACGAACTCGGCGCCAAACGCATATTTGACCGAATCTGCGTCGTTCTCTCCACCATGAAACTCCGATTGTCCGGCATAGAGTTTCCTCAGGGCTTCAGGCGAAGAACCCTTCGGCGCAAACTCGGCATATTCTTCGATGGCGCCGACTTGCATGGCCTTGAAGACATCGGCCAGCTTGGCGGACTTGCCGGTCTCGGTGACGACCTCTTCGCCCTTCAAATCCAGCTTCGCATTGGGCGAACCTGCCAGCGGAGCCCCCTTGCCCGCAGCGGCGGCAAACAGTTTTTCGCGTATCGCGTCGCAGGCTTTCATGACCGCGGAGCAGACGCTGGCGGTCGAGATCGATCCGCCCGACACGGGAGCCGGCGGCAAGGCACTGTCGCCCATCTCCACGCTGATCTTGTCCATGCCGACCCCCAGCCTTTCGGCCGCCATTTGGCCGGCGATGGTGCGAACGCCGGTGCCGATTTCATGGGAGCCGCACTGGACCCGAACCTCGCCATCGGCGGTGAGACGAACCCGGGCCGCGCAAGGTGCGGCGGCAGTCGGATAGATTGCCGTCGCACAGCCCATTCCGACCAGCCAATCGCCGTCGCGCATCGAGCCGACCCTGGGATCGCGCTTCGACCAGCCAAAGGCCTCGGACGCCTGGTCGTAGCACTTGATGAGTGAGCGGCTGGAAAATGGCTTGCCTCCGATCGGCTCCTTCTCCGGTTCATTGATGCGACGAAACTCGACAGGATCCATACCGAGGGCCACGGCCATTTCGTCCATGGCGTTTTCCAGCGCGTAGACATAAGGCGTCTCCGGCGGCGATCGCATGTAGCCAGGCGTGTTGCGGTCGGCATGAACCAGCGAAACATGCGTCAGAACGGAGCCGTAATCGTACATGCGCGCGGTGGCGGACGTGCCGCCGACGACATAAGGGTCAGGGCGTGACGTCACCTCCCAGGCCTCATGTCCGAACGCCGTGATGCGGCCGTCCTTGCCGGCGCCCATGCGGATCCGATGCCGCGTTTCGGCGCGATAGGTCTGCGTACCGAAGGCTTGCATGCGATTGACGACGCAGCGAACCGGCCGGCCGATGCGCCGCGCCGCGACGGCAACGATAGCAGTGCGTGCCGTCATCGGCCCCTTGGAGCCGAAGGCGCCGCCGATATAGGGACTGACGATCCGCACATTGGCCGGATCGAGCTTCAGTTGGCGTGCCAGTTCCACCTTCCAGCCCGTAACGTTTTGACTGGGTTCGTGTATCGTCAACTGGTCGCCCTGCCATATGGCGGTGGTCGAAAACAGCTCGATCGGATTATGATGCTGGGTCGGCGTCGAATATTTTTCGTCGATCTTCACCGTCGCATCCGCCCAAGCGGCGTCGAAGTCACCGGCCTTCGCATCCTCCTTGAACATCGGGCTTTTGCCGGCAGCCGGTTCCATCTTCACGCCCTTGGAATCAAAGCTGGCGCTGGGCCGTTCGTCCTCATAGTCGGCGCGGACCAACATCGCTGCCTCCTCCGCCGCCTCGAAGGTTTCAGCGACCACCAGAGCGATGATCTGACCATCGTGAAAAACCGTCTTGTCGTGCAAGGGCCCAATCGAACTTGCACCGGTGTTGCCGAATTTCGGCATGTCGGTCCTGTCCAGATCGCCATAGGTGACGATGTCCAGCACACCGGGTACGGCCTTGGCGTCTTTCGTGTGAAGTTCGGAAACCTTGCCCCGGGCAATGCTGCTGGTGGCAAGGGCACCGTAGGCGACGTTGGCCGTAACGATGTCGGCGGGATAGCCGGCCTGTCCGGTAACTTTTAGCCGGGCGTCAATGCGAACAACGGGATCGCCCTGGTTTTCCCTTGGAGCGGGTGCAGCTTGGTTCATGGCTCAGCCCTTCATATCCCGGGTTTCGAGCAGCGCCCGCACCAGCGTGCGCTTGCCGAGCGGTATCTTGAATGCGTTATGCTCGCGCGGTCTGGCATCGGCGAAAGCAGCCTCGGCGGCCTCCTGCGCCGTGGCTTCGTCAAGCACTTTGCCCTGTAGCGCGTCCTCTGCTTCGCGCGCACGCCACGGCACCGTCGCCACTCCGCCAAGCGCAATGCGCGCACTCCTTACCGTCTCGCCATCCATGTCGAGCGCGACAGCCGCGGACGCCAGCGCAAACGCGTAGGATTCGCGATCGCGTATCTTCAGATAGCGCGACCGGCTGCTCCACCGTGCGAGCGGCACTTCGATGGCGGTAATGAGCTCGTCGGCGGCCAGATCCGTCTCGATGTCGGGCGTTTCGCCCGGCCGTTTATGCAGCTTGGCAAAAGCAAGCGTGCGCCTTCCCCGCGGGCCTTCGACATCGACGGTGGCGTCCAGCGCAACCAGCGCCTGCGCGAAATCGCCGTGATACGTGGCAATGCAGGCATCGCTCGTACCCAGCACGGCATGCTGGCGATTGGACCCTTCCATCGCAGCGCAGCCGGAGCCCGGTTCGCGCTTGTTGCACGGCCAAGATATCTCTCGAAAATACTCGCAGCGCGTACGTTGCAGCACATTGCCGCCCAGGCTCGCCATGTTGCGAAGCTGACCGCTGGCAGCGAATTTCAAGCTGTCGGCGAGGACCGGGCAACGGCGCCGGACATCATTGTTGTCGGCTGCTTCACCCATACGGACCAGCGCACCAAACCGGATCTTATCATCGTCTATCCTGATCTGCCGCAAGGCCGGCTCGGTAAGAGTGTTGAGGTCGAGCAGTCGCTCCGGCCGCGCGACACCGAGCTTCATGTAGTCGGCCAGATTGGTGCCGCCGGCGATGACCTGCGTGTCGGCGCCGGTTGGCGGAACATGCACGGCATGGGGACGGGACGCCATGGCGATTGCCGTGGAGACGCTGGTTGGTCTTTCATATACGAACGGGCGCATCCTAAGCCCTCCTGGTCTCGTCGCGTGCCTGAACGATCGCCGCAACGATGTTGGGATAGGCCGCGCAGCGACATAGATTGCCGCTCATATATTCGCGAATATCATCTTCCGACCCAGCATGGCCTTCGTTGATGCAACCGATGGCGGACATGATCTGACCCGGTGTGCAATAGCCGCATTGAAAGGCATCGTGGTCGACGAAGGCCTGCTGGACCGGATGCAGTTCCCCGTCCGCCGAAGCCAGGCCTTCCACCGTTGTGATCTCCCGGCCCTGGTTCATGACGGCAAAGCTCAAGCAGGACAGTACCCGCTTTCCGTCGATCAGCACCGTGCAGGCACCACACTGACCGTGATCGCAACCTTTCTTGGTGCCGGTCAGGCCGACATGGTCGCGCAGCGCGTCAAGCAGGCTGGTTCGATTGTCGAGCGCGAGGTTGTAGGTCTGCTTGTTGATACGCATCGAAACCGCCGACAAATCGCGCGGTTCGGCCGGTTTTGCAGACGCGGGCTGGGCAGCTCTCGTTGGCGAATTCACAAGCGGCATCGCCGCCGCCGCCGAAACAGAGGCCGTCATGAACATGCGTCTGCTCAAGCCGCTGGAAATTTTGGCATCGGACATGGCTGGCTCCGGGCTGGCTGGGTCTTAAGCGGCCCAAACCACTCGCGGAGGGCAAAGTTCCCTCCTCACGGGCCTGTGATCCTTTTTCTGCTGGCCGGATCGATGCAATCGGAACCTCCCCGGTCAAGCGATGGTTGTGTGCCAAGAGCCGGAAGGAGGCGATCATGAGCGATGGTCGGCATGGCAACGACGGTGACGATGACAATGGACCTGTATTCTCTGCGGAGCAGGCGAGACAAGGCGAGATCATCCTGCGAACGCGCACCCGTCGGGTCATCTTCATAGCCGGCTTGGTCGGTGTCGTGATCCTGGCCCTCGTCGTGAGATTGGCAATCGGCTGAACCAATTCCCCTCGCCTTGCTGCTGCGCTCTCCCCGAAAAGCGTTAGCTTGCGCCGCGCGACGGTGTTTGGCCATGCCGCGCGATGCGGCATTGGCTACGCGAACTTCTGTTGGAACCAGCGCGTCAAATCGACGTTCAGCCCTTATTCAATAGGAGCAGGCCATGCCACGAGGCGACAAATCGAAATACACTGACAAGCAGGAGCGTAAAGCCGACCACATTGCCGAGGGCTACGAGAAGCGCGGGGTTTCGGACAAGGAAGCAGAGCGGCGTGCATGGGCTACCGTCAACAAGGACGATGGCGGTGGCAAGAAGGAAGGCGGTTCGGGCCGCGGCAAACACACGGGCCATCCCGCGGCGCACAAAGGCGGCAAAAGCGGCGGCAAGGCATCGGCATCACGGTCTGCCGCAAGCCGATCCGAATCGGCAAAGAAAGCTGCAGCGACCCGCAAGCGCAATGCGGAACACCGCGCCCATTGATCTCGGCGAGGGCCTTGGGCCGAACGATGGAAGCACAGGGATGAAATCTCAGCTCGTCAATGAGATCGGCGGACAACGGACATTCGTCGTGGTGCTCGACCCAGGCGAAGAAGCGTTCGCGGCACTGACCGCCTTCGCGGTCGACCAGGAGATCGGCAGTGCGTCATTGACCGCCATAGGGGCTTTCGAAAAAGCCACCGTGGGCTGGTTTGATCCGACCGCGAAGACCTACCGCAAAATCCCTATCGGCGAACAGTGCGAGGTTCTGAGCGCGATCGGCGATGTTGCACTGGGTGATGATGACAAGCCCAGCCTGCACGTCCATGCGGTGCTTGGATTGAGCGACGGCACCACCCGGGGTGGACATCTGCTTGACGGCATCGTTCGACCAACGCTCGAAATCACCCTGGTGGAAGCGCCCGGTCATCTGCGCCGCAGCAAGCGTCCGGACCTCGGTGTCGCGCTGATCGATCTGGCCGACTGATCTACAGCCCTCTGTCTCGTTCTCACGCTTTCTTGCTCCGCTCGGCAGGTGCTGTGTCCGGCGCAGCTTCCCACCCGAACACGCTGCGCCCGCCAAGCAGATGCGACTGGTCGAATTCTCCCGCGACAATTTCCTTCAGGCTGGGGCCGGTCACGTATCGCTCGACTTGCCGCGACTGATCGTCGAGCCGCCTCAAGGCGCCGATTTCTTCATCGCGACCGAGCTTTGCCTTCTGCACGGCCGACTTCAGAACCCCGATCGTCTCGTCATAGACCTTCAGCGGTACCGGAAATGGATGCCTGTCCTTGCCGCCATGCGCCAGCGAGAAGCGGCCGGGATCGGAAAAACGGCAAGGAGCGCCATGCACCACCTCGGCAACGAGGGCCAGCGCGCGCACTGTGCGTGCGCCGACGCCGGGGACCAGAAGGAGCTCGGCGAAATCGGTGGGACCGCGGTCCGCGGCGGCTGCGATATTGCCGTGTAGGCGATGCATGACGACATCGCTTTCGCGAACGTCATGGTGGGCCGGCATGACCAAATGCGGCAGCAGCGGTTGTTCCGGCTCCTGCCGGCGCGTCGGCTCCGCGCCACGCTCCAATGCCGCCAGCTCGCCCAGGATGCGATCCGGTCCGAGATCCTGCAAAAGGTCAAGTTGCCCTAGGCGGGACGCCTCGGCACGCCGGTCGGTCAGGTTGACGATCTCACCTTGATGGGCGCCCTCGATGGCGGCATGCGGCTGGTCGACAAAACTCTTGAGGCCCTCGGAAAGCCAATGGTAGCGGCGCGCCACCTTGCTGTCGCCGTTCATACCTTGCTGCACCACAACCCAGTGACCGTCATCGGCGACGATAAAGCCATGCAGATAGAGATCGAAACCGTCCTGGACGGCGGCGCTGTCGACCTTGGCGACCAGCCGGCTGGCGGTTGCCAGGCCCGCTCCGTCGAAGCCGACGCGTTGGCCGATGGCTTCCAGCTCATGCGGGGTTTTGCGCGAATGCGCGCCGCGACCACCGCAGACATGGATGCCGAGCTCGCCGGAAAGCGGCGTGAGGCCACGCTTCAAAGCGCCCACGACGCTGGTCGTTATTCCTGACGAGTGCCAGTCCATGCCCATAACAGCACCAAAGGACTGGAACCAGAATGGATGCGCCAGCCGCCGCAGCAGCTCGTCTCGACCATAGTGATGAATGATCGCCTCGCACATCACGGCGCCAAGACGCGTCATGCGGTCGCCGAGCCATTTTGGCACGCGCCCGCCATGGAGTGGAAGATCAGCACTTCCCGATCGTTGCGTCACGTCCTGCTACCTGTTCTGGTGTCCGTCATTCTCTTAACAGATAGGCAGCCCAACCGCGCAAGGAAGCATGGACGCTCCCACCCGGGCCGGGTTAGCGGACGTCAAGTCCAGTTCGAGAGAACCGTTTCCATCTCAACCGTCTCGACCTGCTGCGCGAAACGTTGGTGGTAAACCGTCAGCAGTGCGTCATGGGTTGCGTCGGAAGAACTGCACAGCGCGTCCGTGACGAGAACCACGCGATAGCCGAAATCGATGGCCCCGAGCACCGTGGCCAGAACGCAAACATCCGTTTCGCCGCCGGTGATGACCAGCGTATCGATGCCGCGCTCCACCAGGAGCGCTCTGAGACGCCCTTCGAACCAGGGCGAGTAGATGTGCTTGTCGACGATCGCCGCTGGCGGACAGTAGCCGGCTAAAGACGGCAACAGTTCGGTCATTTCGGGCCCGATCGTCTCGATCGTCAGGGAAGCCCAGCGCTCATAATAGCGCTTCCATGTGCCGACGCCCTGCCCCGGCTTCCCGGCGGGCAGGAAGCGTGTAAAGACCGTCTGTGGCGCGCGTCTTTCGACCAGCCTCTCGATCTGCGGGAGAACCCGGGTGATCCAGGGTGTTGCCCATTCGGACGGCTCTGCAAACAGCCGCTGCATATCCACGCAGATATGCATGCATCGATCGCCGAGAGGACCGTATGCCAGCCCCGGCATCGACATCAGCGCTTCTCCAACCGGCGATGCATTTTCCCTGGTTCCTCCCGTTGTCGGCAAAGACACGCAACGCCGCGCGCAAGCACTGGTTCCTGAGATAGCCACAGGAACCGACGTAAATGGCTGGCGTTTCCGCTGAGATGAATGGAGGTGCTCGCATGAGACCGCGCGAGAGGCGTTGGAGCGGCAAGTCAGCCGGGGCGCCAAAATGGAACTGAGCGGAGGATGTCTCTGCGGCACGATCCGCTTCCGCGTTGGAAGCGAACCGAGAGTGCATTACTGCCATTGTGATATGTGCCGGCGGGCGACCGGCAGTGCGTTCGCGGTTCTGGCCTGGGTGCCTTCCCAAAGCGTGACCTGGACCAATGCGACGCCGACCTATCGCAGGTCTTCGCCGATTGCCCGTAGGGGGTTCTGCTCCGCCTGCGGATCGCCGCTCAGCCTTGCCTATGACGCATCGCCCGGAGAGATCGCGCTGCATATCGGAACGTTCGACGATCCGGCTCGGCTGGAACCGCGCTACAATTATGGATCGAGGCAGCGACTTGGCTGGGTTTGCTGCGGAATAGACCTGCCGCACCACGATACTGAGGAGCGATGGTGAAACCATGTCTGAAGGACAAGCCAGATGAGCATGTTTTACCGGGCGGCCAAGATTGCCGAAGAGGTCCACGCAGCACAGCGCGACAAGACCGGGCGACCGTATATCGAGCACTGCCGCCGTATCGTTGACGCGGTCGAAACCAAGGACCAGAAGGTCGTCGCCTATCTCCATGACGTCCTCGAAAAGGGCGAAGGCTGGGACCGGACCAAGTTGGAAGAGGCCGGTTTTGGCCCGACGATCGCTTCGGCCGTCGACGCCATGTCGCGCAGGTCCGGTGAGGATTACTTCGCGTTTGTGCGACGAGCGGCATCGAATCCATTGGCGCTGCCGGTGAAGCGCGCGGATCTGGCGGACAATATCTGGCAGGCACGACAGGTCGGGGCATCGACTGTCAAATATGAGGAGGCACTATGCATCCTTGATGACGAGTTTCCGCGCCGTCAGCACCAGCCTTGAATTCAGATCGCCCCGCTGCGAACGGGCAATCTACTCCGGGACGTGGGGCGTGTGCCGTCTGTCCTCCGCGGGCTCGGCATCGATGCGCGCCTTTTCCGGATCGAATGCACCATGACGTGCAATGGGCCGCGCCGCGGTTTCAGGCGTCTCGTATGCCCACATGACATCGTCAGCCGAGCTGCCCACCGCATGGACGCGCCAGTAGCTCGCGGTGCCTTTCAAAGGGGAGCGGCTGGTGGTGTTCGTCTTTTCGAAAAGGTCGAAATAGATGTCTTCGAAAGGGATGTAGAACACGGGCTCATGTCCTTCTTCCTGAAGCACTTTCGCCCGTTCCGTGGCAGCGACTATGGCGTCGGAAAATCGTACCGTCACCGTGCCGGCAAACGGTTCTATGGCCAGTTGGCCAGCATGGTGTGTTGAGATTGCGCCTGAAGCTTGCATTCAAATTCTCCCTGGCTGCCGATTGATTGCGAGACCGCATTTCGGTTCGTCATGCATGGAGACGAAATGCACGGCGATGCGTCAGGTTCCGGTCTGTACTATGAGGTCGAATGACGACCCCACTTCAGCGCTTGCCATGGCTATCGAGAAACGCAGCCAACAATCGCGAAACCTGATCAGAAGCCTCACGCGTCGGGAAGTGTCCGATGCCATCCAGCACCACCCGCCTGTAGAACGCGGTGAAATGCTTTTCGAACCCCTCTGAGGACTGGGCAAACACAACGCGGTCGTCGCCACCATGAAGCGTCAGGATTGGCACCGTGATGATCTTGACCGCTGCTTGCCGGCGGGCGAGTTCGGCATAGCGTGGATCGGGCTCGGCCTCTTCCCATCTGACCCGATAGGAATGCAACGTCACATCCGCCCAGTCAGGATTTTCGAACGAACTCGCGACACCATCGAAAATAGCGTCGTCGAACCAGCCTAATGGGCCCCAGCTATCCCACTGGTATCTGGCGAATTTCTTGCCATTGTTTCGTACGAACTCAGCGCCCCGTGCCGTCGCCATGAACCATTGATACCAAAATGCTTTCGCTTGTCCGGGCGCCGGCGTTGCTGGTTTGCCTGGTTGCCAGCCGAGCGACAGCGCAGCACAGCACTTGATGCGGTCCGGGAAAACCGACGCGAGCAGATAGGATATCCGGGCGCCCCAATCGTGTCCGACAACCGCAAAGCGGCTGAGGCCAAGCGCATCGGCAAAATCCAGCACATCCTGCGCCATCGCGGCAATCTCGCCCGAGCGCATGGTTTCTTCTGACAGGAACGATGTCGGCCCAAAGCCTCGCAGCCAAGGCGAAAACGTCCGAAAGCCAGCTTCATGAAGGGCTGGCGAAATGCGAGCGTATGTCGTCGCGTCGTCGGGCCAGCCATGCAGCAGGATAACCGGGGCGCCGTCTCGCAGTCCACCATCGAGATAGGCGACGCGCAGCAGAGGTGTGTCGCAATGTGAGACCGAGTTCATTTGCCCTGAGGCACAGTGGCTGGCTGATCACCACCAGTCGTGGACTCTGGTCTGGCGGCCTGGTCAATCTGTGGGTTCTTGTTGATGGTGCCGGTGTTGGCTTTCATCGGCTCGATATTGTTGTCGCAGGCGCCGAGCGCAAGGACGGCGGCCAGGACCAGGAGTAAAAAGAACCTCTTCATCGAAACCTCCTCTGGTTGCTGTCCGGCAAACGAGGTTCCACCAATTTGGTTGCCTGATCGTACTCTCAAGACGCCATGGATTTGACGATCAACGCTTTGAGCTATTGGAATCGGCTGCAACTGTCGGATCAGGCAAAACCGGGCCACGTTCAGTCTCCGAACCCTCAGCCTCGATCTCCTGCACGGCCTGGTCCCAGTGCTCCTGCTCGCGGCCAGCCGGCCGGCCCTCCTGCTCCCAGATTTCATGGGCTCGCCGTTTGATCTTTTCTTCCTTGCTGTCCATGGCTAGATCCTCCGATTCGTCAGTCTCAATTCCGGGCCATATTTTTTGTTCCTCCCCATATTTTTTGTTCCTCCTCTGTCGGGAACAGCGCTGCCGGAGTCGCGATTTCGGGGAAGGCGCTTGTGGATTGCGTGGGATGAGCCGCTTGGTAATTTTCGTACCGATATTTTTTCGTGACACACCGAGGCCCGCAGCTTTATGAATCTGGCTATCGGCCAGCGCCGAGCACGTCCCTCTCCGATCCTCTTGCCCGGCGCTCAACGCCTGATCGCCCGTCGCATCGACATGACGGGCTGTTGCTTCGAGAGGAGGTGACGCCCATGCGGGAATTGCCGAAAGACATCGACGCCGATGTGGTCATCGAAATCAGCAAGCTGCTGGACGACAGCCCGCTTTTCGTCCCGGTGCGGGTTCATGAACTTGCGGCCAAGGTGAGGCAGAGGGTGAAGACCGGCCTGCCGGATTTTTCGATCGAAGAACTGATCGTGGAGATGGCCTCCGTACGTCAACTGGCCATGGCCTTTGATCTGCCTGGATCGGAGAACGTCGTGCAAATCCCGGTGCGGTATCGCCGCTAGCACTGCGGCATCACACGCTCCATCCGGAGGTCAGAACAAGCGATGCCTCAAACATCTGCGCACCGATCTCATCGCGTACTTTGACGGTTACCTTGACGAAATCGCAGTCGGGCATTTCGTCTTGGGCAACATCCTGCAAAATACGAATTGCTTCCGCTCTGGCTTGTTCCCGGGATTCGAACAGCTGCCCGTCATCGTCGGGTACCGCGCCGTCACCGTTTTGAAGATCGAAATAGTACCGCTTCATTTTCGGGCCACGCTGGAAACATCGGGCGGGTCAGTGATTTCGCTTCATTGGGGTTCCTGCCCGCTCGGCGGCCGTGCTGGTGAAGACGTGGTCGTTCAACGCACCGCAGCGCGAAGCGCCCATAGGAAAAGCACAAGCAACGCCAAGGCATTGAGGCCGGCGGCGATGGCATGTGAATACTCCCATTGGCGCCGCAGCAGCTCCCAGTTTTCAGGCAGGACAGTCCAGTTCCGGGTCGCCTGATTGATTGGGTAGGTCAGCGTCCAGAAGGCAAATTGCGTGGCGCCGATGCTGAGAAAGGCGACGACAACCAAGCCGAAAGATGCACTCGCTCGGTAGAGCAGGATCGCCAGGGCGGCCGTAGAGAGCAATGCTCCCAGCACCACGATTCCGAACAGGCTCCATCCATCATAGGCGCGCTGCGCAGCCAGATAGTTTGGCCCGTCGAGCTTCATCTTGTTGAACATCGCGAAGAAATGCGCAGCGGCCGGAACGAAAGCCAGTGCCACGAAAATGAAGCTGACCACCCTCAGACTATAAATTGCCATATCCGGCCTCCTCTCAGGAGAGAGCTAGGGCAATCGGCAAGGTTGAAAAGGTCATTTTAACGACGGCTTCCGCCCGCGATCATATGGTCCTGAGTGAGGTCATTTTTTTAGACCTCACTCAACTATCTCGGAACATTTTTTTTGGGTTCTGGTTCTACGCACTGAAGGGACGAACCTTACCCAGGGAGATTTCCCCATGAAACATGTTCTCATTACCAGCATGCTGGCGATCGGGCTCGGCTGTGGAACGGCAATGGCTCAGACACAACAGCCCGAAAGCCAATCTGGCGCAGACGCCAATTGCGCTTCCGGGCAGGCCGACTGCCAGGGCGGTTCCAAGATGGGCGAGCAGGCCCAGGGCAAAGCCAAGCTGAAGACCGACGAGCAGGCTCAGGGCAAGGTCGGCACCTCCACCGACCAACAGGCGCAGGGCAAGGCCAAACTGAAGACCGACGAGCAGGCGCAGGGCAAGGCCGGCACCTCCACCGACCAACAGGCTCAGGACAAGACCAAGCTGAAGACCGACGAGCAGGCGCAGGGCAAGGCCGGCACCACCGACCAGCAGGCTCAGGACAAGACCAAGCTGAAGCAGGCGCAGGACAAGACCAAGCTGAAGACCGACGAGCAGGCGCAGGGCAAGGCCGGCACCCCCACCGACCAGCAGGCTCAGGACAAGACCAAGATGCAGACCGACGAGCAGGCTCAGGGCAAGGCTGGCACCACCACCGACCAGCAGGCTCAGGACAAGACCAAGATGCAGACCGACGAGCAGGCTCAGGGCAAGGCCTCGACACAGGATACGACGTCGACCGGTTCCATCAACAACGTGACGGTGGAGCAGAAAACCGAGGTCACTCAGATCATCCGGGAGACGAAGGTCGAGCCTGCTTCCAATGTCGATTTTGACATCACCGTCGGCGTCGAAGTCCCACGGCAGAAGGTCAGGCTGCATCGTTTGCCGGCTCGTATCGTCAAGATCGTTCCCGCTTACGAAAGTTACGAGTATTTCGTGCTTGCGGACGGCCGGATCGTCATCGTTGATCCGGATACGTTCAAGATCGTCCTGATTTTGACCTAACATCTCCAACGAGTGGTCCGCCCTCTAGAGGGCGGACCGTCATTGCTGGACTGCTATGGATTCAAAGCAACCCAGAAGGACCGCAAGCGGCAGGTGATACATTCTGCCACCCGCATCGCGGACTCGGCTAGAGACGCCCGAGCACGACCAGGATAATGACTACAAGCAGCAGCAGACCGAGGCCGCCGCCGCCATAGTAACCGGTGCCGTAGAAAGGCCCGCCGCCAAGACCACTAAAACCGCCAAGCAATGCAATGACCAGAATAATGATAAGAATCGTGCCGAGACCCATGACTTGCTCTCCTGTTTGCGGCTTCGCGCCGTATAGACGGAGCGGCGGTCGCCGGCTGATGAGAATATGAACTCGCTACAAGCCTTCCTGTTCCCGACTGAGACCTCATCGACGCTGCCAAGGTAGTGTTTAGGTGAACAAAGGTCACCCCGAGACGCCCGAGTAGTCCCGCTCTTTCAGCAATCCAGCGAGATGGGCGGCGTTTGAAGCTGCCATTTCGATCGCACCCGAGACTTTTTCCGGAGTTGCCGGCAGGTCGACGTAGTTAACCTCCTGCATGGCCTCGCCAACCCAATAGACCCCGCCATTGGCCGGGATGGTGAAGCCAACATCGTTCAGTGCCTGAAAGCATTCCGCGTGGCAGTGATGCGCACCGTCCTCATTGCCGACGATGGCTACCAAGGCCACCTTTCCTGCTGCCGGCATGCGCCCTCTGTCATCGGTCTCATCGAGAAACGCATCCATCCGCTCCAGGACGCGCTTGGCCACACTCGAGGGCTGGCCAAGCCAGATCGGGAGCCCGAGCACGAAAATGTCGGCCGCCAGTATTTTCTTCCTGAGTTTCGGCCAATCGTCGCCCTCGCCCATGTCGGAGAGCACGCCGGGCTTGATATCGTGGCTGAGCGCACGCACGATCTCGCCCTTCACCTCGTATTGCATCAGCGCCGCCAGGACATCGGCGAGCAACCGATCGGTGGAGGATTTTTCCCTGTCGTTCGAAGCTTTGAGCGAGCAATTGAGTGCGAAGGCCGTAAGCGGCATCTGGATCTCCCTGCATTGTCCTAATTGCAAATCGCCGCGACGACTTCGCGACAGCCCATTCGCCCGTTGCGGGACCGCTCGGCATTTTAACGTCAGGATTAAATGCTTGTTCCGCCAAGCGGATCAACAGGCCGGTGGCGAGAGTGGCCCCCTCCTCCCGCCGGGTGACGGTCCAGCCGGCTGAGCGAGCAGGCTGGGTTCTTTGAGCACTGGCCACTGCTGGAGAACGGGCGGCGGTGAGCAGCGACGCCGGCGGAACCGGTCGGGCAACCTATTCGTTCGCTCATCGTTTTCTCCTGAGTTCCCGAGAATGGATAGACGATGCTCGTCCGGACCCTCGAAGCAGGCAATATGCGGCTGGCGGTATCCATGGCCGGCGATCCGGGCCGACCGGCCTTGATCCTTCTGCACGGCTGGCCCCATTCCCGGAAAATCTATGAGGGTGTGATCGATGAACTCGGCGCACGATGCTTTACGCTGGCTTTCGATCTTCCGGATCGGTGAATCGCGTGGCACGCCGCCGTCGGCGGAAAAGAAGGTTCTTATGCTCATGCGGAGTTGGCGCGCAATGTCCGCAAGGTGATCGAGTATCGATGCAGGTCAACTGGCGGAATGCTATGCTCCCATTCCGTGCGCGATGGTCCGGTCATGAGATACGCCGACCTTGGTTCGACGACGATGGTGCGGCGATCCCACTTGGTGCCATTCTTCCGCCGGAGCCGAAAACTGCAAGGCGCCAGCAACGAAACACCCGCAACGTCTTCGAAATGAGGCTTGTCTCGATGCCAGCCAATGCCGGCGCCGGGCCGGTATTCATTGATCAACACTTGCGCGAAGGCCTCGGCGGGCCTGCCTGCCAACGCCGCGATCTTGTCGCGCAGGGCCAACAGGAAGTCAGGGATCGGCGGCGCCTCGACGACCTGACGCCTGTCATAGTCGTAACGCAGGCCAAAGCCTACGACGCGCCGGTTTGCCAGATGGCCATGGAAATCGAACGCCTCGAAGGGTAGGTCTTCGAGATGCCGGGCGAGTTCCGTTTCTTCTTGCGCCGCGATCAGTTCGGGCTGGTAGAGGAAACCTTCCGGCAGGTCGTCGGCAGCACCAAAGAGATCGTGCTGGAGCCTGGATGAGTCGAGTGTTTTCGATGTGGGTGTCGCCATCCCAGCTAGATGGTGAAGGCCAGCCCGCCTGGCAATATCGGAACCTGGCCAGCAAATCTGCACCCCACCCAGCGGACATCACCGCATCTGACAACGCCTGCCAATCCGGAGTTTATCGGGGTGCTATATTCAACCTAGGATTCCGCGAGCATGCCTTGAACCCGACCGAGGGAGGTTGCGTGCATGTGCGTACGGTTCTTACCAAACCGTGAGCCTTCGTTGCCAGTTGCTTGTCAGCAACTAGATTGGCACCGCGGCATCCCCAAAAAATGCCGCGGTGGCCGGCGCGGGCTAGGCAACGGTGTCTCACCGGCATCATCGCGTCGGCCACTCGAAAATGTCTTCCTGGCGGTTCAGTGGTGGAGAAGCCTCTGTTGGCCCCGGCGCTCAAGCGAGAGGCCGCTCCTGCCTCGCGGCATGCTTCGAGCCCAAATCTCCGATCAGCCGGCGGTACTGGGTTTCAGGTGGACCGTAAGAGCCTCGCGCCAACGTCACGAGACCGTCTCGATCGCGGATCGTGATCTCTCCGCGGCGCGCTCGGATATAACCATAACTCTCGATCATCTGCAGACCCACGGTAACCCCCGGACGCCTGACACCAAGCATGATGGACAGAAATTCATGGGTTATCATAAGCCTGTCTCCGACAGTGCGGTCGCTGCACATCAAAAGCCATCTCGCCAGCCGGACTTCCAGGCTCTGCCGTGCGTTGATCGATGCCGTGTAGCTTGTCTGAACGTGGAAATATTGGACATAGCGCAACAGGAACGACCGCAACGTAGGGCTGTTCTCCAGGGCTTCGACGAATGGGGCAGCCTCTACCCGGAGGGCCTCGCATGTCGACTGGACGTAGCAATCAAAGTTCGCCTGGTCGTCCCCCATGATCAGGGCCGAACCGGTCATTCCTTCGAACCCGATGATTCCGACTTCCGCTTCGGTCGCCGCCGAAGTCCTGGCCACCACCGATGCCAGTCCGCTTTCCAGAAAATAGACAGCTTCGATCTTCTGCCCCGCAGTCTCCAGTGGCGCGCGCAAGTCCAGGAAAACGCTCGCCAGATGCGGCCTTAACCGCGCGAAGTCGTCCGCGCTCATGCGGCGAAGCAATTCGCTCTTGGCTTGCAGTATCTGGTAATCCACGAGACTCTTTTCCCTTGGGCAAGAGCACTGGGATCTCTTAGCCGGCCGCGCCCGTCTAACGAGCGGACGGTAACGAACCATAGACCTCGTCTCGCGCAGCACTAGACGGGCCGGCGTGTTGGTATGAAACCGACAGTTACTGCTGAAGACTCGAAGGCCTTGCTGGCTGACCATCTTTCGCCAGCAAACGAGCCTCCCGCAGGATAGAGGCGCGATCGAACCCGAGGAGCGATATGATTTCACGTATCTGCTGTTCAGTGGCGCCTGTATCCCGCGCCAGCGCGGTTATCGCGTCTAGTGGCAGACCGGGATGCTCGGGCTCCTCGCCATGCAAACGCCATGCCTCGTGATGGGCAAGAGCGATGGTCACTCCCAAGCGTCAACGCCCAACTGTGCTGCTGACGATTTCACTTTGTACGCTTCCGTACGGAGCTTTGCGAGTCAATTCGGGCCGAGGCTGATTTTGAGGGTTCTTGCGTCCTTGCGTCGTCCGCCCCTCGCCCCCGAAATTGTTCGGAACGATTGCTCGGCTGAGAGGTTCAAATATTCCACCCCACAGGAGTCTCGAACGATGGATCACACCAACCACGTACGCCTCACAAGCACCGAACTGACGCCCGACATTCTCGAAGACGCCACGATTTACGACGCGGACGACAACAAGGTCGGCAGCGTCTCGCATGTCCACGGCTCTGGAGCCGCCAGTCAGGTCGTCATCGATGTCGGCGGCTTCCTCGGCATCGGCGCCAAGCCAGTGGCCGTTCCCGCGAGCCAGTTGGAATTCATGCGCGATGAAGACGGCGACGTTCACGCGGTGACGAACTGGACCAAGGATCAGCTCAAGAGCATGCCCGAGCATCACGATGCATGATTTCAACGACTTCACCTTGAATGGGAGCGGCCGTTCGGCCGCTCTCTGAACGTCCCTTGGGCGCGACAGGTGGACAGGCGATGCGGCGCGAGACCGGAGCCTGCTTCTGCGGACGGATCGCGGCAGCCATGGATGGAGAGCCTGTCTGGATATGCTACGATCACGACGACGATTGCCGCCGGGCCATCGGAAGTCCGCTGACGATCTGGGTCGGTTACCGGCCGAAGCAATTTCAGCTTCTTAGGGGAACTCCGAAGGCCTTTTCCAAAACGCCAGGCGTCACTCGCACGTTCTGCCCAGACTGTGGAAGCTCGATAGGCTATCGCGACGAAGGCCTGCCGGACGAGTTCTATGTGACGATCGGCTTCCTCGACAAACCTGAAGGTTTTCGGCCGCAAGCCCATGCCTATTGGGACCTGAGGCTACCGTGCATCGAGTTTGATGACAGCCTGCCACGCATCGACCGATATTCGAGGAAGCGCGACCCGACGTTCGGCAACCCGCGCGACCGGTAGTCGCGGTGCGAGCCGCGAGGACATCGGCGGAACCTGACTATTGCTAGCGGGTTATTCGGGCAGACCCGTCGGGTGCCACTATGCCATCGACCGTGATCCAAAACACACAATACGATCCCGCTACCAGGATCCTCTCGGTCTGGTTTGTTCCGAGCGGCAAACGTTACGACTATGAGGATGTTGCTCCGGTAACTTATGCCGCTTTCACCAAAGCTTCCTCAAAAGGCCGCTTCTTCAATGAATTCATCCGAGATCGCCATCGGTATCGCCGCGTGGCGTGACAAGTTCGGACATGAGCAGACGATGCACGGAACCTGACCCGCATCGTCTCGTTGACGTCTCGTCGAAGCAAACCAGGCAATGACAATTCATCTGGATATGCTCGGGACCGGCAAAGATCGATCGGAACAGGCTTCAAGGGAGTTCAAGAGCCATGACGGCCAAGAAGCAGAAGACCGAAAGCAAGGACAAGAAGGCGCTGCGCTTGGCAGAGACCACCGACGTCTCACCCAAGCAGGCCAAGGAGCTTATGCAAAAGCATGGCAAGGACAGCCCCAAGGTCGAGAAAGAAGCCAGAAACTTCAAGGCGGAAGGATAGGACGCATTGAGGCCCGGCTTGCATGACCCCTGCAGGGGATCGGCCGCCAGGCAATTCGGGATTAAGGGGGCTCGCCGGCCTTTTCGGCCGCGAGCGCAAAGGGGAAGCGCAGCATCAGGTTGCGGTTCTCGTCAAAAATCTCGAAGGCCAATCCGGTACGCAGCGGCTTGCCATGCAGCAGTTCTTCGGCGAGGATTTCCTTCGCCGACGCCATCGCGTTTTCCTCGGCGCTCGCGAGATCAGAAAATTCCTGGCCCTCGGGATCCTCCTGCAAGCTTCCGCTCTCATCTCGAAGGTCGAAAAAGTACCTGGACATACCGACTGAACTCCTCTTTGCGATGATGGAATCGGAAGCGCCAGCCTCAGATTTCGATGCCTGATGTACCCGGATTGTCGAAGAGCACAGCCAGGCCATGCTCGATGGCGCAGGCTGCAATCAGATCATCGAAGGCCTTTCCCGAAAGCGGGCAACTTGGCATCACCTCCCGAATTGCGGTTCCGGCCTTGGCGGTAGAGATCACATCGTGGCGTTTCTTGCGTGTCTCGACATATTGCTGGACCAGGATTTTCAGGCGCCTCACCGCAACATCGTCCGTAAACATGGATTCCTCAGCCAATGCCTGAAGTATGGCTGTCGGCGTGATCATCGTGCCGACGGTCTCGGGGTTAGCCGAGATTGCTCGCACAATATTTCCATGGGCAGTTGGTTCCCCCGACCGCTTGCTTGGTAATTTTCGTACAGGGAATGCCCTTGCCCGCGCTTTTACCGAGCCGAACCGACGCCGGGTTTCCGATGCCAATGGCGAGCCTTCAGGCTTGCATCACCTTGCGGCTGTGACGTGCAACGACACTTTCCTCATCGGTCGCAATCACGCGCACCTCCACCTTGCTCTCGGGACGACTGATGATTTCGGCGTGGATGTCGTTGGCGCGTTCTTCAAGCACCACGCCAAGCCAGGTCAATTTTTCGCATATGGCCTTGCGGATGGACGCGGACCGTTCGCCGATGCCGGCGGTGAACACGAGGCATTCAAGACCACCCATCGTATTTGCAAGCGCTGCTGCTTCCCTCGCCGCGCGGAAGGCAAAAAGCGCCATCGCCTCTTGGGCGCGAGGATCGTTGCTCCCTTCCAGCGTCCTCATGTCGCCCGAAATACCGGATACGCCGAGCAGTCCCGACTTCTCGTAGAGCATCGTCTGCAACTCCTCCGCCCCGATGCCTCTTTCCAGCAGGAAGTACAACAGCACGCCGGGATCGATGGCGCCGCACCGCGTGCCCATGACGAGGCCATCCAGAGCCGAAAACCCCATCGTCGTGTCGATGCTCTTGCCCTCGCGCAAAGCGCAAAGGCTGGCACCATTGCCGAGATGGGCGACGATGGTGCGTTTCGCCGCAAGAGTTGGCGATATCCCGCTGAGCCGCCCGGCGATGTATTCATAGGAGAGACCGTGAAACCCGTAGCGGCGCAGGCCTTGCCCTTCATACTGGCGCGGAAGGGCGAAGCGCCGCACGAGCGGATCGATCGTCTGGTGGAAAGCGGTGTCGAAACATCCGACCTGTGGCAGGTCCGGTTGCAAGGCGGCTATCGCGCGGACCGGCGCGAGAATGCGAGGCTGATGCAGCGGAGCGAGCGGCGTCAGTCTATCGACGGCGTCGATGATGTCTAGGGTCAGACGGACAGGTTCGATGAACTCGCTTCCTCCATGCACGATGCGATGGCCGGCGCAGAGCAGGTTCCTTTCGCCAATTTCGCCCTGCACCCAATTCAGCATCTCGCCTATGGCTGCGTCACGCGGCCCGTCGGTGGCGAGCTGCCGATCGCACTGCACCGTTCCGTCGGCCGCTTTTGCGCGGAGGGTGGGGGTGTCGCCCAGGTCCAACGTGCCGCGCGAAACGAGCTGCAGAGCCTGCGACGAGACAAGATCGTAAAGCGCGAACTTGATGCTGGACGAACCGGCATTCAATGCCAAGATCGATTGGCGCATCATTGGCGCGCCTTTGCCGCGCCTTTGTCGGGCCAGCTCCATTTCTGGATTTCGGGCATATCCTCGCCGTGCTCGCGGACATAAGCCCTGTGCTTCACCAACCGGCCGTGGAGTTCGCCGGCAAGCCCTTCAGCCCTTTCGGCCAGTCGCGGCACGCGTTCGATGGCGGCAAGCGCGAGGTGGTAGCGATCGAGTTCGTTGAGCACCACCATGTCGAACGGCGTCGTCGTGGTGCCCTCCTCTCGGAAGCCATGCACATGCATGTTGTCATGGTTGGCGCGACGGTAGGTCAGGCGATGAATGAGATAGGGATAGCCATGATAGGCGAAGATGACAGGCCGTGTCTTCGTGAACAACGCATCGAAGTCTCCATCGGCGAGCCCGTGCGGATGCTCCGTGTTGGACTGCAGCGTCATCAGGTCGACAACATTGACGACACGGATTTTCAGGTCGGGGATCGCAGAGCGCAGGATGTCGGTCGCGGCCAGCGTTTCCAGGGTCGGCACGTCGCCGGCGCAGGCCATGACCACGTCGGGCTCCTCGCCCTGAGCAACCGTACCGGCCCATTCCCAGATGCCCGCCCCCGCCTTGCAATGCGCTTCGGCTTCTTCAATGGACAGCCATTGCGGTGCCGGCTGCTTGCCGGCGGTAATGACATTGATGCGGTTATAGGTTCTCAGGCAATGATCGGTGATCCACAGCAGGGTGTTGGCATCCGGCGGAAAATAGAGCCTTACCGTATCAGCCTTCTTGTTGGCGACCAGATCGGCAAAGCCCGGATCCTGATGGCTGAAACCATTGTGATCCTGCCGCCAGACATGCGAGGTCAAAAGGTAATTGAGCGAGGCGATCGGCTTGCGCCAGGCAAGCTCGCCGGAGGTCTTCAGCCATTTGGCATGCTGGTTGACCATCGAATCGACAATGTGGATGAAGGCCTCATAGCAGGAGAACAGGCCGTGGCGGCCGGTGAGCAGATAGCCTTCAAGCCAGCCCTGGCAGAGGTGCTCGCTGAGCACCTCCATGACACGTCCGTCACGGGAAAGATGGACGTCGTAGGGTTCAATGCGCTGCATCCAGAGCCGATCGGTAACTTCGAACACCTTGTCGAGGCGGTTGGATGACGTCTCGTCCGGCCCCATCAGGCGAAAATTCCGCGCCTCGGCATTGAGGCGGAACACCTCGCGAAGATAGCTTCCGCAAATCCGCGTCGCTTCAGCGATGACGCCTCCCGGACGAGGCACTTCCAGCGCCAGGCTTTTCCAGTCGGGAAGCACAAGATCGCGCTTCAACAGTCCGCCATTCGCGTACGGGCTTGCGCCCATGCGCTTTGTCCCTGTTGGGGCAAGTGCCGCGAGCTCTGGTAACAGGTGCCCGCCTTCATCGAACAGCTCTCCCGGTTCGTAGCTTCGCATCCAGTTTTCGAGGATCTTGCGGTGGCCCTCATTTCCGCGTGCGTTCGACACCGGCACTTGATGCGAGCGCCAGAAACCCTCGACCTTCTCGCCATCGACCTCCTTGGGACCTGTCCATCCCTTGGGGCTGCGCAGCACGATCATCGGCCATTGCGGGCGTTGACCATGCCATCCCGGAGCCCGTGCCTGTTCCTGAATGGACCGGATGCGATCGAGCACCGTGTCGAGTGTCGCGGCCATCGACTGGTGCATGGCAAGCGGCTCGTGGCCTTCGACGAAGAACGGTTGGTAGCCATAGCCGGCGAAGAGATTTCGCAACTCCTGATCGTCCATGCGGCCGAGGATCGTTGGATTGGCGATCTTGTAGCCGTTGAGATGCAGGATCGGCAGGACGGCGCCGTCCGAGGCTGGGTTCAGGAACTTGTTGGAATGCCAGGCCGCCGCGAGCGGACCGGTCTCGGCTTCACCGTCACCAACGACGCAGGCAACCACCAGATCCGGGTTGTCGAAGGCCGCACCAAAGGCGTGAACCAACGCATATCCCAATTCACCACCCTCATGGATGGAGCCTGGCGTCTCGGGCGCGGCATGGCTTGGCACGCCGCCGGGGAAGGAAAACTGTCGGAACAGTTTCCTGAGGCCGTCTTCGCCCTGCCCGATATCGGGATAGACCTCGCTATAGGTGCCCTCGAGCCAGGTGTTGGCGACCATTGCGGGGCCGCCATGGCCCGGCCCGCAGATAAACAGAGCATCGAGGTCGCGTTCGCGTATGACGCGGTTCAGATGCACGTAGAGAAAGTTCAGCCCCGGCGTCGTGCCCCAATGGCCAAGCAGCCGCGGCTTGACGTGTTCGGCCTTCAACGGTTCGCGCAACAGCGGATTGTCGAGCAGGTAGATCTGGCCGACCGAGATGTAATTCGCGGCGCGCCAGTAGCGGTCCATGAGGTCGATCCGTTCGTGGCCGATAGCCTGCGGCGTCGCGGCAGCCTTGTCGTTCATCGACATCTCCAGCTTCGGTTCGCTGGTGATAACTGGGGCATCTTTGCGCTTGAGCAACCCCCGACTGCCGCGTTCGGGTCGGCGTCACGACCCACGCGGCCGAGAGACCGGACGCCATCTCGGCCGGGTTTGCGGCCCTGTCCGCAAATAGGCGGGAACCTTGAAGTCCTCCGGCGGTTAGAAACTGGAATCGCGAAGGCCAGGCTCAAGGCAGGTACCGCGAAGGATAGCCTCGAAGCGTTGCACCAAAGGGAGCTAAAAGATGCTCGATCTTCCTCGTGCCCGTGATCGAATGGTCAATATCCATGTCGGCCGGCGTGGCATTCATGACCGTGAGATTCTGCAGGCAATGCGCGAAGTTCCGCGCGAGGCCTTCGTCGAACCCGGTTTTGAGGAATTTGCTTACGAAGACACGCCGCTGCCGATCGCCGATGGCCAGACCATATCGCAACCCTACATTGTCGCGTTCATGATCGAGATGGCGGATGTCAAACCGGGTGACCATGTGCTCGAAATTGGCACCGGCTCGGGATACGCGGCCGCGGTGATGAGCCGGATCGTCGAACAGGTCTACACGATAGAGCGTCATCCCGGTTTGGCCGAAACGGCGAAGCGGCGGTTTGAAAAACTCGGCTACCAAAACATCGAGGTTCGGACAGGCGATGGCACCAAGGGCTGGCCGCAGGCGGCGCCGTTCGACGCCATCGTGGTGACAGCCAGTGGTCCCGGCGCACCGCTCGCCCTTCAGGAGCAACTCGATGTCGGCGGCAGGCTCGTCATTCCGGTCGGCGACGACCCGGATTTGCAACGTCTGCTCAAAGTCACCCGGACAGGCGCCGCAACCTATAGCGAGGAGGATTTCGGCGGCGTGCGCTTCGTCCCTCTGATCGGCGAGCAGGGTTGGTCGGAAAACGGCACGGCCACCGACGTTGGTCGTCCGCTTCGACATCCCCATCCGATCAGCCTGCCTGATATGATCGCGGCCGCGGCCGAACCCCTGCCCGATTTCGACGATCCGGCCTTCGGCGCATTGTTCGATCGGTTCGCCGACCGGCGCATTGTTCTGCTTGGCGAGGCAAGCCATGGCACGTCCGAATTCTACAGGGCGCGCGCGGCGATCACCCGCAGGCTCATCGAACGCCACGGCTTCACCATCGTCGCGGTCGAGGCGGACTGGCCCGACGCGGCGGCGATCGACCGCTATGTTCGCCATCGTCGGCCGCGAACCGGCACTGGCGCGCCATTCCAGCGATTTCCGACCTGGATGTGGCGCAACACCGATGTCGCGGCCTTCACCGACTGGATGCGCCGTCACAACGAGAAGCTAGAGCCTTCGGCGCAAGCAGGGTTCTACGGCCTCGACATCTACAATATGAGCGGTTCCATCGGCGCGGTCCTCGATTATCTCGACCGGGTCGATCCCCAGGCAGCCAAGATCGCGCGCGAACGCTATGGCTGCCTGACGCCCTGGCAACACGAACCGTCCACCTACGGCCGCGCGGTGCTCACCGCCGGCTATCAAAAATGCGAAAAAGCGGTGCTGGAACAATGCCGGGACTTGCTCGCCAAACAGCTCGAATATGCAAAAAGGGACGGCACCGACTTTCTCGACGCCAGTCAGAATGCCCGGCTGATCGCGTCCGCCGAACACTATTACCGGATCATGTACTATGGCGGCGCGGAGTCCTGGAACCTGCGCGACACGCACATGTTCGAAACGTTGGAACATTTGCTGCATGCCGGCGGCCCCAACGCCAAGGCCGTGGTGTGGGCGCACAATTCCCATATCGGCGATGCCCGCTTTACCGAGATGGGCGTCGTTAGGGACGAACTGAACATCGGCCAGCTCTGCCGGCAGCGTTTCGGGGATGAGGCAGCGCTGATCGGTATGGGCACGCATTCCGGGACAGTAGCGGCCGCCAGCGACTGGGACGGCAAAATGGAGGTGAAGCAAATCCGCGCGTCGCACGCCGACAGCTACGAACGGCTTTGCCACGATTCCCTTGTGTCGCGGTTCCTGCTCGACCTCGGGCGCGACACAACGCTGCGTGACCGGCTGATGGAACGCAGGCTGGAGCGATTCATCGGGGTGATCTACCGGCCGGAAACCGAGTTGGGCAGCCACTATGCGGACGCTTCCCTGCCCCGGCAGTTCGACGCGTTCCTATGGTTCGACAAAACCGCGGCAGTGACGCCGCTTGGCCCGGAGCATGCAAGAACCGGCGTTCCCGACACCTACCCGTTCGGGCTTTAGCCGGCGCGCGGCGAACCAATGAAGAAGCTGAGGCGTGGAACCGGAACGAACTATCCGGTCTGCGATTTCAAAACTGCAATCCCCGTCGAAGGAGTTTTCTCATGACCGGAACCAAACATCCGAAATGGAAGAAACCGAGCGATGCCGACTTGGCGAACAATCCTGGTATCGGGACTTCCAAGGGAACGATCAAGGAAGGCGAAGAGTTCGAGCTTGAGGGCGAGAACACGGTCGAAGGTGACGTCGAAAACGACACGACCGCCGCTGGCGGGATCGATCCAAGACAAAAGATGCGGACCAACAAATAGCTGCCCTGCGCGTCGCTGGGATCAACTTCGCCGGAGGAGTGAACCATGCCACTTGCCCTTAGCAGTGCCGCCTTTGCCGAAGGCGGACAAATTCCCGAAAGATACACACGAGACGGCAAAAACGTATCGCCGCCGCTGAAATGGTCTGGAGTGCCAGATGAAGCAAAGAGCCTCGTTCTCGTCGTTCAGGATCCTGACGCGCCGAGCGGAACGTTTGGTCATTGGGCGGTGTTCAACATCTCCCCGGACACAAGGGAACTTCCCGAGGCCGAAAGCGGCAAGCCGGGTCCGGGCGCCCTCAGGCAAGCAACGAATGATTTTGGCAACGCCTATTACGACGGCCCTGAGCCGCCGGTCGGACATGGCGTTCACCATTACCATTTCCGGCTGGCCGCGCTCGACACCCCGAGCCTTGCCATTCCAGCCAGCGTGGGCATCGAGCGCATCTGGCGGGAGGCGCAGAAACATTCGCTTGAGCAGGCTGAACTCATCGGAACCTACGAGCGCAATTCGTAAGTTAATGACCAGGGGCGACCGAGGTGGCCTGCTGCGCGGAACGGTTCTCCTCCTCGCCGGTTGTCTGGGAAAGGAGATGCCGCCATGTTTGGAGATATCATGTGGTTGGTCGTCGTTGCCGGCGGCCCATTGCTGCTGATCGTGCTGATGGCCTATGCCGTTATCGCACGCCGTCGGCGTGGACCCGCCGAACGAAGGGAGAGCGACCGAGCGACCGACCGGCTATACCAGGACAAGCGTTGATCCGCATCGGCGAGACCTCCGATTGGCAAGACATCCAATCGGCAAGACATCCAATCGGCAAGACAGGGGATCGTATGCCGCACCGAAGCGACGACGATCCCCAACTACGGTCAGCGCATTATCCTTTGCCGCAACCACGCAAAGAACCTGCCGCTGATGGCTGAGCGGACCCGCGTCGCAGCCCAGCGCGCTTTCATGGTTGAGCCGACGTGGCAATCGCAGACGATGTCGTGCAACTGCCAGTCGTTCAACTCGAAAAAGCGCTTTGCCTCACCATATGTGTCGTCTTTCAAACCCGATGCGCGCAGCACTGGATCTTCGAAGGCAACCGAAATTGCCGTACCCTCGCCCCGCATCATCGCACGTGCTTCAGGGTGCAAATGTTCAGTGCCTGCAAAGGCCCCAAGGCATCGCTCGGGATTACGCTCCAGCAGTTCAGCCCAGCGCTCTACGCGCTGATTTCGTGTCATTGCGGAATAGGCAGCCGACGATTCAATCTTGGCGACGGCATGCAGTTGGTCGAGTGTTTGATGTTTCATGGCCAGCTCCTGTTGAGGCAGCGAAGCGCCCACGCCTTCAAGGGAATTACCGCGCGTTAATGCTTCGACAAGAGCGCCAGGCTGGAGAATTCGACACAACCGGATTGGGCCGGCGGGATCATAAACACGCCGGCTGCGTTCATCGACGGGGCTGCTTGTGACAAGCCACTGATCCGCGACGGGATGCATCCATGTTCATCCAGCCAATCGACTATTTCCTTGCCGTCTGGTTCGCTCTTGCCGCCGCCTCGACGCTTTATGTCGGCTTCGATCAATACCGCAACAATCCCGAACCGGTGGTGATGAAATGGGGTTTCATCCTGGTGACCCTCTATATGGGTCCATTGGGGCTGCTGCTTTATGTGCTTGCAGACAAGGAGCCACGGCCGGGCGAGCATGAAGACTTTACCAGGCCGCTGTGGAAACAGGGGGTCGGTTCGACCATCCACTGCGTTGCCGGCGATGCGACCGGCATCATTCTCGCCGCAGTCATCACGGCAACGCTTGGCTTGCCGATGTGGCTCGACCTCATCGTCGAATATCTGGCGGGCTTTGCCTTCGGCCTGTTCATCTTCCAATCGCTGTTCATGAAATCGATGATGGGCGGCACCTACTGGGAGAACGTGCGCAAGAGCTTCCTGCCCGAGTTCATCTCGATGAATTTCATGATGGCCGGCATGGCACCCGTCATGAGCTTTCTGATGATGGGGCGCGACATGCGCGCCATGGAGCCGAACGAGCTTTTGTTCTGGGGCGTGATGTCGATCGGCGTCATCGCTGGCTTCACGCTCGCCTATCCGGCCAATGTCTGGCTGGTCGCGCGCGGGCTGAAGCACGGATTGATGACGCAGCGCCCGCAGGCGAACGAAACGAGCAGTGGAGAGCCGACCGCCCACCAACAGCATGCTATGCATCACCCCAACGCCGGCGACGGCCGACGAAGCCGCAACACCTCCCATAAGTCCAAACGCAGCGGCCACCAGATGGAGACGGACGCTACCACGCCGCAGATTGCGGCCCTCGGTATTGTGTCGGTGTTGGCGCTGGCGATCGGCATGGCCGCGCCGGCCAACTGGCTGAACCTGACGCTTTCGGCGCGTGACGTCGGCGGCGCGATCATGCCGCAAGGCATGATCATGGGTCGCGACACGCCGGCGGAGGCCATGCGTGACATGGCTGCAACCGATCCGCGTCGCGTTACCTCGTCCTATGCTCTTGCCGCCAAGGGCGACCAGGAACTGCCATTCCGCCTGGAGAACGGCGTCAAGGTGTTCGAGCTCAGACCATCGGTGGTCCGCTGGCAGATCCTGCCCAACGTCGCGGTCGACGCCTATGCCTACAATGGCCAGATTCCCGGTCCGCGCATCCACATTCGCCAGGGCGATAAGGTTCGCATCGACGTCACCAACGACCTGCCCGAAGAAACCACGGTGCATTGGCACGGCATGATTCTGCCGAACCAGATGGATGGGCCTGCCGAGATCACCCAGCCGCCGATCGAACCTGGACAATCCTATTCCTATGCATTCACCGCGACCCAGCACGGGACCTATTTCTATCATCCGCATGCCAAGCCGGACCGCACCCAGGCGCTGGGGCTTTATGGGGCGCTGATCATCGATCCCGCCAATCCTGCCGACGAGGTTCCGGCTGACCACGACTATGTCATCGAACTTCAGGAATGGCTGGTGCGTGATGGGCTGACCTACCCCTCAATGCCAATGGAAGGCGGCATGCCGAACTTCTTCACCATCAACGGTAAGGCCTATCCCGCAACCGACACCATTCCTATGAAGGTGGGCGAGACGCTGAAGGTGCGTTTCATCGGCACCAACAACGGCTTCGTCCATCCAATGCATATCCATGGCGGACCCTTCGAGGTCGTCGCCCGTGACGGTGAGACGCTTTCTCCCTCGGCACGCTTCCTGGCCGATACCATCAATGTCGGACCGGGACAGCGCTATGACGTCGTGTGGAAGGCGCTGCGTCCCGGCAAGTGGCTCATTCACTGCCACATCCCGCATCACACGACGAACAACAATGTCGAGGAGAAGGGCGGCGGCGGGTTGATGGTCGTCATCGACGTCGGCTAGATCTGCCAACCCCTGTGGATTTACCGATGTTATTCGGAGGCCGCGTCGTTGCGCGCTACTTCTTGATAATGGTTCCGTTGCGCAAGTCGAATGCTTCGGTACCGCGAGCCTGACGGTAGAAATCGTCCTGCAATTCGCCCCACTCGCCGAGAAAGGCGCCGCAATTGCTGCAATGAATTGGCGTCGATTCCTCCGCGTTGTCGGGAATGTCCATTTGGATAGTCCCACAAGCCTTGCAATCGAGTTTGTCGTCCAACCGTCGTCCCATTTCCCAATGATTGCGCATTTTCGGCCATGAGCCAATTGTCGATTTCGTACCAAATCGCTTCAACCGCCGGTGAGTCCTCCAGCCATGGCTCATCGGTCAATCGCGAGAGTCAAAAAGGACGGCCAGCCCCAGTTCCCGTGCCAGCTCGACGATCGTCTCCATCAACTCATCGTCTGTGTCCTGCAAATAAGGCGCGTCCCTGCGAGCGGCCTCTATCGCCGCTTTGACCGAAACAATGTCGCCGTATCGCGCACTTCGAAGCTCCTCTGCCAGAAACGCCTTGGCGGTACCGACAGGTCTTATTGCCCATCTGGCGATGCTCATGCGGCTCCCTCCCATGGTCACCTCTGCTTGATTTTGATCCTGTCCAAGGTGCAGATCAATCGATGGTACGATTCCGTACGAAACCGCCCAACCGGTTGGGAGACAGCCGTGTGACGGACGCCCTGGCCAAGGTTTTCGGCGTCTCTCTGGGGTGAGTTGGGACGAAATCGCCCGGCGGGACCAGCCCCGCGGGAACCATCGCTCAGCATGGGGGTTTCTTCAAAATCTCCTCGAGGATGCAAGGAGCGACCATGCGCATGTTGACGATAGCTCTCGCACTTTCCGGGGCGGTCATCATTCAGCCCGTCTACGCCCAAACTGTTGGACCGCAGCCTCCCCAGGTGACGCCACCGCAGGGCGAAGTGCAACCGGAGCTGGCGCTGCCAGATCCAGGCTCTGCTGATTTGAATTTCACCGGCGTTGCCATTATCGCCGTCGAGGATTTGCCTGACGAAATCAAGGCGCAGGCGGATGCCGTGATCAATCAAACCAGCGCCGAAGATTTGCTTCGCCTGCAAAACTCAGTCGATGCTTCGCCTCAGGCGACATCGGCTTTGAGGGCAAATGGGCTCAATTCCTCGCAGGTTGTCGCTGCAAACATAGATGGCGATGGCACGCTGACCCTGATCATCCAGACGACGACTTGAGGCGCCGAAGCAACCATTCAACTTTGCCGATCTGCAGGCGATGGGCTTTCTGTCTCGAGGTTGCGCACTTGCCCCGCGATAAAGAAGCTCCCCTTCGTCTATGCGTGGACGGGAGGCTCTTCATTCTCGTCGGGATTGGGCAGCGGCGTCTCGTCCGGGAGCCTTTCCGGTTCGGGTTCCTCGATCGGCTGGGGCTTCCATGTTGGAGGCGGCACGGGCACATCGCGATTTGGGTCTGGCTGTCTTGGCTGTGGCATCTAACTATCTCCGTTCAGTCGGAACAACTCGTGCGCCGTGGCATGGTTCCTGGCAGAATCCAGCCATCGAGATCGTTACGCCCTCAGGGCACGCGCATGTTGGTCCGCCCAGGTGCCGGCCCAAAAGTTTGCAGATCGTTCGGAACCGGTCGGATTTTCGAGCCGTTGTCATCGACAGGGATCAAGGAGAAGCGCGATGAAGGACAAGCAAGGAAATATCGACCATACATTGCCGCAGGTCGCCATCGACGATCAGCAGGTGCGACAACTGGCGGCCACGACCGATTTGCCGTCCAGGCAGGCTCGCGAACTGGTGCGCCGTCACGGCAACGATCCCCGGAAGCTGGAAGAGTTGGCGAAGTCGATCAACGCCACCAATTGAGTTCAGGCCAATGGGCACCACGGCGCATGCCGCTGGCGTCAGATTTCGAGCAAGGCGTAGGGGCGGCCGCTTGGCTTGGTCACATGCATGGCGACGTTGTAGACCTTGGCTCCGCCAGGCGTTTGACCTTCGTAAGAACCGCGATGTGCATGACCGTGCACGACAGCACTAACCTGGAATCGATCGATCGTCTCCGCCAGGCGTGAAGAGCCCAAAAATGGAAATATCTCCGGCGGTTCTCCCGCGACTGTGTCGGCAATCGGCGCATAGTGGAGGATCACCAGCGTGCGCTTCGCCCGCACTTGGCGCATCGCGTTTTCAAGTCGCATTGCCTCGTTCACGCTTTCGGCGACCATCGTCTTGATGGCCGGTTCACCGAATGAGCCGAGCATGCGTGACCCGAAGCCGCCTATGAATCCCTTCACGCCGACAAAACCCACCTCTTCGATTTCGACTGCCTGCCCGTCGAGGAGATGAACATGCGCCTGGCGCAGGATGTTCGTGACGTCTTCCACCGCACCAGACTCGTAGTCATGATTGCCGAGCACCGCCACGACCGGGATCGAACAGTTGCGCAGATCCTCGGCCAGCATCTCCGCTTCACGAGGCTTGCCGAGATTGGTCAGATCTCCCGTGAGAACGAGAATGTCCGCTTCGCTCGAAATTTCGCCGAAGAGGTTTCGATACGAGGTTTGCGCATCTTCCCGCACATGGAGATCCCCGACCGCGGCAACTTTGAGCGCGCGTGCGCCGTCCTTGGGCCCGCTGCTCTTGACGGGATCAGCCATCACGGAATTCTCCCACACCACCGACGCCGGCGAAGCCCCATTCCTTGACGTCGATTTCGTAATCGGTTTGCGAAAGCAGCCGCCCACGGCAGATCTTCATCCTTGGAGACGGCAACTGCCGTTGCTTGGCGAGGCGGTCGAGCAATTCATCGAGCAGCCACGCCGGGATATGATCGCGCTCGCTCGGATAGATCCATCTGAAATTGATAAGCTGCATCAACAGAACCTCCCAATGAACCTCCAGATAAGAAAGCAGCCGGTGCCAATCGATCTGATCGCCCGCCTTGAGAATCGTATGAGCGATATCGGCGCCATCGTGTCGCCCTCTGTCCTGGATAAAGCATTTGGACCAGATGAGTTCGGTCGGGCCGATGATCCGCACCCTGCTACCCAACAGCTCTGTTTGGCGGGCGTGTTCCAGCCACAGGTCGCCAACAGGCACCGTGCCGTTGGCCGAGCCGAATATGACGTCGAAGAAATGCGTGCCCTTGAACACCTTGCCGAGCCACCGGTCATCCTCGATTTCGACGGCATATCCAAGCTGCTTGAAATGGGCGAGGATCCGCGCGTAATCGCCTGCCTTGCAGAAAATATCGAGGTCCTTGGTCTGGCGGGTGACACCCGTATAAGCGCTTACCGCGTAAGTCCCGGCGACCAGAAAGGGTATGTCGGTGGCGGTAAGCTCGCGGATTGCTTCCGTGTAAAATACCTCCGCCTCGGCATTTTTGAGCGTCGGCGCCGCTTTTGCATCGATCTTGGGAAGCGAGACCAGAACGTTTTCAGGCAATGGACCATTGGTCATGAAACGATGACTCCGAATCCGGCAACCGGTAGTCGCCCGCTGTGGTAACAACGTGAACCTCGCCTGGTTCCGCTATCAGGCGACCAGCCAAGGTTCATTCTCGTCACGCACTGGAAATTTCGGGATCGCGCCTGCCGATCCAAACGCCAACGTCCTCGTCGGCAGCGCAATGTCGCCTCGAGATCGGCCCATGCCACCGCCAATGTCCCATTGGCCCAAATTTGAAACACCAGGTGGGGTGATCGATCTCGATTGTTTTTAGAGTTTATTGGGCTTACCCAATCGGCACACAAAGCTGAAGCCGAGGCGCTTGACTTAAACGCACCCGATCGGCGTGCGCTAAGCCATCATCAGGATCCATCAAGCCATGACACCCTCGCCTCCCTTTCTCGGCTTTCCCGATCGCCTGACAGATGGCCACATGCCCCGCGCAGTGATCTTCGGAGCCGGTCACGGCAGCACTTATCCCGGCAAGGACAGCCGCGGCCATGCCTTGGCGGCGGATGCCATCCGAACTGCGAGCCAGGACGATGCCGCGCTCGTCGAGCACTGGGATTTCGATCTCGGCGGCCCGCTGTTCGACGGCAAGCCGGCCTCTTGCATCGACGCCGGCGATATCTTGACCACCATGCATGACAATGCCGGCAACAGGGTCAGGATCGAGGCAAAAACGCGCGAAATCCTGGTATTGCCGGCCGTGCCGATCCTGATCGGCGGCGACTGTTCCATGACCATTCCCTTCCTCTCCGGCTTTGCGGAGCACGGGCCGGTCTGGGTCCTGCAGATCGACGCCCATATCGACTGGCGCGACGAGGTTCAGGGCGAACGCTACGGCTATTCGAGCCCGATGCGCAGGGCGAGCGAGATGCCGCATGTCGCAGGCATGGTGCAAGTCGGCCTGCGCAGCGTCGGCAGCGCACGCATCACCGAGATCGAAGCGGCACGGCGCTATGGCAGCCGCTTCGTGACCGCCCGCGAGGTTCACGCTCAGGGCGTCGAAGCCGCGCTCCGGCATATTCCGGAAGGCGCGCGGGTTGTCGTCACCCTCGACTGCGACAGCCTTGATCCAAGCATCATGCCGGGCGTGGCGGCGCGTACACCCGGCGGCCTCACCTACATGGAGGTGATCGACCTGATCGCCGGCCTCGGCAGACGGGCCCGGATCGCAGGGTTCGACCTTGTCGAGTTCTATCCTCCGGCTGACATTGACGACCTGTCAGCGCTGACCGCCGCGCGCCTTCTCGTCAATGTGGTCGGCACCGTCGTCCGGCAGGTTTGACGTCAAAATCCTGCTCTCCGCCGCAGACCTGCCCAAAAGCGCGTGAGCGAGCTTGCGGTTGAACTGCCCTTTTCCACACCTGGGTATTCGATCCTGCCTTGTCCGACCGGCCCGTCGCTCCAGACCAAGTTGAAAGCAATGCCCTTGAGCCCAAGCTCCCCGATCCGGCGTACGATCGTCTCCTGCAGATAGATATCGGATATTCGCACCCCGTCCGCACGCTCGGGCAGCTTGAATATCTCGGTACCGCCGATTGCGTCCGCTCGAAGGACGAGGCTTTCGATCACCATTACGCCGCCATCGTCAAAGCGAACGATCTTTGAACGTTCCTCGTCCAGCGCATCGATCACGGTGGTGACATTGCAGAGCGATATTGGCTCGTCAGCACGAAGCGGCAGGAATTCACCGTACGGTTCGAGGGTTGGCCGAAGCAACTTCAACGCCCTCGCCCGCAGGATGAGCACATGCTCGCCAAGCCATGGAAAATCTGAATATTGCCGGAACGTACCGTCGTCGTGTTCGCGCAGGATCTCCATCCCGGGCGGATGCCATTGTGTCTGCTTCCGGCCGCAGAGCGTCGAAAACAGCTGGTAGTCGTCCGCCTGTCGAGGAAGGACCCATTCCTGTCCTTCGACCACACTCAGGACATAGATATTCATCCGATCCCCCGCACATCATTGCCTTGGTAGACTCGGCCTGCTGCGCGGCTCTTCGCGCGCGTTCTCACCGCTGGTCCGCGACAGCCGTTTGCGGCACCGGCGGCAATTCGGGTGCATCCATCCCCTTGAAAGGGTCACGCCAGGCGCCGATGTCTTCAAGCCGACGGTACCAGCGGCTGACAGAGGAATAATCGTCGAGCGGCAATCTGGCGGCATCGTTGAACGGCAGAAAGGTCGCCATTCGAAAATCGGCATAGGAAACCGAATTCCCGACCAGCCACTGCCGCTCGGCAAGCACGGCGTCGAGTATTGCCGCGGCCGTATGGAATTGGTTTAGGCCCTCCTCCACCCGCTTCTGATCGATCGGGCCGATGCCGTACCGCTGTTTGGTCCCACGTTCGAAATGCACCGTGTCGCACGCGAGTGCGAAGTGCTCCTTGCCCCAGCTCAGCCAGCGGATCATCTCGGGTTCGTCATCGCCGGTGCGCCAGAAATCCGAATGCGCGTCGCGCGAGAGCCTGCAGGCTATGGCGTCTGCCTCCCAGAGGCTCTTTCCCTCATCATCCACAAGGATGGGCAGTGAGAGATTGGGATTTAACGGCCGATATTTCTCCGCCTGCCCCGGAGCGAAGGGCGAGGCGAATTCAAATTCGACTTTCGCGTCGAGATGGAGTGCCGCCGCGACCGCCAATCGAGGATTGGGATTGCGGCTGAAATGCAGCTTCATAGGGCACTCCCGGCGTGACTGGATCTGCCGATCAGGAACGTCATAGCAGCCGTATCTGATAGCTCATCACGCGCTTTGCCCCCGGCGCGATCACCATCAGGCCTGGTTTGTCGACAAAATCACCATCGAAGTCGACCGGGCTTGCAATGCCGTGCCAGGGTTCGATGCAAAGGAATGGCGCGCCGCCCGGCTTTGACCAGACGCCCAACTCCCGAACCCCTTGCCAGGACATCTCCAGAGCCAGGCCACGCTCGGCGGCATAACGCACGCTGGAGCTGGCGATCTGGTCCATAATCACGGCGTCCTCGTCGAACAACCGCTCAGAGAGCGGGAGTATGTTGCCTTCGACAGGCGTCGGCTGTGGCGTTTTCAGCAGCAGTCCGTCCTTAAGGCGGCGGATCGGCGCCGGCTCATCATCGGCAAAGATCAGCCGGTAATCCGTCTTGGCCAAATCCGGCTGCAAGGGCCAATTGAACGCCGGGTGCGCCCCGATCGATGCCGGCAGGAACTCATCACCGGTGTTGGTGATGTCGAAAGTCACATCAAGCTGCTGGCGGACCAGCGTATAGGTCACTTCAAGCCGAAAGGCGAATGGATAGCGCGCCCAGGTGTCGGCGTCGTCAGTGAGCACCAGCGTGCAGGATCGCGCCCCCTTCTGCGTCCAGGCAAACGGCTTGTCGCGCGCAAACCCGTGCTGCGTCATTGGATAGGTCCGGCCGCGATGGCGCAGATGATCGCCCGCCAGCCGCCCCACGATCGGGAACAGCACCGGCGAGTGCCGCCGCCATTCTGGCCCCGCCTGCCACAGGAATTCAGATCCGTGCGCGTCTTGCAGCGAAATCAGTTCGGCACCCTGCGCGACAATGGTCGCCGAGATGCCGTCGCCATGAAGCCTTTGGCTGTCCTGTGCCACATTTCCTCGCGGGTCGTTGTTGAAGGCCGGCGCGGTGGGCAGACTAGCAAAAGCTCTTGGGGACTCAAGGTGTAGCCTGGTTCTGCAGGAACGAATTGTGGCCGGAGGATCTCCCTCCGGCCACCTCTCCGCATCAAGAGCAATAACCCTCGCTGTTGCCCACAGCGGATAGTTGTTATTCGCGTTCGCCGGTAAAATTCAGCAGCAGCTGGAAGATGTTGATGAAATTCAGATAGAGCGAGAAGGCGCCGAAGACGGCAAGTTTCTGGCGCGATTCCGCGTCGAAATTCTCGGCATACTGTTCTTTGATCGTCTGCGTATCCCAGGCGGTCAGGCCGATGAACACGGCGATGCCTATCACCGAGATGGCGAACTGCAGCGCGGTCGAGCCGAGGAAGATGTTGACGATGCTGGCGATCACCACGCCGATCAGGCCCATGATCAGGAACGACGAGAACTGGGTCAGGTCGCGCTTTGTCGTGTAGCCGTAGAGACTGGTGGCGCCGAACATGGTGGCGGCGATGAAGAAGGTGCGCGCGATGCTGGTTCCGGTGAAGACCAGGAACACGGAGGCGAGCGACAGGCCCATGACCGCGCAGAAGGCCCAGAACATCGCCTGGGCACTCGCCGCCGACATGGTCTGCATTTTGAACGAGAACAACATGACGAAGGCGAGCGGTGCCAGCATCACCACCCATTTCAGCGGGCTGGAGAAGATCGGCACGTAGAGCGCCGGCGTCGATGAGATCATGAAGGCGACGAGACCGGTGACCACAAGGCCGACCCCCATGTAGTTGTAGACGCGCAGCATATGCTGGCGCAGGCCCTCGTCGAAGATGGCTCCGGTTTGGGCGCCGGCGCCGACGCGATATCCCAGATTGGGGGTGTTCATTTGCGTTCTCCTTTGTGGATCGATCAGTAAAGCGTCTTGGCAAGCGTCTCGGCGGCGCGGTCGAGGTCGTGGACCTCGCTTCGTCCGACCACCGCATAGGCGACATCGCCGATCTGGAAATAGGCCGACGAAATGTCGCCCGAGGGCGCTATCGTCGGCTTGACGACGTCGAAGGTTCCGGGCCGGATCGCAAACAGCGACACCAGCCCCATGTCTTTCGTCTCGACCGCCATCTCGACGCTCGGCCCAAAGCGCGACGGATAGATCTGCACGTCGCGCACCCTCCAATCCGTCGGCAGCGACGGCATGACGATGGCAGTGGCGGCGCGGATTTCGCCGGCGTTGTAATTGGGCGCTTCCGGCTGCGACGGCATGCTCTCGCGCACCAGCGTCGTCCTGTGGGCCTGCACTGCCTCGTCGACATAGGCGGGCGGCTGCGGCGAGGCGACGACCTTGGTCACCGACATCGGCCCGATGATGCCGTTTGCCAGCCAGCCGGCGGCGACGAAGCCGGCGACCGCCGCCGCGCGCTGCAACACGCCGAAGAGCCGGCCGCGGGCAAGCCCCCTCTCCAGCCGCCGCGCGGCATCGGCGGTCGCGGGCCGCGCCATGCCCTTGGAGCCGGCCAAACCTGCGGAACCGGCAAGCGCCACGCGCAGTTCATCCCGGGTCCTGAGATCCGACATCACGCGCGCCGCCGCCTCCGGGCGGGCGGACAAGAATGCTTCGACCTCGATGCGGCGGGTGACGTCGACCTGGTCGTCGACATAGGCGTCGAGGTCGATATCGGTCACGGGATCGACAGTTGCGGTCATGACGGGCCTCCAACGATCCTGAGGTGGTTTTTTGCCTTCGCGGGCTCCTCCATCTCGCGCAGTGCGGCGCGCGCCCTGCCGATGCGTGACATCAGCGTGCCGAGCGGCACGCCGCTGGCATCGGCGGCCTGTTGATAGGAGAGGCCTTCGATGGCGACGAGGTGCAGCGCTGAACGCTGTTCTTCCGGCAGGCTGAAAAAAGCCTCGCGCACCTGCGCCAGGCGCACCGAATGTTCCTGTGGTGCCGGCGTGCTGCCGTCGGCCAGGTATCCAGCCTGTTCGACGCGCGATGCTTCGGACTTGCGGGACCGCATCTTGTCGATGAAGGTGTTGTGGACGATCGACAGCAGCCACGCGCGCAGGTTTCCGCCGGAGCGGAACGTGCTGCGCCGCTCATAGGCGCGCACCAGCGCGTCATGGACAAGATCCTCGGCGTCGGTGCTGTCGCGCGTCAGCGAGCGCGCATAGCGGCGCAGCGAACCGAGCTGTCCTATGATGTCAAAGCGTGGCATCGACGGTTTCATGTCCTGTTTACGGAGCATGTGGGGATTTTAATCCCTGCCCTGCCAATTTTTTCCCTTTGAGGACATCGTTCGAATGCAACGAGTGTTGCCGGCATCGATTCCATCATTGGTGCCGCACAATATGCGATGCCCGGTAGATCGTGCCTACTTCACACGCCTCTTCTCAAGCTTCCGCGCCAGAGTCCGGCGGTGCATGCCCAGCCGTCGTGCCGTCTCGGAAATGTTGAAGTCGGCCTCCACCAGCATCTCGTGGATACGCTCCCATTCGAGGTTCTTTATCGAGGTTGGTCGCTCGGCGAGCGGCACCGAAGCATTGCCCTCGACCTGGCCGAAAGCCGCTTCAATGTCATCTGTATTGGCGGGCTTGGCGAGATACTGGCAGGCGCCGAGCTTGATCGCCTCGACAGCGGTGGCGATGCTTGCAAAGCCGGTCAACACGACGATCCGCATTTCAGGATCGTGCTCGTGCAGCGCCCTGACGCATTCCAGGCCCGAGCCGCTGGCAAGCTTGAGATCGACGACGGCATATTGGAAGGCAACGGTGCCGATCAGCGCATGCACGCCGTCGACGCTCCGGCAGCTATGCGTTTCGTAGTCACGCCGTTCGAAAGACCGGCGCAGTGCGTTGGCAAAGGCGATGTCGTCCTCGACGATCAACAGCGTGCGTTTAGTCGGCATTGTGCCCTCGCGGAGACAGAGCAGCCAGCGGCAGATGCAACGTAACCGAAGCTCCCCCCTCGGTTCTATTTCTTACGGTGACGCTACCCCCCAGCTTGCGGATGACATTGACGACCAGAAACAGGCCGAGCCCGCTACCTGGCCGGTTTTTGGTCGACGTATAGGGCTTGCCGAATTCAGCAAGCATGGCTTCTTCAAATCCCGGTCCCGCGTCGACAACTTCGACGATAAGATCGTCAGCGTGGCGGCTGACGATCAACCCGACCCATAGAGGCGACGCTTCAAGTGCGTTGTCCAGTACATTGAACATCACCTGTTTGAGCGCAGGATCGGAGACGATCTCCTGGTTGGCGCCGAAACGCCTGGTGTATTCGAAACCTTGCGGCAGCCGTGTCGATTTCCATTCGGCCACCAGCTCCGCCAGGAAGGTGTCGACGGAGGTGCGAACCGTGCCTTCGCCGCGCAATTCGCCCGACGACATCAGGATTCCCGAAACGATCTTCTTGCAACGGTCCAACTGGCCCTGCATCTCCCGGATTTCCTGCGCCAGATCCGGATCGGCCTCGAGAGCCGGCATGCGCTGCCAGTCGTTGAGGATGACCGAAAGCGTGGCCAGCGGCGTGCCGAGCTCATGCGCGGCGCCAGAGGCGAGCAGGCCCATCCTGACGATGTGAGCCTCCTCCGCCGACTGCTGGCGCAAATCCGCAAGATGGGCGTCGCGGGTGCGAATGTTGTTCTGGACCCTGGTGATGAACAGCACCAGAAGCGTTGCCGCCAGGACGAAACAGATGAACATGCCTTGGATGTGCAAGCTGAACAGCCCGGCACCGTGTGCGGCGGGCAGGCTGATCTCACGGTAGAAAGTGGTCAGCGCGATGAAGCACGTGCTTGCAATGAGGACAAGGGCCCAGACCGACCATGTCTCCAGCAGCACCGCGCCCAGGATGACCTGGAGCAGGTAAAGCGAAATGAAGGGATTGGACGCGCCGCCACTCAGGTAAAGCTGGACCGTCAACGCGGTGACGTCGAGCAGCAGCCCAAGAAACAGCTCGGTGTTGGTGATCGCGTCCTGGCTGCTGTGCCGGCGCAGGCTGGCGACATTGAGAGCGATCAGCAGCAGGATCACCACCGCCATCGGGACCAGTGGCAATCCGATGCCGAGCACGTAGTGGACGAACAGGATCGTCACGATCTGACCACCGACCGCGATCCAGCGCAGTTGAATCAGAAGCAGAAAATTCTGTTTGTTGGTCTTGTCGTGCAGAGTCATTGGGCCGGGAGGTCCCCAGCCCTGGCCAAGCAGGTCACTCAAGCGGGCGTCCGATCCAGGCGCTGGTTGAGCCTCAGCGCAAGCAAGGTGCATAGTGCTCCCGACAACAGATAGGCGCCTGACGAGATCAGCCCGAAATGGGCGGACAGGAACAGGGCGACTATGGGGGCGAAGCCCGCCCCGAACAGCCAGGCGAGGTCCGAGGTCAGCGCAGCACCTGTATAGCGGTAGGTCTTTGAAAAATTCGAGGCGAGTGCTCCTGAAGACTGGCCGAACGACAGGCCGAGCAGGACGAAGCCCAAGACCATGAAGACGGACTCTCCGACGAAGCCGCCATCGAGCAGCTGTGGCGCGAAACCGCTGAAAACGGCGATGGCCACCGCCGAGCCTCCGAGCAAGGGCCAGCGCCCAACCCGGTCGGCGACGAAGCCCGAGATCGCGATTGCCGCCAGGCCGAAGAAGGCTCCGATCGTCTCGATGACCAGGAACCGAGCCGGTCCCTCGCGCGTGAACAGGAAAATCCAGGACAGAGGAAACACAGTCACCATGTGGAACAGGGCGAAACTCGCCAGCGGCGCGAAGGCGCCGAGCACGACAGTGCGCCCTTCGGCGCGCAACGTCTCGCGGACGGAAGTCGGCTCCAGTTCCTGGCCTTCGAACAGTTTGGTGTATTCCGGCGTCACCACGATGCGCAGCCGTGCGAACAGGGCGACGACATTGATGGCGAAGGCGACGAAGAACGGGTAGCGCCAGCCCCAGCTGAAGAAGTCTTCGGCCGACAGGTTGCCGACGAAATATGCAAACAGGGCGCTGGCAACGATGAGCCCGAGTGGCGCGCCCAGCTGCGGGATCATCGCATACCAGCCGCGGCGCTTTTCGGGCGCATTCAACGCCAGCAGCGAGGCAAGTCCGTCCCATGTCCCGCCCAGCGCCAGTCCCTGACCGATCCGGAACATGGCCAGCAGCCAGGCCGAAGCCTGGCCGATCTGGTCGTAACTGGGCACGAAGGCGATCGACACGGTCGAGGTCCCCAGCAGGAACAGCGCGATGGTGAGCTTGGCGCTGCGTCCGTAGGCGCGGTCGAGCGCGGTGAAGATCGCCGTGCCGATCGGCCGCGCGATGAAGGCAAGCGCGAAGATGGCGAAGGAGTAGAGCGTGCCGGTCAACGGGTCGGCATAAGGAAATACGAGCTTCGGAAAAACGATGACGGAAGCGATCGCGTAGACGAAGAAGTCGAAGAATTCCGACGTCCTGCCGATGATGACGCCAACGGCGATTTCGCCGGGCTTCACCTCATGATGCCGCGCGTTGATCCGTCTTGCGTCGGCTTCCATCTTCGAAGTTGGGCTCACAGCATTCTCCGTCGCCCCGCCGCGGTGTCATACGATCGCTTGCCATGTGCGCGGGCCAGATGCTTTGATGACGCCTGCCGCGTCATTGCGGCATTGGACAAATTGTCCAATGCCTTCATTGCCGCGGTGCGGCTAGCACTGGGGGGAACAACCGACAGGTCATACATTGAGCCGTCTCCGTACCCTTTTCCTGCTGCCCCTGCTGGCATCGCTCGGCTCCTGCAGCATGGTCGTCATGAACCCTGCCGGCGACGTCGCCGCGCAGCAGCGCGACCTGCTGATGGTGTCCACGGCACTGATGCTGATCGTCATCATACCGGTGATGGCTCTCACCATATTCTTTGCCTGGCGATACCGCCAGTCCAACCGCGAGGCGCGCTACGAGCCGGATTGGGACCACTCGACCCATCTCGAGCTCGTCATTTGGGCTGTGCCGCTTCTGATCATCATCTGCCTGGGCGCGGTGACGTGGATGGGGACGCATCTGCTCGACCCCTATCGGCCGATCGGACGTGTATCGGCCGGCAAGCCGCTGCCGCCGGACGTGCGCCCGCTTGAGGTCGAAGTCGTCGCGCTCGACTGGAAATGGCTGTTCATCTATCCGGAGTACGGCGTCGCCATGGTCAACGAACTGGCTGCGCCGGTCGACCGGCCGATCAGCTTTCGCATCACCTCCGCATCGGTGATGAACTCCTTCTACATTCCAGCACTGGCCGGCCAGATCTATGCGATGCCGGGTATGGAAACCAGGCTGCACGCCGTCATAAACAAGTCCGGCGACTATGAAGGGTTCTCCGCCAACTACAGCGGCGCCGGCTTCTCGGGAATGCGCTTCGCGTTCCACGGCCTAGACGATGCCGGTTTCCAGGCATGGATCGCGAAGGCAAAGGACGGCGGCGGCAAGCTCGACCGAAACGGCTATCTGGAGCTCGAACAGCCCAGCGAGAACCAACCCGTGCGCCATTATGCGGCGGTGGATGCCGATCTCTACAAGGCGATCCTCAACATGTGCGTCGAGCCCGGCAAGATGTGCATGAGCGAGATGTCGCAGATCGATGCCAAGGGCGGGCTGGGAATGGCCGGCATCCGCAACACCCTGCCGCTGCTGTATGACAAGTTCGCCCGGCGCGGCACGATATTCGGCCCTGCCCCATCCTATGTCGCCAGCATATGCACGACCGAAGAAGCACTGGCGGCTTCGAAGGCCGATCAATCCGTCACGCCGATGACCTCGACGCCGATAGTCGGCGCTGGTCTGCAACGGCCACTGCCCCTGTCGATCCGACTGCCGTCACCTTCCGCAACCGGCACGCTTCGGTCGCCCTTCAACTCCTGAGGCGCCACGCAAGACATGTTCGACAATCCTGCTCTTCTCAAGGCGATCTTCGGCCGGCTCACGCTCGAGTCGCTGCCGCTGCACGAACCCATCGTGGTCGCGACCTTCGTAGTCGTCGCGCTGGGCGGCATCGCCCTCGTCGGCGCGCTGACCTATTTCAAGCTCTGGGGCTATCTGTGGCGCGAATGGTTCACCAGCGTCGACCACAAGCGCATCGGTGTGATGTACATGGTGCTCGGCATCGTCATGCTGCTGCGCGGCTTCAGCGACGCCATCATGATGCGGCTCCAGCAGGCGATGGCCTTCGGCGGTTCGGAAGGCTATCTCAATTCGCATCACTACGACCAGATCTTCACCGCGCACGGCGTGATCATGATCTTCTTCGTGGCGATGCCGCTGGTGACGGGCCTGATGAATTTCGTCGTCCCGCTGCAGATCGGCGCGCGCGACGTGTCGTTTCCGTTCCTCAACAATTTCAGCTTCTGGATGACGGTCGGCGGCGCGGTCATCGTCATGATGTCGCTGTTCGTCGGCGAATTCGCCCGCACCGGCTGGCTTGCCTATCCGCCGCTGTCGGGTATCGGCTACAGTCCCGATGTCGGTGTCGATTATTATATCTGGGCCCTGCAAGTGGCGGGCGTCGGCACGCTGCTGTCGGGCGTGAACCTGGTCTGCACCATCGTCAAGATGCGCGCGCCAGGCATGACCATGATGAGAATGCCGATCTTCACCTGGACCGCGCTCTGCACCAATGTGCTCATCGTCGCCGCCTTCCCGGTGCTGACGGCGGTGCTGGCCCTGCTGGCTCTCGACCGCTATGTCGGCACCAACTTCTTCACGAACGACTTCGGCGGCAATCCGATGATGTACGTGAACCTGATCTGGATCTGGGGCCACCCCGAGGTCTACATCCTGATCCTGCCGGCCTTCGGCATATTCTCCGAAGTGACCTCGGCCTTCTGCGGCAAGCGGCTCTTCGGCTACACATCGATGGTCTATGCAACCATCGTCATCACCATCCTGTCCTACCTGGTCTGGCTGCATCACTTCTTCACCATGGGATCGGGAGCGAGCGTCAACTCGTTCTTCGGCATCACAACGATGATCATTTCGATCCCGACAGGCGCCAAGATATTCAACTGGCTGTTCACCATGTACCGCGGCCGCATCCGCTTCGAACTGCCGATGATGTGGACGGTCGCCTTCATGCTGACCTTCGTGGTCGGCGGCATGACCGGCGTGCTGCTCGCGGTTCCGCCAGCCGACTTCGTGCTCCACAACAGCCTGTTCCTGGTCGCGCATTTCCACAACGTCATCATCGGCGGCGTGCTGTTCGGCCTGTTTGCCGGCATCAGCTACTGGTTCCCCAAGGCATTCGGATTCCGGCTTGATCCGTTCTGGGGAAAGATGTCGTTCTGGTTCTGGGTGGTCGGCTTCTGGTTCGCCTTCATGCCGCTCTACATCCTCGGCTTGATGGGCGTAACGCGCCGGCTGCGCACCTTTGAGGATCCCTCGCTGCAGATCTGGTTCATCATCGCCGCCTTCGGCGCCTTCCTGATCCTGCTTGGCATCCTGTCCTTCCTCATCCAGATCTTCGTCAGCGTGCGCCGGCGCGAGCAGCTTCGCGACGATACCGGCGATCCGTGGGACGGGCGTACGCTCGAATGGGCGACGTCCTCGCCGCCGCCGGCCTACAATTTCGCCTTCACGCCGGTCGTCCACGATCTCGACGCCTGGACGGACATGAAGAATCGCGGCTACCAGCGTCCGTTGACGGGCTTCCGCGACATCCACATGCCGCGCAACACCGGAGCCGGCGTCGTCCTGGCCGGGTTGAGCGTGGTGCTTGCCATGGCGCTCATCTGGTACATTTGGTGGCTGGCGATCGTCAGCTTCGTCGCCCTGATCGGCTACGCCATCGCGCATACTTTCAACTACGACCGGGACTTCCACATTCCGTCCAGTGACGTCACCCGCGTCGAGGACGAGCGGACACGCCTGCTCGCAGCCACCAGCCAGGCGGGATAAGCACCATGGCACACGCCGACACGGTGATCGACGACACGGTCTTCCACCTGGAAGACGACCACGGCCATGCCGAGAGCGGCAGCAGCACCATGCTCGGCTTCTGGATCTATCTGATGAGCGACTGCCTCATCTTCGCGATGCTGTTCGCGGTCTACGGCGTGCTCGGTGGCAATTACGCGGCCGGACCCGCGCCGAAGGACCTGTTCGATCTTCCGCTGGTCGCGCTGAACACCACCATGCTGCTCCTGTCCTCCATCACTTACGGCTTCGCGATGCTGGAGATGGCGAAGGGACGGGTGAAACCCATGCAGGTGTGGCTGGTGATCACTGGCCTGTTCGGCCTCGCCTTTCTCAGCATCGAACTCTACGAATTCGCCCATTTCATCCACGAGGGGGCGACGCCGCAGCGCAGCGGCTTCCTGTCGTCGTTCTTCACGCTGGTCGGAACGCACGGCCTGCACGTCACCTTCGGCCTGATCTGGCTGGTGGTGCTGATGGTGCAGGTCTCCAGGCATGGGCTGATCGTCGCGAACCAGCGGCGCCTGATGTGCCTGAGCATGTTCTGGCACTTCCTCGACGTCATCTGGATCGGCGTCTTCACCTTCGTTTATCTGATGGGAATGTTGCGATGAGCGCCGGGCACCAAACAGACACCAGCGACCAGAGCCACGCGCATCACGGCGTCGATCACGGCTCGCTGCGCGGCTATCTGACAGGCTTCGGCCTGTCCGTCGTGCTGACCGCCATTCCCTTCTGGCTGGTCATGACCAACGCGCTCGGCAATCAGATGGCGTCTGCGATTGCCATCATGGCCTTCGCCGTCGTGCAAATCATCGTCCACATGGTGTTCTTTCTGCATATGAACACCAGGTCGGAGAGCGGCTGGACCATGATGGCCCTGATCTTCACCCTCATCCTGGTGGTGATCGCGCTGACGGGCTCACTCTGGGTCATGTACCATCTGAACGTCAACATGATGCCCGGCCATGACATGAGTCAGATACCCTGAGAGAGGGACCTGGCTTTGGACGAACAGGCACGGACGATACCGCATTCGAATACAGGCGACGGCCAAAGGGTTACGCGTTCACCATGGACGCTGTTGGTGCTTTGCCTTTGCGGGGCCATCGGCATCACCGGCTTTTCGGCGCTTGGTGTCTGGCAGCTGGAGCGCCGCGTCTGGAAACTCGACCTGATCGAGCGTGTCGACCAGCGTCTCAAGGCAGTACCTGTGGCCGCCCCGGCGCCTTCGGCCTGGCCTGCGATCAACGCCAGGGATGGCGAGTATCGCCAGCTTGCCGTCACGGGCCGGTTTCTCGGTGATCGCGAGACCCTGGTCCAGGCGGTCACCGATCTCGGCGGGGGCTTCTGGGTAATGTCGCCGTTCCGAGCGGATGATGGCTTCACGATTCTGGTGAACAGGGGCTTCGTGCCGACGGACAAGCGCGATCCGGCAACCCGCCTCGCAGGCAAGCCCTCGGGCGATCACACCGGAATTCACGGCCTGTTGCGCATCAGCGAACCGAAAGGCGGCTTCCTGCGTAACAACGATCCGGCCGCCAACCGCTGGTATTCGCGCGATGTGCAGGCGATCGCCACGACGCAAGGCCTCGGGCGTGTCGCTCCTTATTTCATCGATGCCGATGCCACGCCCAATCCGGGAGGGTGGCCGGTCGGCGGCCTGACGGTCGTTTCGTTCCACAACAACCATCTGGCCTATGCCCTGACATGGTTCGGGCTGGCCTTGATGGTGCTGGGCGCGATCGCCTATCTGTTGCGGCAGGCTGGGAAATACGGTGGGGCCTGACCACTGGCCCCGGCAAAGCCGAAATTGCGCACGGAAGCGCTCATGCCGGCGCGGACGATGGCGTGGTGGCTCTGTTGATGTTGGCTGGTCATTTTCCCACGCGCATCAATGGGTTCCGCACCGAACCCCGTCCATATCACGGGGAGCGTGCAGGGCAGGCTTCCCGGCACCCCCGTCTCAGGCTGGATCACCTAGCTAAAACCGCTGGCGAAACGCGACCGATTTGCGTATCACTCCGCCGCCATTGGAGCCCTATCGATGTTTGAGACCCTGCAGCCCGCCCCTGCCGACAAGATCCTGGCCCTGATCGGCCTTTATCGTGCCGATCCGCGTCCAGACAAGGTCGATCTCGGTGTCGGCGTCTACAAGGATCGCGACGGCAAGACGCCGGTCATGCGCGCCGTACGCGAAGCCGAAAAGCGGCTCTTGGAGGGTCAGGACACCAAGACCTATCTCGGCCTTGCCGGCGATACCGGCTTCAACACAGTGATGGCCAAGCTCGCCTTCGGTCCAGGCGCCGACATGACGCGCATCCGCGCCGCACAGGCGCCCGGCGGTTCCGGCGCGCTGCGGCTGGTGGCGGAACTGCTGAAGCGGACGCGCTCGGATGCAACCATCTGGCTATCGGATCCGACCTGGCCGAACCACATGCCGGTGATGCGCGCCGCCGGCCTGCAGATCCGTGAATATCCCTATTTCGATGCGGCCTCGGGCGCCGTTCGTTTCGACGACATGCTGGCCGCGTTGCGGACGGCAAAGAGCGGCGACGTCGTGTTGCTGCATGGCTGCTGCCACAACCCGACCGGCGCCAATCTGGATGCGGCACAGTGGGCAGCCGTTACCGATCTGGTCGTCGAGCGCGAGCTGCTGCCGTTTGTCGACATCGCCTATCAGGGCTTTGGCGATGGCCTTGAGGCCGATGCCCTCGGCTTGCGCCTGCTGGCGGCGAAAGTTCCGGAGATGGTGGTGGCGTCGAGCTGCTCGAAGAATTTCGCCGTCTACCGCGACCGCGTCGGCGCGGCGATGATCCTGGCCAGGGACGGCGCACAGGCGGATGTGGCGATGAGCCAGATGCTGTCGGCGGCGCGCGCCATGTATTCGATGCCGCCGGACCATGGTGCGGCGGCCGTGCGCATCGTGCTCGAAGACGCCACCTTGCGCGCCGACTGGGAAGCCGAGCTCGAAGAGATGCGGCTGCGCATGCTCAGGCTTCGGGTGCAATTCGCCGAAGCGTTGCGCCGGCAGTCCAATTCCGACCGCTTCGACTTCGTCGCCAGCCATCGCGGCATGTTCTCCCGCCTTGGCCTCACGGAAGCGCAGGTCGAGCGGCTGCGTGCCGAGCACGGCGTCTACATGGTCGGCGACAGCCGCATCAATGTCGCCGGCCTGCCCGAGGACGGCATGGACGAACTCGCCAAGGCGATCGTTTCGGTTCTTGATTGACGCGGCTCATCTGTGGACAAGGCTTCCGCGCCGGCTGACAGCGTTGGCCGCGCGGCCGGTCGCGGGATAGCATCCGATAGACTGTTTTGACGCAATTCCGGACAGAAAACCGTTTCACACTTCCTGGAATAGCTTGGATGACGCCATCGAAAGACATTTCGCGCCTGATCGAGATCATGGCGGCGCTGCGGGCGCCGAAGACCGGCTGTCCCTGGGACATCGAACAGGATTTCTCGACCATCGCGCCCTACACGATCGAGGAAGCCTATGAGGTGGCGGACGCCATCGCGCGCGGCGACCTTGACGATCTGCGCGACGAGCTCGGCGATCTTCTGCTGCAGGTCGTCTATCACGCACAGATGGCCGAGGAATCCGGTGAATTCGCCTTCCCGGATGTGGTTCAGGCGATCACCACCAAGATGATCCGACGCCATCCGCATGTCTTCGGCGACGAAGAAGCCCGTAGCGCCGGCATGGCCAAGGGCATGTGGGAAAAGATCAAGGCAGAAGAGAAGGCGGAGAAACGAAGCGCCCGCCTCGCGCGTGGTCTCGATCCCGAAGACAATGGCAAGGGGTTTCTGGACAGCGTGCCGGTCGCCCTGCCCGCACTGACCCGGGCGCTGAAACTACAGGAGAAGGCCGCCCGCGTCGGCTTCGACTGGAGCGAGGCGGCGCCCATCCTCGACAAGATCGAGGAAGAGATCGGCGAATTGCGCGAGGCACTGGCCAAGGGCGACACCGCCTCGATCAAGGACGAGTTCGGCGACATGCTGTTTGCCGTCGTCAATCTCGGCCGTCATCTCAAGCTCGATTCCGAAGCAGCGCTGAGCGGCACCAACGAAAAATTCCGCTCGCGCTTCCACTATGTCGAACAGGCATTGGAGAAAGCCGGCAACACGCTGGACAAGGCTGATCTGGCCGAGATGGAAGCACTATGGCAGGAAGCAAAGACTGCGAAGTAAGTTACATTAGCCGTTGTTTTTACGACGCAATCTGCTTTCGATCTCTTCGCGGGCGCTTTGCGTGGCCTTGAGCGAGATGGTGGCGCTGCCGTCATCATTGTCGCTTCGCGAAACGACATCGCCATTGCGGTAAAGCCAGTCGACAAGGCCGAACTGTGCCGGCTCGATCGTCACGGTGAGGTCTTCGAGTTCGCCCGCCATCCGCGTTTCGATGATCGCCTTCAGCGCATCGATGCCCTCGCCGGTCACCGCCGACACCGCGATCGGCGGCGCCTTGTTGGCATCGGCGCCGTCGGCAAGCAGCCGGGTCCGGTTGCCTTCGTCGAGCCGGTCGATCTTGTTCCACACTTCGATCACCCGCTTGGCGTCGCCGGCGTCAACACCGAGGTCGGCCAGGATACGCTCGACATCTTCGGCCTGGGCGGCCGTGTCCGGATCCGAAATGTCGCGCAGATGAAGCACGAGATCGGCCTCGACTACCTCTTCCAGGGTGGCGCGGAAAGCCGCGATCAGATGCGTCGGCAGGTCCGAGATGAAACCGACAGTGTCGGAGAGGATGATCGGCGTGCCATGTGGCAGGCGCACGCGGCGCAGCGTCGGATCGAGCGTAGCGAACAGCATGTCCTGCGCCAGCACGTCTGCTCCGGTCAGCCGGTTGAACAGCGTCGACTTGCCGGCGTTGGTATAGCCGACGATCGCCACCACCGGGAACGGCACCTTCCTGCGCTTGGCGCGGTGCAGGTCGCGCGTGCGCCGCACCGTTTCCAGCTCCTGCTTCAGCTTGATGATCTTTTCCTGCAACTGCCGCCGGTCGGATTCGATCTGCGTTTCGCCGGGGCCCCCGAGAAAGCCGGCGCCACCGCGCTGGCGCTCCAGATGGGTCCAACTGCGCACGAGGCGGCCCTTCTGGTAGTTGAGATGGGCGAGCTCGACCTGCAGCGTGCCTTCCTTGGTGCGCGCGCGCTCGCCGAAGATCTCGAGGATCAGCCCGGTGCGGTCCAGCACCTTGGCGTTCAGCTCTTTCTCGAGATTGCGCTGCTGCACCGGGGTCAGCGGATGGTCGACGACGACCACTTCCGCATGTCCCTCTTTGACGATTTCCGCGAACTCCGCAACCTTGCCGCTGCCGAGCAACGTCGCCGGGCGCGGATCGTTGACGGTCACCACCGCGGTGTGGATCAGATCCAGGTTGATGGCGCGGGCAAGGCCAACTGCCTCGTCATGACGAGCATCAGCCGAACGCATCAACCGAGGACGGTTGGTCTCGTCGTCGTTGCGCTGGTGGCGGGTAAGGACGGGCACAATGACAACGGCCCGGGTCGGGCCCTTGGCTTCCGTCCCGGGATGATGTGTTGGTTTTCCGCGAACGGTGGCGTCCGCGTCTTTCTCACGTGCCAATCAGGCGCCCTGGCTTTCCTCGCCATCGAACATCTGAACCGGCTGGCTCGGCATGATCGTGGAAATGGCGTGCTTGTAGACGAGCTGGGAGTGACCGTCGCGGCGCAGCAGGACACAGAAATTGTCGAACGAAGTGACCACGCCGGTCAGCTTCACGCCGTTGATGAGGAAGATGGTGAGCGGGTTCTTGCTCTTGCGAACTGAATTCAGGAACAGGTCCTGAAGGTTTTGCGATCGTTCCGCCATTGTTCTTGTCTTTCGCCGATCCCCTTCGGTTTGCAAGCCAATGCGCCAAATTAACGGGCGCATGTCAAGCTCGCAAACACCGTCTTGTCGTCAGTAACGACAAGCAGAACGAGATATATTGATGTTCATTCCACCTGTGCGGTTATCAGGCTGGACTTTTTTCCGCAATGTCAAAAAAGGCCTGCCGCAAGGAAAGTGTTATTGAGCCGGGGTGCCCGTTGGCGACCGTATCGCCGTCGATGCTCACCACCGGCATGGCGATTGTCGTTGCGGAGCTGATGAACGCCTCGCGTGCCGCCTTGGCCTCGGCGACGGAAAAGCCGCGCTCCTCGATCTTCAGGCCAAGCTTGGCCGCCACTTCGAACATGGTCGTGCGGGTGATGCCGCGCAAGATGCCGTGCTCGGCCGGCCTGGTGACCAGGACGCCGTCCCGGGTGACGATCCAGGCATTGGACGAGCCGCCTTCTTTTACGTTGCCTTCATCGTCGACGAACCAGGCTTCCTGGGCACCGGCTTCCTTGGCCTTCTGCTTGGCCAATACATTGGGCAGCAGCCCGACGGTCTTGATGTCGACGCGGTCCCAGCGGTTCTCCGGCACGGTGATGACCGCGATGCCGGTCTCGGCTCGCTTCGCTCCAGCCGCTGGGTCGGCCTTCCTGGCGGTGACTACCAGGGCCGGCTTCGTGTCGGCGGAAGGGAAGGCGAAGTCGCGGCTGGCCACGCCGCGCGTCACCTGCACGTAGACCAGGCCATTGGCGACCTGGTTGCGATTGACCACCTCGCGCAGAATGAGTGGCAGCACGCGGGAGGTGACCGGCCAGGCGATCGACAATTCGGTCAGCGAGCGGTTCAGCCGGGACAGATGGCGCGGCATGTCGACGATGAAACCACGCGCCACCTCGCAGACCTCATAGACACCGTCGGCGAACTGATAGCCACGGTCCTCGATATGGACGGCGGCATCGGCGTGCGTGACATAGCGCCCGTTGACATAGGCAATGCGCGGCATGGGCAACCTCTAGATATTCTCGGGGCTTTCTTATGCGATTCCACCGCCGCCGTAACCGGCAAATGCTCGGCCCGGGCGCGGCGGCTGGATATGTCGCGCTCAGACGCCCAGCGACTTCAGCTTGCGATGCAGAGCGGAGCGCTCCATGCCGATGAACTCGGCGGTCTTCGAGATGTTGCCGCCGAACCGGTTGATCTGGGCGATCAGGTAATCCTTCTCGAACTGCTCACGCGCTTCGCGCAACGGCAGCGCCATGATGTGCTGGTCGGATTGATTCGGCGTGCGCGGCATGACATCGCCGATCTCGGCCGGCAACAGGTCGGCGGTGATCGGCGCATCGACGTCGTCGCCGCGCGCAAGGATCATCAGGCGCTCGACATTGTTGCGCAGCTGGCGAACGTTGCCCGGCCAGTTGTGCGCCTGCAGCACGGCCAGCGCGTCGTCGCCGATGCGGCGCGGCTTGATGCCGGCCTGGCGGGCGATCTGCTTCATGAAATTATCGACGAGGTAGGGAATATCCTCGCGCCGCTCGGCCAATCCCGGCACGATGACCGGAACCACCGCGAGGCGATGGTAAAGATCCTCGCGAAAACGCCCGTCGGCAATCATCGCTTCGAGGTTCTGCGAGGTCGAGGAGATGATGCGGACATCGACCTTGACCCGCTTGGTTCCCCCTACCCGCTCGAACTGCTGCTCGACCAGCACGCGCAGGATCTTGTTCTGCGTCTCGCGCGGCATGTCGGCCACCTCGTCGATGTAGAGGATACCGCGATGGGCCTCCTCCAGCGCCCCGACCTTGCGCTCGACGCCATTCGATTCGGTGCCGAACAGCTCGATCTCCATGCGCTCGGGCGTGATGTTGGCGGCGCTCAGCGTCACGAAAGGTGCGCTCTTGCGCGCCGACAGCGTGTGGATGGCGCGCGCGGCCAGTTCCTTGCCCGAGCCAGACGGTCCGATGATCATCACGCGGCTGTTGGTCGGCGCTACGCGTTCGATGGTCTGGCGCAACTGGCTCATCGCCGACGACATGCCGATCAGATCGAAGGTTTCGCCGCTGCGCAGCTTGAGGTCGGAAACCTCGCGCCGCAATTTCGAGGTCTCCAGCGCACGCTCGGCAATAAGGATCAGCCTGTCGGCCTTGAACGGTTTTTCGATGAAGTCATAGGCGCCGCGGCGGATGGCGGAGACCGCCGTTTCGATGTTGCCGTGGCCGGAAATCATCACCACCGGCAAGGTCGGATGCATGGTCTTGATCTCGTCGAGCAGCGCCAGCCCGTCCAGGCGCGAGCCCTGCAGCCAGATATCGAGGAAAATCAGCCGCGGCGCGCGATCAGCTATAGCAGCGAGCGCGCTGTCGGCATCGAATGCCGTGCGGGTTTCGTGACCTTCGTCGCTCAGTATGCCCGCGACGAGTTCACGGATGTCTTCCTCGTCATCGACGATGAGAATATCAGACGCCATTACCGACCTTTTCAGTTTCTCTTTCGTTTTCCGCCCTGCTTTCGCCGCGCGGAGCCGTTGCGGCCGCAGGCGGCAGGATGATGCTGATCATCGCGCCGCGCCCATCGTGGAAGTCCGCTGGAGCATCGTGTAGTTCCAGCCTGCCGCCATGGTCCTCCACGATCTTCTTGACGATAGCGAGGCCAAGTCCGGTGCCCTTCTCGCGTGTGGTCATGTAGGGCTCGAGCAGCCGTTGGCGATTCTCGCGCGGCAGGCCTTTGCCATTGTCGATGACGTCGATTCGAATCGCACCATTCTGGCGCCCGGCTTGAATCCGGATTATGCCGTGCGAACCGTCCTTCTGTTCCAATCCGTCGATGGCCTCGGCGGCGTTCTTGATCACATTGCCGAAAGCCTGCGCCATCAAGCGGCTGTCGAAAGTGCCCTTTAGCGGCTCCGTGCCGAAAATCCGCTCGAAAGTGATGTCGGCGCGGCTGACCTCGACCAGGAACGAGGCCTCACGCAGCGATTCGCGCAGATCTATCGCCTTCATCTCGGGCTTTGGCATGCGCGCGAACGCCGAGAATTCGTCCACCATACGGCCGATATCCTCAACCTGACGGATGATGGTGTCGGTGCATTGGTCGAAAACCTCGCGGTCCTCGGTAATCACCTTGCCGTAACGGCGCTTGATACGTTCGGCCGAGAGCTGGATCGGCGTCAGCGGGTTCTTGATCTCGTGGGCGATACGCCGCGCCACGTCCGCCCAGGCCGACGAGCGCTGCGCCTGAACCAGGTCGGTGATGTCGTCGACCGTCACCACATAGGATTTTTCCTCCGAGCCGTCGTCGCCGGCCTCGATCGTGATCTGCACGTTGAAGGTCCGCTCGGCACCGGCGCGGTAAAAGGTCACCTGCTCACGATAGACGGGTTTGCCGGACTTGCGGCCGATCTCGAAGACGCGGCCGACATGCGGCAGCACGGCGGAAAGATTCTGCCCAAGGGCTGCGCTGGCCGAAATCGCCAGCATCGCCTCGGCCGAGCGGTTGACGATGGTGACGATGCCGTAGGGATCGACGCCGATGACGCCGGCGGTAACGCCGGCAAGCACGGCTTCCGAGAAGCGGCGCCTCTCATCGATCAGGTCCTTGGCGGACAGGATCTCATTGCGCTGCGATTTCAGTTCGAGAAGCATCTTGTTGAACGTATCGCCGAGCGACGCGACATCGCCGTCCGAAGGCCTGACGGGAACCGCGACGTCGAGATTGCCGGTCGCGACCTCGTCGGCGGCGCCGATGAGCTGGCGAATGGGCCGCACCAGACGGTCGGCGACCGCAATGCCGGTCCAGATCGCGGACAGGATAATGATGAGCGTCAACGACAGATAGGGCAGCGCGAAGGCCACCTGAGAGGTACGGCGGTTATCTTCCAGCCCCCGATATTCGTCGGTGTTGGACCTGACGATCTGCCTTGCCTTGATCACTTCGGGGTCGACGAGCCGAATGGTGTAGAGGTAGAGTCCTTCGATCTCCCGCAGCTTGACGATGGCACCCATGATGTTGCGCGTTTTCGGTTCGATCAGCACCGGCTTGCCGTCGGTAGCGCTGGCCACCGCGCCTTCCGGCGGCTCGGGCATGGCGAAATCCGTATCGGTCTTGGCGCTCATGACGAAAGAGCCGTCCGGCTTGATCAGCGCCGCATGGGCCAGCGAACGGCCCACGGCTTCCTTGTTCATCAGGTCGAGAAAGCCGGTACGATCAAGGCCGTAGAGCGTGCGCGACGCATCGAGATCATAGGCCATGGACAGCGTCGTGCCCTGGAGGTTGCGGGCATTTTCCTGGACATAGGCGTCGGCGATCGACAGCGATGAATTGACGATCGTCTTGGTGCGGATCTCGAACCAGCGGTCGAGGCCGATGTCGAGCGTGATCGACGCGATGATGGCCACCATGATGGCTGGAATGGCGGCAACCAGGGCGAACATGGCGACAATGCGCACATGCAGCCGCGAAGCGGCCTTGCCATGCCGGCGCGCCATCAGGATGCGGTGCACCTCACGCCCGACCAGCGCGATAAGAAACAGGACGAAAGCCGTGTTGAGGGCAATCAACGCCAGCGTAGTCGACTCGTTCGGTGTGATCGGCGTGGCGCCAACGAGGATGGCGAACGAGATCGCCGCCGTCATCAGCGCGCCGACGACCGCGATCACGCCTGGCAGCGCAAGCAGCCGGCGCCCGTCACGAGCGCCGGGTTCGCTGAAAAGCGGTTGGTTTGTTGTCGGTGCCTGCGGAGCCATGTCGCCGTCTAGAGCCATGATTGCGTCGGATGTATGCAACGCATTGTGGCGATTATGCAACAAGTGTGACCGAGACGGAAATCTTTCGCGAGCCGATCCCCTGAAAAGAGCGCGGGCTCAGATCAAGGCTCAGCCCTGCCGCGATGATTTGTAGACGTTGACGCCGAGCTCGCGAATCTTCTTGCGCAGCGTGTTGCGGTTCAAGCCCAGCAGTTCCGCAGCCTTGATCTGGTTGCCACGCGTTGCCGTCATCGAGGCCAGGACAAGCGGAAACTCGACCTCGGACAGGATTCGCTGATAGAGCCCGGCAGGAGGCAAGTCGCCGGCAAACGACGCGAAATAGCGCTGCAGGAAATGCTCGACCGCCTGGCCAATCGACAAATCGTCGGGAATGAGGTTACCGCCTCCCGGCACTACGGGGCGCTCGCCGGTCTTCAGCTCGGCCTCGATGATCTCGGCGGAAATTTCGTCCTGCGAATAGAGCGCGGCAAGCCTGCGAACCAGGTTTTCCAGTTCGCGAACATTGCCTGGCCACGGATAGCGCTTCATCAACTCGATGCCGCCGGAAGAAATGCGCTTGGTCTGTAGGCCTTCCATTTCGCCGAGCTTGAAGAAGTGGCGGACGAGGTCCGGCACGTCCTCGGAGCGCTCGCGCAGCGCTGGCAGCCGGAGCGGCACGACATTGAGGCGATAGAAAAGATCCTCGCGGAAAAGCCCCTGGTTGATCAGCGTGCGCAGATCCTTGTTGGTGGCGGCGACGATGCGCACGTCGGTCTTGATCGGCGTGCGTCCGCCAACCGTCGTGTATTCGCCCTGTTGGAGCACGCGCAGCAGCCGCGTCTGCGCCTCCATCGGCATGTCGCCGATTTCGTCGAGGAACAGCGTGCCGCCTTCAGCCTGCTCGAAGCGCCCGGTCGAGCGATTCTGTGCGCCGGTGAAGGCACCCTTCTCGTGACCGAACAGTTCCGATTCGATCAGGTCGCGCGGGATCGCCGCCATATTGATGGCGACGAAGGGGCCGCCGCGGCGGCGGCCATATTCATGCAGCGCGCGCGCCACCAGCTCCTTGCCGGTACCGGATTCGCCCGAGATCATCACCGTCAGGTCGGTCTGCATCATGCGCGCCAGCATGCGGTAGATGTCCTGCATGGCCGCCGAACGGCCGACCAACGGCATCGCGTCTGGCTGTTCTTCAGGCCGCGGATCGATCTTCGGCCGCCGCGGCTCGGAAAGCGCGCGGTTGACGATGTTGAGCAGCTCGGTCAAGTCGAACGGCTTCGGCAGATATTCATAGGCGCCGGTTTCGGACGCGCGGATGGCCGTCATGAAGGTGTTCTGGGCGCTCATGACGATGACCGGCAGCTCCGGCCGCGCCTTCTTGATGCGCGGCAGCATGTCGAAGGCGTTCTCGTCCGGCATGACCACATCGGTGATGACAAGGTCGCCCTCGCCCGCCGCCACCCAGCGCCACAAAGTCGAAGCATTGGAGGTGACGCGCACCTCGTGGCCGGCGCGCGAAAGCGCCTGGTTGAGGACGGTACGGATCGCCGCGTCGTCGTCGGCGACGAGAATATTGCCGCGAACGGTCATTTGCGGTCTCCTTCACCGTCATCATCGGCGCCGTTTGGCGCTTCTTTCCAGGCCGGCATCAGGATGCGGAATGTGGTGCCGCGCGGCGTCGATTCGCATTCGATGATGCCGCCATGCTCGCCGACGATCTTGGCGACCAGCGCAAGACCCAACCCGGAGCCGTTCGGCTTGGTGGTGATGAACGGGTCGAACAGGATCGGCAAGATGTCTTCGGAGACGCCGGAGCCATTGTCGCGCACGCAGAATTCCAGCGGCAGCGACACGCGGTCCTGCGTGCCCGGAACGGAAACACGGATGCCTGGCCGGAAGGCGGTCGACAGCACGATCTCGCCCTGCGGGTCGCTGCCGATCGCCTCGGCGGCGTTCTTGACCAGGTTGAGGAACACCTGGATCAACTGGTCGCGGTTGGCAAACACCGGAGGCAACGAAGGATCATAATCCTCCAATATCTTGATTCTCTTGGCAAAACCGTTCTTGGCGATCGCCTTCACATGGTCGAGAACGACATGGATGTTGACGGGGTAGCGGTCGATCGGCCGCTCGTCGGAAAACACCTCCATGCGATCGACCAGCGACACGATGCGGTCGGTCTCGTCGGTGATCAGCCGCGTCAGCGCGCGGTCTTCGTCGGAAGCCGACAGTTCGAGCAGCTGGGCAGCGCCGCGGATGCCTGAGAGCGGGTTCTTGATCTCATGGGCAAGCATTGCCGCCAGACCGGTCACCGAACGTGCGGCACCCCGATGCGTCATCTGCCGGTCGATCTTGTCGGCCATCGACCGTTCCTGGAACATAACCACCACCGAGCCCGGAAATTCCGGTACCGGCGCGACGTAGAGATCGACGACCTTCTCGATGCCGAGCCGCGGCGACGACACATCGACGCGGTACTCGTTGACCGGGGCCCGGCGCTCGCGCACCTGGTCCACCAGTGTCAGCAGCGGGCTGCCGAAGGGAATGAGTTTTGACAGCGTGTTGCGGGCGAGCATGGTCGCGCTCGAACGAAAGAAGTCTTCCGCGTCGGCGTTGGCGAAGGTGATGAACCCCTCCTCGCTGATCATGATCACCGGGCGGCGGATGGTGTTGAGCACGATTTGGGCGGCATCCGCCATTTCGGCGCCCTGGCCGGCGGCGGCGTTCATGCGGCGCTCCGCAGGTTCAAGGGTTGCGGATCGCGCGAAAACGCATCGCGCAGCAAGGCAATGACGCGCGCGGGTTCGAATGCGGTCAGTATAGCCTTTCGGCTGTCGTCGGCGACGCCGCCGGCATGCCGATCAAGATACCAGCCAAGATGCTTGCGCGCCTGGCGCAGGCCGCTTTCGGCGCCGTAGAGCGCCAGCATGTCCTCATAGTGGGCCACGATGTAGTCGGCGAGCGCCGTCGAGTCCCGTGGCATGTTTGGCGTCGCCTCGCCGGTCGCCGCGGCCGCAATGCCGCCTGCGATCCAGGGCGCGCCATAATGGGCACGGCCGATCATCACGGCGTCGGCACCCGATTGATCGAGAATGTCGGCCGCTTCCGCCGGCGAAGAGACGTCACCATTGGCGACGACCGGGATGGACACGGCTTCCTTGACGCGGGCGATGGCGCGCCAGTCGGCCTTGCCCTGGTAGAACTGGCAGCGCGTGCGGCCGTGCACGGTCACCATGCTGACACCGGCCTGCTCGGCGCGGCGCGCCAGCATCGGCGCGTTGAGCGCGCCTTCGTCCCAGCCAAGCCGCATCTTGACCGTCACCGGCACCTCGACCGCGCCGACCACCGCGTCGATCAGCGACAGTGCATGGTCGAGATCCAGCATCAATGCCGAGCCGGCATAGCCGCCGGTGACCTTCTTGGCCGGGCAGCCCATGTTGATGTCAATGATGTCAGCGCCCTCGCCGGCGGCTATACGCGCGCCTTCGGCCATGTGCACCGCCTCGCGGCCTGCTAGCTGAACCATATGGACGGGCAGGCCGGAGTGGCGTATGCGCAGGTTGAAACCGGCCCTGCCCTTGGCGAGCTCTCCGCTGGCAACCATTTCGGACACGACCAGGCCCGCTCCATGCGCGTGGGCACGCTGCCGGAACGGCTCGTCCGTAATCCCCGACATCGGTGCGAGGAACACGCGATTGCGGATTCTCACACCACCGACATCGAGCGGCCCTGCCAATTTGGTCAAGTCAGGCAATTTGGTCAAGTTAACCATGCACAAAAACCAAGCATCTTCATTCGTTGCACATTCTCTAGCCAGAACTGGCGCAATGTGCAACGCGGAATGACGCCACATCAAGGCGCAATTGGGAAAATGCTGGCCTTCGGCTTTGGCCGCGACGAAAGCGCCGCACGTCCCTCGGGACGCGCAAGGACGCTTTGGAATTTCATACTTAGCGCACGATCTTTCCGAAAACCGATTACACTTTTCGGGATCGTGCGCTAGGACCAAACGGGCATGACTGACGCAAGTCAAAATCACGTTTCGGATGCGGATGGCAAGGTCGCGGTGGTGATCGTTGCGGCCGGCCGTGGCGCGCGCGCCGGACAGGCCAACGGACCGAAGCAATATCAACACATTGGCGGCTTTGCCGTCATTGCACACACGCTGGACATTTTTCTGGCCCACCCGCGGACCAGCGAGATCGTCGTCGCCATTCATGCCGATGACCACGAGCTGTTCCGGCAGGCGGCGGGCGCCAATGTAGAGCGCGTCACCGCCATCATGGGCGGGGCGACGAGGCAGGAATCCGTCCGGCTCGGCCTGCTTGCCCTTAGAGGCCACGCGCCGGCGCAGGTTCTGATCCACGACGCCGTCCGCCCGTTTGTCGATGCGGACCTGATAGATCGCACCATCGCCGCCATCGGCGAGCGCGAGGGCGCGTTGCCCGCTTTGCCCGTCGCCGACACGCTGAAGCGCGAATCGGCCTCCGGCGTGGTTGGCGAAACCGTATCGCGCAGCGGGCTTCACGCGGCGCAAACGCCACAAGGCTTTCCGTTCTGGCCCATTCTTGCTGCGCACGAGAAAGCCCATCATCTGGGAAAAGTGGATTTTACCGACGATGCCGCGATCGCCGAATGGGCGCATATTCCGGTCAAGATCGTTCCGGGCTCGCCGGACAATGTCAAACTCACCTGGGCACGGGATATTGCGATGGCGGACCAGCGGCTTTCCGGCGAACGCGTGCGCTTTCCCGATATCCGTACCGGCAATGGCTACGACGTCCACGCCTTCGAACCGGGAGACCATGTCACGCTGTGTGGCGTCGCCATAGCGCACGACAAGAAGCTGTCCGGCCATTCCGACGCCGATGTCGGTCTGCACGCCTTGACCGATGCGCTGCTGGCGACTTGCGGCGCAGGCGACATCGGCACGCATTTCCCGCCGTCCGACCCGCAGTGGAAAGGTGCTGCGTCGCGCATATTCGTCGAGCATGCGGCAAGGCTGGTGCGCGCGCGCGGCGGCCGCATCGCCAATGCCGACATCACGCTGATCTGCGAAGCGCCGCGCGTCGGGCCGCATCGCGAGGCCATGACCGCAGCCCTTTCTCAGATGCTGGCGATTACGCCGGATCGCATCTCGATCAAGGCCACAACCAATGAGAAGCTCGGCTTTGTCGGGCGCGAGGAAGGCATAGCGGCGATTGCCACCGCCAGCGTGGTGTTTCCCGGCGAGGTGCCGGAATGAGCAACAACGAGCTGGCAAATGCGCTGCTGCAAGCCTGCCAGAAGCGCGGCATCATGCTAGCAACGGCGGAAAGCTGCACCGGCGGCATGATCATCTCCGCGCTCACCGACATCGCCGGTTCCTCGGCCGTGGTCGATCGCGGCTTCATCACCTATTCCAACGAGGCCAAGATGGACATGCTCGGTGTCTCCGCCGCCACGCTTGAGGCGCACGGCGCGGTTTCGCGCGAGACGGCGATCGAGATGGCAACAGGCGCGCTTGTCCGTTCGCGCGCCGGGCTGACCCTGGCGGTCACCGGCATTGCCGGGCCTGGCGGCGGTTCGGCGGGAAAACCGGTCGGCCTGGTCTGGTTCGGGGTTGCGCTGGACGGCCGACCGATTGTCGCCGAGCACCAGCTCTTTGCAGACAAAGGCCGCGATTTCATTCGTCGCGAAACGGTCCGGCAAGCGCTGGAACTGGGCCTACAAGCACTCGGATAGGGTTATAAAAACGTTGGGCGGGCGGGCCCGAAAGCTGGATTGCGGTTACGTTTTCGATTCCGGGCTGCTTTGCCCTAAGCGTGGCTCCGTCCCAGCCAGCAGCCGCTGAATGTTGGCACGATGGCGCGCAATCACGTAGATGCTGCCCGCAATCACCAGCAACCGATAGGCCAACGGTTGCTCCAGGCCACAGATGAGGGCGATCGCGGTCAACGCCGCTACCATCGAACTCAGGGAAACTATCCGAGACGTAGCCAGCACAGCACCAAAAGCCGCCGCAGCCCCCACACCTACCGGCCAAGACAGAGCCAGCAACACGCCAACCCGTCGCAGCGGATTTGCCACCTGTAAAATTCAGCCAGATCGAACGGCCATGTCCCAACAACACGGCAATTCCGGCCAGGCAAACAGCCCAAGGCACCCAGGTTTGCAGGTCAAGCGGGGTCGATGGCGTAACCAACGGCAACGTGATGAACCAGGGATAGAACCAGCGGGCAAAAACGATCGCCGCCGCGCCTTTCAGCACATCCAGCAGCAACACCACCAACGCAGGCCATTTTCCCAAGACCCGCAAGACGTTCGTTGCCCCGGTGGATTTGGAGCCATGCTCCCGGATATCGATGCCCTTGAGCAGCTTCCCCGCCAGATGACCCGTGGGCATGGTACCGAAGAGATAGGCGATTGCCAGTCCAACGGTGCTCGCTATCCAGAAAAGCATGCGCAGGGCCTCAAGACGGTTTTGCACCGTAGATGACGTCGGCGCGCTTCTCAAAGGCTTCGGCGAACATGCGGAAGGCGCGGTCGAACATGGTCCCCATGACCGCGCCCAGAATACGGCTCTTAAACTCGTAGTCGATGAAGAAGCGGACGGCGCAACCGGCGCCGTCGGGTTCGAAACGCCAGACATTGCTCAGATATTTGAACGGCCCGTCGATGTATTTCACGTCGATAGTGTTCTCGTCGGGCTTCAGCAGCACCTGCGTCGTGAAGGTTTCGCGGATCGCCTTGTAGCCGATGCTCATGTCGGCAAGGAGAACGGTGCGTCCGTCACGCTCCTTGCGCGAGCGAACCGTCAGCGCTTCGCAAAGCGGCAGGAATTGCGGATAGGATTCAACATCGGCGACCAAAGCGAACATCTGCTCGGGTGTATGGGATACGCGTCGGGTGGCTTCGAATTTTGGCATGAAACCAGCTGATTAAGCTGATTTCTTGAGAATCGCTTCCCGTGCCGCGCGCAGCTTGGCGAAATCGTCGCCGGCGTGATGCGATGAACGCGTCAGCGGGCTAGACGCCACCAGCAGGAAACCCTTGGTCCGGCCGATCGTCTCGAAGGACTTGAATTCCTCCGGCGTGACGAAGCGGATCACCGGATGGTGCTTCTTCGACGGCTGCAAATATTGGCCGATGGTCATGAAGTCGACATTGGCCGAACGCAGATCGTCCATCAACTGCAGGATTTCATTCCGTTCTTCGCCCAGCCCCACCATGATGCCGGACTTGGTGAAGATCGACGGGTCGAGCTCCTTGACCCGCTGCAACAGCCGGATCGAGTGGAAATAGCGGGCGCCCGGACGAACCGTCAGATAGTTCGAAGGCACGGTCTCCAGATTGTGGTTGAAGACGTCGGGCTTGGCCGCCACGACGATCTCCAGCGCGCCGTCCTTGCGCAGGAAGTCGGGCGTCAGGATTTCGATCGTCGTCAACGGCGTTGCCGCCCGGATGGCGCGGATGACCTCGGCAAAATGCTGCGCACCGCCATCGGCGAGATCGTCGCGGTCGACCGAGGTGATGACCACATGGGTAAGGCCCATCTGCTTGACCGCGTGTGCGACACGGGCCGGTTCATCCGGGTCAAGAGCGGTAGGAATGCCTGTGGCGACATTGCAGAAGGCGCAGGCGCGGGTGCAGATCTCGCCCATGATCATGAAGGTGGCGTGCTTCTTTTCCCAGCACTCGCCGATGTTGGGACAGCCGGCCTCTTCACAGACCGTCACCAGCTTGTGCGACTTGACGATTTCGCGCGTTTCGGCATAGCCCTTCGACATCGGCGCCTTGACGCGGATCCAGTCGGGCTTGCGCAGCACATCCTGGTCGGGCTTGTGCGCCTTTTCCGGATGCCGCAGGCGCGGTGCGTTGGCGATCGTATCGAGGACAGTGACCATCGGGAAACCTGGTTCATTGGCGAGCGCCAGTCAGGCGTTCGTTGTCATAAGTTCATTTAGGACTTTTCGGCGCAAAGAAAAAGGCCGCTGCGGCGCATGCCGCAACAGCCTTTTTCGCATGGCAGCTCTTCAGTGATGTTAACGGCGCACCAGGCGTCCTGCCCAGATCAGCAGGCACGCTCCGATAAAACCGGTGATCAAATAGGCAATCCAGCCAACCCCGAACGGGCCGAAATTGAGAGCCTGCAGAATGGCGTTCAGCACGACCGCGCCAACGATACCCATAACGATGTTCATGAAGATGCCGGTGTTGCTCTTCATGAACATTTCGGCGAACCAGCCTGCCAGACCGCCGATAATGATGGCTGCTATCCAGCCGACGCCATTCAAATGCATATGCCTTCTCCTTGTGTGATGCGTGAAAACGCATCCGCAAACGAACTGGCTTGCCGCCGGGTTCCATCTGTAGCAGCGCTTTCAATCTATCACGCGTTGAGCGCGCGGCCATAGGCGTCGAGCACGCTTTCCTTCATCATCTCCGACAGCGTCGGGTGCGGGAAGATGGTGTGCATCAGCTCTTCCTCGGTCGTCTCCAGGTTCATCGCCACGACAAAGCCCTGGATCAGTTCGGTCACTTCGGCCCCGACCATGTGCGCACCGAGCAGCTGGCCGGTCTTCTTGTCGAAGATGGTCTTGATGAAGCCCTGGTCCTCGCCCAGCGCGATGGCCTTGCCATTGGCGGCGAACTGGAAGCGCCCGACGCGGATGTCCTTGCCTTCGGCCTTGGCCTTGGCTTCCGTCAGGCCAACCGAGGCGACCTGCGGATTGCAGTAGGTGCAGCCCGGAATCCTCAGCTTGTCGGTGGCATGCACGCCGGGAAAATCAGCGATCTTTTCGATGCAAACGACGCCCTCATGTTCAGCCTTGTGGGCGAGCATCGGTGGGCCCGCGACATCGCCGATGGCGTAGATGCCCGGCACATTGGTCTTGCCGTAACCATCGATAACGACGCAGCCACGCTCCGTCTTCACGCCGAGCGCCTCGAGCCCGAGGCCCTCGATGTTGCCCTGGACGCCGACGGCCGAGATCATGCGGTCGGCGGTGATCTTCTCAACCTTGCCGTCCTTCATCTCGACATGCGCGGTGACCGAGTTCGCACCCTTCTCAACCTTGGTCACCTTGGCTTCGAGGATGATCTTCATGCCTTGCTTCTCGAACTGCTTTTGCGCGAATTTCGAGACTTCGGCGTCCTCGACCGGCATCACCGCCGGCAGCAATTCGACCACGGTCACATCGGCGCCCATGGTGCGGTAGAAGGAGGCGAATTCGATGCCGATGGCGCCTGACCCCATGACCAATAGCGACTTCGGCATTTCCTTTGGCACCATGGCCTCGAAATAGGTCCAGATCAGTCTGCCGTCAGGCTCCATGCCGGGCAGCGCGCGTGGTCGCGCGCCGGTGGCCAGGATGATGTGCTTGGCGGTGTAGGCGCCCTCGCCCTTGACGCCTTTCGGCACCGGCGGCTGCGGCTCCATCGGCTTCTTGGCCGTCTTGGACACGACGATTTCGCCGGGCTTCGACAGCTTGGCTTCGCCCCAGATGACGTCGACCTTGTTCTTCTTCATCAGGAAGGCAACGCCGCCATTGAGCCTCAGCGAGACTTTTCGCGAGCGGTCGACCACGGCAGCGGTGTCGGCGCTGACCTTGCCGTCCAACTTCAGGCCGTAATCCTTCAGGTGATCCGAATAATGCATGATCTCGGCCGAGCGCAGCAGCGCCTTGGTCGGGATGCAACCCCAGTTGAGGCAGATGCCGCCGAGATGCTCGCGCTCGACAATCGCCGTCTTGAAGCCAAGCTGGGCGGAACGCACCGCGGTGACATAGCCGCCGGGGCCGGAGCCGATGATGATGACGTCGTAGTTCTCAGCCACGGTTTTTCTCCTTATTCATAATTCGAGCATGACGCGCACCACCGGTGTCAGCGCCTCGCCGATGTTTCGCGTGTTTTCGGCGTCGAGGTGGACGCCATCAAGCGGTGTGGTTTGCGCCACGCTGCCGGCGTCGAAGAAGCCGCAGCCGGCCTGATCGGCGAGCGCGGCATATTGCGGTGCCAAAAACTTCGAGGCGTCGTCGCCGCCGGCAAACATTTCCTTGAATTCGGCATTTTCGGTGCGGCTGACGACAGGCGGCGAAACGATCAGGATCTGCGGCGCCGGCCAGTCGAACGGATAGTCGTGACCGCGCACGATGTCGATCAGCCGCTGGATGCCCTGCTTGGCCGCGACGGGATTGCCGTGGATCCACGGCTTCATGTCGTTGGCGCCGAGCATGATGACAATCAGGTCGATCGGCGCATGGGTCGTCAGCACCGTTGGCAGCAGTCTGGCGCCATTGCGATCAGCACCGGCCAGATGGTCGTCGAAGGCGGTGGTGCGGCCATTGAGGCCATCGGCTATCACTTGCACGGCGACGCCGAGTCCGGCCTGCAACACGCTTGGCCAGCGGTCTTCCAGCGGGTGACGACCACCTTCGGCGTTGTAGCCCCAGGTCAGCGAGTCGCCGTAGCAAAGAACCGTCTTCATGCGCCCACCTGTGCCTTGACCAAACCGCGTCCCACCCGCCAGCGCACGAACAGCCAGTGAACCAGCACAGTGATCAGGTTCGGCAAAACCAAGCCGGCGACGATCGGCATGTCACCGCCCCACTGGCGCTTATCGACCGGCTGAGAGAACGTCCAACCGATCAGGCCGAGCCCGATCAGCACGAACAGGACAATTGCGCAGAGGCCCAGCCAGTTGATGATCGTCGGTGCGTTCGAAAAAAGCTGCGCGATGAAAAACACGATCGTCGCGACAATGGTGACAAGCACCGATGTCATGAACACCAGAATGTATTCTTCCTGCGCATGGGTTGCGACCGCCAGCTGTTGAGCAACCAGGCCGCCTGCCAATCCTGACAGGAAAAACGCCATGAGGGAGGTGAAGAATATCCGCACCGCCCTCTCCTGTCCTAAACCAGCATGCCCATCGGGTTTTCGATCAGCCGCTTGAAGGCGACCAGCAGTTCAGCCCCCAGCGCACCGTCGACGGCGCGATGATCGGTCGACAGCGTCACCGACATCACGGTCGCGATCTTGATCTCGCCATTCTTGACCACTGCCCGCTCTTCGCCCGCACCGACGGCCAGGATGGTCGCATGCGGCGGGTTGATGACGGCGGCAAAGTCCTTGATGCCGAACATGCCGAGGTTGGACACCGCCGTGGTGCCGCCCTGATACTCTTCCGGCTTCAGCTTGCGGCTGCGTGCACGGCTGGCCAGATCCTTCATCTCGTTGGAGATGGTGGACAGCGTCTTTTCGTCGGCCTTGCGGATAATCGGCGTGATCAGCCCACCGGGGATCGACACGGCAACACCGACATCGGCGTGCTTGTGCTTGACCATGGCGCTTTCGGTCCATGAGGCATTGGCATCCGGCACCGCCTTCAGCGCCATGGCCATTGCCTTGATCACCATGTCGTTGACCGACAGCTTGTAGGCCGGCGCCTCGCCCTTGTCGGTCTTCTTCACTGGCGCTGCCGCATTGATCTGCGTGCGCAGCGCCAACAGCGCATCGAGTTCGCAGTCGAGCGTCAGGTAGAAATGCGGGATGGTCGTCTTGGCCTCGACCAGCCGGCGCGCAATGGTCTTGCGCATATTGTCATGCGGGACGAGATCGTAGGAGCCAGCCTCGAACAGCTTCAGCACCTGATCGTCGGACATCGCCTTCACAGCAGGAGCAGTTGCCGGAGCCCCGGCGGGTGCTGCCTTGGCGGCAGGCTTGGCGCCGCCACCGGCAATCGCGGCGTCGATATCTGCCTTGACGACGCGGCCATGCGGGCCGGTGCCGGTCACGGCAGACACATCGACGCCGGCTTCCCTGGCGATGCGACGTGCGAGCGGCGAGGCGAAGGTGCGCTCGCCGGCCGCATGACCATTGGCAACTGGAGCCGCCTCTGCCTTGGGTGCGGTCGCGACCGGTTCCGCCTTTGATGCTTCCGCCTTTGATGCTTCCGCCTTTGGTGCGTCAGCCTTGGGCTCCTCCGCTTTCGGCGCCTCGGCTTTCGCTGGTGCGGCACCGCCACCGCTTTTCGCGACGGCGCCTGCATCCTCGCCCTCTCCGGCGAGCACGGCGATCAGCGCATTGACCTTGACGCCCTCGGTGCCGGCGGGAACGACGAGCTTTGCAACCGTGCCCTCATCGACAGCTTCGACTTCCATCGTCGCCTTGTCGGTCTCGATCTCGGCAATGACATCGCCCGGCGAAACCTTGTCGCCTTCCTTGACGAGCCACTTGGACAGATTGCCCTCTTCCATCGTGGGCGACAGGGCCGGCATGGTGATGTTGATTGGCATTTTGTCCTCCCGCCCGGTTCAGCGATACGTGACGGCTTTGACCGCCTCGATGACTTCGCCGACATTCGGCAACGCCAGCTTCTCGAGGTTGGCCGCATAAGGCATCGGCACATCCTTGCCGGCGATGGTGATGACCGGCGCGTCCAGAAAGTCGAAGGCGCGCTGCGACACCTGGTTGGCGATATGGTCGCCGACCGAGTTCTGCGGATAACCTTCCTCCACCACCACCAGGCGGTTGGTCTTCTTGACCGAGGCGATGATGGTGTCGAGATCGAGCGGCCGGATCGTGCGCAAGTCGATGATCTCGGCATCGATGCCAAGGCCACGCAGTTCCGCTTCAGCCTTGACCGCATAGGTCATGCCGATGCCGAAGGAGACGATGGTGACATCCTTGCCTGATTTATGGATGCGCGCCTTGCCGATCGGCAACACGAAATCGTCCAGCTTCGGCACGTCGAAGGACTGACCGTAAAGGATTTCATTCTCGAGGAAGATGATTGGGTTCGGATCGCGGATCGCTGCCTTCAGCAAGCCCTTGGCGTCAGCGGCGGTGTAGGGCATCACCACTTTCAGGCCCGGAATGTGGCTGTACCAGGCGGCATAGCACTGCGAGTGCTGGGCAGCGACGCGTGCGGCGGCACCGTTCGGTCCACGGAACACGATCGGCGCGCCCATCTGGCCGCCGGACATATAGAGCGTCTTGGCGGCCGAGTTGATGATCTGGTCGATCGCCTGCATGGCGAAGTTGAAGGTCATGAACTCGACGATCGGCTTCAGGCCGGCCATCGCCGCACCCACGCCAACGCCGGCAAAGCCATGCTCGGTGATCGGCGTATCGACGACGCGCCGCGGCCCGAATTCCTGCAGCAGGCCCTGCGTGATCTTGTAGGCGCCCTGGTATTCGGCAACCTCCTCGCCCATGACGAAGACATCGCCGTCGCGGCGCATTTCCTCGGCCATCGCATCGCGCAGCGCTTCGCGCACCGTGGTGGAGACCATCTCCGTGCCGGCCGGAATGTCCGGATCGGCGGCGATCTCCGTCTTCGGGGCGGCAGCCACCGGTGCGGCGGCCGGCTTTGTGGCCTCCGCCTTGTCCTCTGCTGCGGCCGGAGCCTCTGCCTTTGCAGGTGCTTCCGCCTTGGCGGGCGCCGCAGACTTGCCGATATCCCCGGCACTTTCGCCGTCCTGCAGCAGCACGGCGATCGGTGTGTTGACCTTGACGCCTTCGGTACCGGCGGCGATCAGGATCTTGCCCAGCGTGCCTTCGTCAACAGCTTCGACTTCCATCGTCGCCTTGTCGGTCTCGATCTCGGCGATAACGTCGCCGGCGACGACCTTGTCGCCCTCGTTCTTCAACCACTTGGAAAGATTGCCCTCTTCCATGGTCGGCGAGAGAGCGGGCATGAGAATTTCGATCGGCATGTCCTTGCCCTCCCGTTACAATACGATATCGGTCCAGAGCTCGGACGGATCCGGCTCCGCGTCGTTCTGGGCAAATTCGGCGGCGTCGGCGACGATGTCGCGGACCTCCTTGTCGATGGTCTTGAGCTCGTCCTCGGTCGCCCACTTCTTTTCCATCAGCCGTGCCTTGACCTGCTCGATCGGGTCATGGTCCGAGCGCATCTTCTGCACTTCTTCCTTGGAGCGGTATTTTGCCGGATCGGACATCGAGTGACCGCGGTAGCGGTAGGTCTGCATTTCGAGAATGATCGGCCCGTTGCCGGCGCGGCACCATTCGGTCGCCTGGTCGGCGGCAGCCTTGACAGCGCGCACGTCCATGCCGTCGACCTGGATGCCCGGGATCTTGAACGAGGCACCACGATGCGAAAAGTTGGTTTCCGCCGAAGAGCGCGACACCGAGGTGCCCATCGCATAGCGGTTGTTCTCGATGATGTAGATCACCGGCAGCTTCCACAGCGAGGCCATGTTGAAGCTTTCATAGACCTGGCCCTGGTTGGCCGCGCCGTCGCCGAAATAGGTCAGCGAGACATTGTTGTTGTCGCGGTAGCGGTTGGCAAAGGCGAGACCAGTACCAAGAGACACCTGCGCACCGACGATGCCGTGGCCGCCGTAAAAGTGCTTTTCCTTGGAGAACATGTGCATGGAGCCGCCCTTGCCCCGGGACAAGCCGCCCCGACGCCCGGTCAGCTCGGCCATGACGCCGCGCGGCGACAGCTCCATCGCCAGCATGTGGCCGTGGTCGCGATAGGCGGTGATCATCTGATCGCCGTCGATCAGCGCCATCTTCATGCCGGTGACGACCGCTTCCTGGCCGATATAGAGGTGACAGAAGCCGCCGATGAAACCCATGCCGTAAAGCTGGCCGGCCTTTTCCTCGAAACGACGGATGAGCAGCATGTGCCGGTAGGCGGCAAGCTCTTCATCCTTGGTGAACTCGGCGGGCTTGGGGGCGGAAAGCCCCGATTTGCCGTCGGATTTGGATTTGGCAGGCGCTTTTCTGGCTGCGGTGGCCATGCATCACTCCCTGTTGGCGTCTCTTCGTGGACATTAGAGCAGGATGAAATCTGCTCTGGGGAGATCAGCTCCTCCCCACCGATTTTAGGGAGGCTAACACGCGTCAAAGCGTTGCGCCATGCCGAATTTGCATAGCTGGCATGCGCCTAAGCAATTAAAATCGTTGAAAATATTGGCGATTAACTGGAAATCAGTTATTTCACCGAGGTCGGCAACATAATGGTGATTTCATCGGCTTGGGACAGATTGAGCGCCTTGCGTGCCTGCTCATCGAGCATGTCCTTCTCGAGCGTGCCTTCATGCATCAGCCGAACGCGGCGCTCGAGTTCCATGCGGCGCGCCTTGATCGCATCGAGCTGGCCTTGCAGCGCAACCGTCTGGGCTTCCAGCTGATATTTCGAATAGATGCCGAATTCGCCGTGATAGGCATGAAAGCCGAAATAGGCCAGGAACACCACGCAAAGCGAGGGAATGATCAGCCGGCCGGTGTTTCTCTGCTTGTGCTGACGCGTCCACATCGCCCGGTTCCTCTAGAGCGTGATGCCGAAATGTGTGAAGCGGTTTTCGGACGACAACATGCTCTATCTCTTTGATTTGAGTCGGATTCAGACTTCAGGTCGAACAGACCTGAAATCATCCGGCTCTAGCCCGCGAACTCAGGCGGCTCACGATCTTTTTCGCCCGATTGTGCTTAACGGACGGTTACAGGTGACCGGTTTGGCGAACCGAAATGAAAAAAGGCGGGAATGCTCCCGCCCTTTCATCCGATATCCGAGTGTTTTCCGGATCAGCCCTTGATCACCGACTTGCCGGCATAGCTTGCCTGCTTGCCGAGTTCTTCCTCGATGCGGATCAGCTGGTTGTACTTGGCCATGCGGTCGGAGCGCGACAGCGAGCCGGTCTTGATCTGTCCGCAATTGGTGGCAACCGCGAGATCGGCGATGGTCGAATCCTCGGTTTCGCCCGAGCGGTGCGACATGACGGCGGTGTAGCCGGCCTTGTGCGCGGTCTCGACGGCGTCGAGCGTTTCCGTCAACGAGCCGATCTGGTTGACCTTGACCAGGATCGAATTGGCAACGCCCATGCGGATGCCGTCGCGTAGCCGCGCCGTGTTGGTGACGAACAAATCGTCGCCGACCAGCTGCGTCTTCTTGCCGATCAGGTCGGTCAGGTACTTCCAGCCTTCCCAATCGTCCTCGGCCAAGCCGTCCTCGATCGAGATGATCGGATAGTCGGCGGCAAGCTTGGCCAGGTATTTGGCCTGGGCCTTGGGATCGCGCGTCTTCTTCTCGCCCTCATAGACGTAGTTGCCGTCCTTGAAGAACTCGGTCGCGGCGCAATCGAGGCCGAGCGCGATCTCGTCGCCCGGCTTGAAGCCGGCCTGCTCGATCGATTCCATGATGAAATCGAGCGCCACCGGGGCGCTTTTCAGGTTCGGGGCAAAGCCGCCCTCGTCGCCGACATTGGTGTTGTGGCCGGCATCCTTCAGCTTCTTGCGCAGCGTATGGAAGATTTCCGAACCCCAGCGTACACCTTCGCGCAGCGTCGGCGCGCCGATCGGCAGGATCATGAATTCCTGGAAATCGATCGGGTTGTCGGCATGCGCGCCACCATTGATGATGTTCATCATCGGTACCGGCAGGAGATGCGCCTTGGTGCCACCGACATAACGGTACAGCGGCAGGCCGGCGGCATCAGCGGCCGCCTTGGCCACCGCCAGCGACACACCGAGAATGGCGTTGGCGCCAAGCCGGCTCTTATTGGGCGTGCCGTCAAGCTCGATCATGGTCTGGTCGATATGGATCTGGTTTTCGGCTTCCATGCCGCCGATCGCCTCGAACAGTTCGCCGTTCACCGCTTCGACGGCCCTGAGCACACCCTTGCCGAGATAGCGGGCACCGCCGTCGCGCAGTTCGACGGCCTCGTGGGCGCCGGTCGAAGCACCCGATGGCACCGCCGCGCGGCCCATCGAGCCATCTTCGAGAATGACATCGACCTCGACGGTCGGATTTCCACGGCTGTCCAGGATTTCACGCCCGACAATGTCGATGATGGCGGTCATTTGCGATGTCCTCGATTGATCTGAAGAATGCCGCACGTCTTAGCCAAAGTGCTGCAAAAGGCAATCGGCCGGCTGGCAATTATTGCCGCGGCTTCAGCCTCCGAACGATTCACGAAGCGCAAATCGCTGTCATCATAAGTCATGTACGGCAGGCCGGCTTGTGGCTATGGTGCGGGGGCGCGGGGCGAAACAGGAGGAGTTTCGCCATGTCCCAGTTGAGTGGTATCGTGAGTCTGTTCCTGATCGCGGCGGCATTCCTGACGTCGTGCGACAATCAGCAGTCGCCGCCCAAGGCGATGGCCCCCTTACACGTCAGCGAATAAGCCGGAATCCAAAGCGGCCCCGTCTCTCGACGGGGCCGCTTTATCGTTGCTGTTAATGCCAGTAAGGCGTGACCTTGTAATAATTGTAGGATTCGTCGCGGGCCGCCTCGCCATCCGCCCCGGTCAATTCGTTGATCGAATAAGCAGGTGCCGCCCTGAGTTGTTCCTTGGAAAACGGCACGACATACCCGCCTTTGTCCTCATCGTAGTCGAGGCTTGCCCACGGAATGGCGTGATATTTCTCGCCGATACCGAGGAAGCCGCCAAAACCGATGACCGCGAACATGATGCCGTTCGTCATCTTGTCAAGCATCACATCCTCGATGCTGCCGATGCTCGTGCCTTCGGTATTGTAGACCGATGTGCCGATGACCCGCGAAGCGGCGATGGCTTGGGTGTGACCTGTCTGGGTAGCCATGATTGTGCTCCTCATTGTGGTTTCGAACCATACTTGGACAATGAGGGGCGCGGGCGAAGGTTCCCGACTTTTTCGGCGTCGACCGTTCACTCCGCGAGGATGAAGGTAACCTTCATATTGACGCGATAAGCAACAATCTTGCCGTCTTCGACGACGATCTTCTGGTCCTGGATCCAGGCGCCCTCGACGTTCTTCAGGGTTTTGGATGCGCGCGCAATTCCCTGTTCGATGGCGTCCTGAAAGCTCTTGTTCGACGAGGATGTGATTTCGGTGACGCGGGCGACGGACATGGCTTCCTCCTGCCAAAACGCTCATTTGCCAGCCAAGCGTATAGCCGGCTCGTGCCTTCCACAAGCGCCGGCAGTCGGCGGAGTATGCGTCCGCCCTTAGAGGCCCTTGGCGATGCGGTCGAATGCCATCAGCCGCTCGAGCAGGGCCGGCATGTCCTTCAACGGGAGCATGTTCGGGCCGTCGGAAGAGGTCGAGTTGTCGGGATCCTGATGGGTCTCGATGAACACGCCGGCAACGCCGACAGCGACTGCCGCGCGGGCCAGCGTCTCGACAAAGCGGCGCTCGCCGCCCGAGGAACCACCCTGCCCGCCCGGTTGCTGCACCGAATGCGTGGCATCGAAGATCACCGGCGCGCCGATCTCGGCCATGATGGGCAGAGCGCGCATGTCGGACACCAGCGTGTTGTAGCCGAAGGACGCGCCGCGCTCGGTGGTCAGCACATTGGCATTGCCGGATCCGGTGATCTTGGCGACGACGTTCTTCATGTCCCAGGGGGCGAGGAACTGCCCCTTCTTCACATTGATCACCTTGCCGGTCCTGGCGGCGGCGACCAGCATGTCCGTCTGGCGCGACAGGAAAGCCGGAATCTGCAGGACATCGACATGCGGCGCGACGATCGCGCACTGCTCCTCGGTATGGACATCGGTCAGCACGGGGAGCGAAAATTCCTTGCGCAACTCGTCGAAGACGGGAAGGGCTGCGTCCATACCGGCACCGCGCGTCGCCGACAGCGAGGTGCGGTTGGCCTTGTCGTAGCTGGTCTTGTAGACGAGCCCTATGCCGAGCCTGCCGGTCAGTTCCTTCAGCGCGCCGGCCATATCGAAGGCGTGCTGGCGTGATTCAAACTGACAAGGGCCGGCGATCAGCGACAGAGCCGCCTTGTTGTCGAAGACGACATTGCCGACGGTTACCGACGAATTGGGCGCCATCGAATTGGACGCTTGCGGCTTGCTCATGGGATCTCCCGGAAGATGAAGGCCGCGCCCTGTCCGGGTGCAGGCCGCACGACGATATCATTGCCCGCTATATCGTGTTGGACGGAATTGGCTGCAAGCAGCCTCGATGTCACATCGGCGTTCCGAACCGAAAAGACCACCGCTGCGAAGCGTAGATCTGTCGGCGCGCCGGCAGGCAGGCCGAAGCGCGCGGTGAAAGCCGCGCCGTCAAGCACGCTCAAATCTGCATTCGGCAAGGGAAACATGCCGCCCTGCCTGTCGGCGGCCGGATCGTCCACCGCCACGGAAATCAGCCCATGCTGCTTTCCGGGCGCATCGCTGATCGCCAAGATCTCGACAATTCCGGTCGCGCCGTTGGCGTGGGCCTGCAAAGCCGTGCGGTCCACATCAGGCGCGTTGACCCGCTCGCAGGCAAACAGGAAGGCGTCCGTGGCTTCGGCTCCGGCCGCGAAGGCGAGCTTGAACGACGCGATGTCGCTTTTGCCGGCAGGGTCGGTGAAGGCGCGCGAAAAGCCCAGCATGTCTCCCGCCGAGATGCCGGCATCGACATAGCGTGCATGGTCGGCGTCGGCATTGTCCGTGCCTAGAACAATGGCGGAAAATCCCTCGTCGCCGTTGCTGTCGCGATAGGCGCGATCACGCGTGACGAAGACATTGCCGTCTGCGATAGCCTTTGTCGCCACCTGTTCGTCGCCGACCGCGAGCGGTTCGAGATACGTGCCGTCGGCCAGGAAAACACAGCAGTTTTCCGTTCCGAAGGGATGGATGCCGGTCGGGGCCACGACGAAGCCAAGCGCGGTGAGCCGGGCTCGCGCAACCTCAAGGCTCTGCGTCGGCAGCACCAGGTGATCGAGCGGATGAGTGCCTGCGGCTGCGGTTTGGGTCATGCAGGCGCGATGTGCATCATTCCGCAAATCGGTTCAAGACTTGATCGCAATCCCGGCCAGTTCGCCCAAGTCAGTTCACCGGACTTCGAAAAAGGCACCACCTGGACAAGGCATCAGCTTCCGGCAACGACATCGGCGGAATAGCGCAGTTCGCGCATCGGTTTGACCTTGCTGGTGGTCTGCGCATAGAGCGGGTGCGCCTTGTAGGCGGCCAGCGCGGCGTCGTCGGCGAACTCCGCATAGACGACCACGTCGACCTCATCGGACAGTGGATCGACCTTGGTGTTCAAGGTGACCTCGAAAAGGCTGGAATGAGGAATGTCGCCGAGCGCCAGCAAGCCGGTGCGCACAGCCTCGACATCCTCTTTTCGCCGCGCGCTGAAGAAAACGATATGCCGGATCAACCCCGCCTCCTCGATCAAAGTGCTGGGGTCTTTTGTGACGGCAGGACGTTGGCGTCAATCGACAAGGATGTCGCGGCTGCAGCCGCCGGAGCTAAACCTTGCCGGTAGCATATCGCACAATGCGGCTAAGTTCTCTCACCGTGGTGTCGAGATACCGGCCCTGATTGTACATGCCATCCCAGATCAGGAAAAACGCGATGGCGGCAATGACGATTACATAACGCATGGCTAAATCTATCGCACAAGGAATTCTGCGGCCATAGGCGTTTTTTAACGCGCTGCGCCTTGGCTGTCCAAAGGCACAGATGCCCGCCGGCGCGAGCAATCTGCTTGGCACAGCCCCGGTTGCAGCCTGCCCCTTGAAGTTTTCCCGCATGACGTGGAAGATTGTCGCACGGATTCACCGGGAAGCGCTGAAGCTCTGGTAGGGGGCGCGCACTTCATTCGAGCCCGCTCGCCGACGAACCGGTCGCGGCGGCGTTCGAAGCTGGCGAATGATCCAAGAGAACCGTGGCCCGGCAATTTGCGCCGACACCGCGGAAATCCAGGGGCACGAGATGGCGCAAAAGGAACATTTTGGCGTAGCATTGAGCGACGCGGTCAGGCTCGATGAATTCAATTTCGCGGAGATCGTGAAAGGTCTTCCAGCGAAAGCGCGCATGGTGCTGTCGGCGGCGATGAACCTGCCGCGCGGTTCGCTCAAGGTCAGGCTGCCGGACGGCCGTGCCGTCCTCGTCGGCGGCAAGGGACCTGGCCCAGATGCCGAACTGGTGTTGAAGAATTGGCGCTTGCCGGGCCGCGCCTTTTCCGGCGGCACGATCGGCGTTGCCGAATCCTATATGGACGGCGATTGGGAAAGCCCCGACGTGACCAGCTTCCTGGAGCTGTTCGTGGTCAATTCGGTCATCGGCGAGCGTATCGCGGGCGGCACCAGTTGGCTGATCAACACCGTCCAGCGCATCCGCCACTGGTTCAACCAGAACACGCGCACCGGTTCGAAACGCAATATCTCGGCGCATTACGACCTCGGCAACGCCTTCTACAAGGAATGGCTCGATCCGAGCATGACCTATTCTTCGGCGCTCTACACGACCGGTGCCAACGACCTGGAAGGCGCCCAGGCCGCCAAATATCGCGCTCTGGCGAAGGATACGGGGATCGGTCCGAAGGACCATGTGCTGGAAATCGGCTGCGGCTGGGGTGGCTTCGCCGAATTCGCGGCGCGCGAGATCGGCTGCCGCGTGACCGGGCTGACGATCAGCCGCGAGCAGCACGATTTTGCCACGGCTCGCATCGCCAAGGCTGGCCTTGCCGACAAGGTCGACATCAAGCTGCAGGATTATCGCGACGAAACCGGCACCTATGACCGCATCGCCTCGATCGAGATGTTCGAGGCGGTCGGCGAAAAATACTGGCCGGTGTTTTTCGGCAAGATGAAGGCCTGTCTGAGGCCTGGCGGCACTGCCGGCCTGCAGATCATCACCATCAACGAAGCCGCCTACGACACCTATCGCGCAAGGCCGGATTTCATCCAGCGCTACGTCTTCCCGGGCGGCATGCTGCCGACACCGTCGATCCTGAAGGCACTGGGCAAGGATCATGGCCTCGCCCACCTGCGCGAGCGCGTCTTTCCCGACGACTACGCGCGCACGCTCGCCGAATGGCGCCACCGGTTCCGGGCGTCATGGGAGAAGATCGTTCCGCTCGGCTTCGACGACCGCTTCAAAAAGCTCTGGGAGTTCTACCTGCACTATTGCGAAGCCGGCTTCCGCGCCAGCTACATCGACGTGCGCCAGGTGGTCTACAAGGCGTAAATCGACACGCTCTTCGATTTTCATTGCCGCTGACCAAGCGATGTCGAGCACGATCTCGACATGGCCGCGCGGTCGCCGTCACCCTTCAAAGCAGGATGCGGTATTTCGCGAATCCTGCCTCGCCCTCGCCCGCCGGCTCGATCTTCAGCGATTTCACCTGCGCAATAAAATCCTTGGCCTTGGGGCCGGTTTCGAACACGGCGCTGGCTCCAGGCAGCGGTGCGAACGACCAGTTGTCGTCCGCCGACGGATTGATCGTGCCCTCGCTGACGATATAGCGGACGATGACGTCGCGATTGGTGTCCGGTGCTTCGTAGATGATCTTCGAGGCATTGATGTCGGGGAAATTGCCGCCGCCACCAGCCCGGTAATTGTTGGTCGCGATGACGAATTTCTGTTTGGGATCAATTGGTTTTCCATCGAAACTCAGGTCGACGATGCGATTGGCGCCAGCGTTGGCCAGCCCGCCCTTGGCATCGTATTTCGACGGCTGCGACAGATCGATCTTGTAGGTGACGCCGTCGATGACGTCGAAATTGTAGGACGGAAAATCGGTGTTGATGAGGGCCTGGTCGGCCTTCCCAGGCTCGATCCGGTTGAAGATGCCAGCCGACATTTCCAGCCATTCCTTGACCTGCGCACCGGTGATTTCGACCGCACGCACGGTGTTGGGATAGAGGTAGAGGTCGGCAACATTCTTGATGGCGATGTCGCCTGCCGGCACGTCGGTATAGTAGTCGGCGCCGTTGCGCCCGCCGGCCTTGAAGGGAGCGGCGGCCGACAGCAGCGGCACGTCCTTCCATTGCGTGTTCTTGAGAATTTCCTTGAGGTACCAGGTCTGCGCCTGGCTGACGACCTGCACCGACGGATCGTCGGCGACCAGCGCGAAATAGGAATAGAGCGGCGCGGAGGTCTTGCCGACAGGGCGGCGCACATAGGCCAGTGTCGCCTGGTGGTCCTGTTCGAGGGCCGCGATGATGCGCTTGTCGTCCGGGACAGTCGGCTTGTTCTTGTTGTCGACGCGTTCGAAGATCGGCCGCGCCTCGGAAGTGGCTGAAACGATCTTCCATTTCGATCCGTCGCGTTCCAGCATTAAGTCGATCAACCCCATATGCGAGCCCCAGAAGCCGCCCATGACGGCGGGCTTGCCCTGCAGCGTGCCTTTCTGCGTGTCGACACCATCGAGCGACTGGAAATCCTTCTTGCCGGGGAACACCAGATGCTGGTGACCGGTGAACACCGCATCGATGCCGTCGACACCGGCGACGAAGAACGAGGCGTTCTCCATCATCTCGCCCTGCTTCACGTCGATACCGGAATGCGACAGCGCAATGACGATGTCGGCGCCCTCCTCCTTCATCTGCGGCACCCAGGCCTTGGCCGCCTCGACGATGTCGCGCGTCTTGACGTTGCCCTCGAGGTTCTTGAGATCCCAGACCATGATCTGCGGCGGCACGAAGCCGATGATGCCGATCCTGATCGGCTGCTCGGCGCCCGAACCGTCCTTGATCTTCTTGTCGAGGATGACATAGGGCTTGAGATAGAGCTTGTCGTCGCGCGGGTTAGCGGCAAGCTCGGTGCCGCGGATCAAATTGGCGCAGACGAAGGGAAAATTGGCACCGGCCAGCACCTTGTCCAGGAACGACAGGCCGTAGTTGAACTCGTGGTTGCCCAGTGTCGAGCACTCGTAGCCGAGCAGGTTCATGCCTTTCATGATCGGATGCAGGTCGCCGTCCTTCAGGCCCTTCTCATAGGCGATGTAGTCGCCCATCGGATTGCCCTGCAGCAGGTCGCCATTGTCGATCAGCATCGAATTCACGGCTTCCTTGCGCACAGCATCGATGAGAGACGCCGTGCGCGACAGGCCCATCGTGTCGTTCGCTTTGTCGGCGTAGTAATCGTAAGGCAGCACGTTCACATGGATGTCGGTGGTCTCCATGATCCGGAGATGCGCTTGGTTACCTTGAGCCCTGGCTGAGAACGGATGCAGCATGATCAGTGCCCCTGCGGCGGCGCCCGCAAGGAGATCGCGGCGGGATACGGGATGGAGCAGTTGCGACATGTTTTCTCCTTCGACCTGACAAGCCCTGCCCCGAAGCGAACTTCGCTCTGAAACCTGCTTAAGTCCATTCAACAAGTCGCGCGCATGAAGCCGTCAGTCCATCAGCAACAGATTGACGTGCGCATGAACGATCGGGGCGAAGAAATCAGCCCTTGTCGTCGTCGCCCTGGGTGATCAGCCGCGCGCTACGTTGCCCCGTCGCGTAGATCCATAGCCAGCTCAGCGAAACCGCAAGCCGGTTGCGAAAACCGATCAGGAAATAGATGTGCGCCACTCCCCACAGCCACCAGGCGAGCCAGCCGGTGAGCTTGATCCAGCCGAAATCGATGGCGGCGGCGCGTTTGCCGATCGTCGCCAGATCGCCGGCATGCCTGTAGTGGAAAGGACGCGCGGTCGTGTCGCCGCCGAGCCTGGCCTTGATGGTAGCCGCAACATGTCGGCCCTCCTGCTTGGCGGAAGGCGCCACGCCGGGAACCGGCTGCCCGTCCGGCCGCAGCACATGAGCGGCGTCGCCGATGACAAAGATCTCCGGGCTGCCGGGCACGCTGAGGTCAGGCTCGACCAGCACCCTGCCCGCGCGGTCCGCCTTCGCTCCCAGCCATTCAGCGGCTGGCGAAGCGGCAACGCCGGCTGCCCACAGGATCGTTCGGGCTGCCAGTTGCTTATCGCCAAACACAACACCTTCGGCGTCGCAGCGCGTGACGGCCCGGCCGAGCTCGACCGTCACGCCGAGCCGCTCGAGCGCTTTGCTGGCATAGTCGGAAAGTTTCAGTGCGAAATTGGCCAGAATGCGGTCGCCGGCCTCGATCAGCACCACGCGCGTCTGCCGCGTGTCGATGTTGCGGAATTCGCCGCGCAGCGTGTCATGCGCCAGCTCGACGATGGTGCCGGCAAGCTCGACGCCGGTCGGTCCGCCGCCGACGATCGCAATGGTCAGCAACGCCTGGCGTTTGGCGGGATCGGTCTCCCGCTCGGCCTGTTCGAAGGCCAGGAGAATGCGGCGCCGAATGGTGGTGGCGTCCTCCAACGTCTTCAGGCCAGGTGCGAACGGTTCCCATTCGTCATGGCCGAAATAGGCGTGGCGGGCACCGGTGGCGAGCACCAGCGTGTCGTAGGCGACCGCGCTGCCGTCATCGAGCAGCACGCGCTTGCCGGCGCGGTCGACACCGGTGACATTGGCGAGCAGCGTCGTCACATCCTTGCGCTTGCGCAGGAGGTGGCGGATCGGCCAGGCAATCTCGGAAGTGGCCAGCGCCGTCGTCGCCACCTGGTAGAGCAGCGGCTGGAAGAGGTGATGGTTGCGCTTGTCGATCATGGTGATACGGACCGGCGCGCCAGCAAGTGCACGGGTGAACTCGAGGCCGCCGAAACCCGCGCCGACAACGACGACATGATGCCTAGCTTCGTTCATTTCGTTCACCCCGATAGCAAGATTGCCTGTCCTGGATGTAGGTATTTTTGTGCAATGCAACAACAGATGGACAGTGCCCGAGACTCGTCGTTGCATGTCGTGAATGCACATGTTGTATCGTATCGCGAGGTATAGGGTCATCGAACACGCGATGAGGTGAGGCATGGCCAACGATCGTGACGACGATGCTCCGGCGCAATATTCTTCGCCGCCCTGTTTCATGCACGAACTCGATCCGCAATTCCGTGCGCCTTCGAGCGACTGGACCGATGTGAGACGCTGGCGCAAAGCCGAGCGCGAACGCCTGATCGCCGCGCGTCTTGCTGTTTCGGCCGACGCCCGAACGGTAATGTCGCAAAGCATTGCGGAAAGCCTCGACGCGATCATCGGCGAGATCGCCGGGCGCATGGTCAGTCTCTATTGGCCGTTTCGTGGCGAGCCGGATTTGCGGCCTTGGATGGCGTCCATAAACGAACGCGGCGGCCGCACCGCCCTGCCCATCGTCATCGAGAAGGGGCAGCCGCTGATCTTCCGCGCCTACAAAGCGGGCGACCGGTTGGAGAAAGGTGTCTGGAATATCCCGATTCCGGCCGAGGGCGATCCGGTGCTGCCGGACATCGTCATCTCGCCGATCGTCGGTATCGATCCCCAGAACTACCGCCTGGGGTATGGCGGCGGTTTCTTCGACCGTACGCTGGCAGCGATGCCGTTCAAGCCGCTGGTCATCGGCGTCGGCTACGAATTGCAGCGCATCGCGACCATCTACCCGCAGCCGCACGATATCCCGATGGATCGGGCGGTAACGGCGGTCAGCTAGCCCAGGCCCACAGGGTGGTTAGCGGCCTGTCAGCAGCCAGGTTGTCATGGTTCGTCTCGATGGATCGCAGAGGCATTCGGGATTGACCCAAGGCACCCACCTTCGTCATCCACGGGCGAAGCAGGAGCGAAGCTCCGTCGCGGAGACCCGAGGATCCATGCCGTGACCTTGACCAAGGAATGCAGCCGAGCAGAACTCTGCACCGTAGTGACGCTTTAAAGTCGCGGCATGGATCCTATGGTCTGCGCTGCGTCGCTACACTCCTTGCTCCGCCCGTGGATGACGAAGTGACGCCCGTTTCCGCAAATCGAAGGCAGGTGGTTTGTCTATGCAGCGACCCGTCAGAACTTCTGTGTCGAGGAACTAGGCCATCTCCGGCTTCATGCCCATGGCCGTACGGTCGACGATCTCACGCAAGGCGAACGACGAATTGATCTTGGTCACGTGCGGCATCGCCGACAACCATTCCTTGTGGATGCGCTCATAGTCGACGAGATCCTTCGCCGCGACCCTCAAGATGTAGTCGTATTCGCCCGACATCAGATGGCAGGACAGCACGTTCGGGCAGCGCTTGATCGCCGCCTCGAAATCGGACAGCGTCTTCTCGAACTGTCCCGACAGCGATATGTGCACGATCGCCGTCATCTGGTGGCCAAGTGCTGCATTGGACAGCCGGGCATGATAGCCACGGATGGTTCCGGATTTCTCCAGATTGTCGAGCCGGCGCGAACAGGCCGACTGTGACAGGCCGACCTTCTCGGCCAGCGCCGCATTGGGTATCCTGCCATCCTTCTGCAATGCCTCGAGAATGGCGATATCAATCCTGTCGAGCGGCATTATTCGTGAATCCTGCGAATATCTTGTTATTTAGCGCAACGATTATCGAAACCGGCCGGTTGGCGCAAGCGCATTCGCAAAGACCTGCGCAACGATTCGTGGTTCACTCCATTCATACAGGGAACGAGCCCAAAGGGCCGGATCAGGAGAAGAAAATGCGCGTCGGCTGCCCCAAGGAAATCAAGAACCACGAATACCGCGTCGGCCTCACTCCCGGCTCGGTCCGCGAATATGTCGCCCATGGCCACGAAGTGCTGGTCGAGACCGGGGCCGGGGCCGGCATCGGCGCCGATGACAACGCCTATCGCGCCGCCGGCGCCACGATTGCCAAGACGGCCGCCGAGGTGTTCGCCAGGTCGGACATGATCGTCAAGGTCAAGGAACCGCAGCCCAGCGAATGGGCGCAGCTTCGCGAAGGCCAGATCCTGTACACCTACCTCCACCTGGCGCCGGATCCGGAGCAGACCAAGGGCCTGCTTGCGTCCGGCGTGACGGCAATCGCCTACGAGACTGTGACCGACGACCGTGGCGGCCTGCCGCTGCTGGCGCCGATGTCGGAAGTTGCCGGACGTCTGTCGATCCAGGCCGGTGCCATGGCGCTGCAGAAGGCCAATGGCGGCCGCGGTGTGCTGCTGGGTGGCGTGCCCGGCGTGCTGCCCGGCAAGGTCACCGTGCTCGGCGGTGGCGTCGTCGGCCTGCACGCGGCCAGGATGGCGGCCGGCCTTGGCGCCGACGTCACCATCATCGACCGCTCGATCCCACGCCTGCGCCAGCTCGACGACCTCTTCGCCGGCCGCGTCCACACCCGTTACTCGACTGTCGAGGCGCTGGAGGAAGAGTGCTTTTCGGCAGACATCGTCGTCGGCGCGGTGCTGATCCCGGGTGCCGCGGCGCCAAAACTGGTTTCGCGCGAAATGCTGTCGGGCATGAAGAAAGGCTCGGTGCTGGTCGACGTCGCCATCGACCAGGGCGGCTGCTTCGAGACTTCGCACGCCACCACTCATGCCGAGCCGACCTATGAGGTCGACGGCGTCATCCACTATTGCGTCGCCAACATGCCGGGTGCCGTGCCGGTCACTTCGGCCCACGCGCTCAACAACGCGACGCTGCACTATGGCCTGCAGCTTGCCGACAAGGGCCTGAAGGCGCTGGTCGACGATCATCACCTGCGCAACGGCCTCAATGTCCATAAAGGCAAGATCACCAACCGGGCAGTCGCCGAGGCGCTCGGCTACGAACTGGTCGAGCCGAAAGCCGTTCTTGCCGCCTGATTTTTCGCGAAAACAGCTCCTTTCAATCCAGCCCGCCGGTTCCAAGCCGGCGGTTTTTTTCTTGCGAGCCTGTTTTTCAGGCAAAGCTTGGTGTCGAAACACGTGACGCAACGGCACTTTGCTCATCATTGTTGCATATTTGTCATTCCCGTACCGGCCGACTCCCTGCTAGAGACATTCTGGGTTTATTCATTGGGGTACGGGCATATGTTCATTCGCACATCCGCGAAATCTTTTCTTCTTGGTGCTGTTTCTGCTGTAGCTTTGATGTCTGCTGCTCATGCAGCTGACGTCGTGCAACCGGTAGAAGAAGCTGCCGGCTTTAACTGGAGCGGTGCTTATGTCGGCATCGGCGGCGGCTTTGGCGCCAGCGTACACAAGTTCAGCATACCGGGCCTAGCCTTCAATGGCCTTGGTGGAAATGGCGTGTTTGGCGAATTGACGGCAGGCTACGACTACATGGTTTCGGAGCGTTTCCTGCTCGGTGGTTTTATTGACGCAAATCTGAGTAACATCGGCCCCTCGTTGAGCATTGCAGGCGGCGACGTCGATCTGACAAACTCCTACGGCTTCGATGTTGGCCTGCGTGCCGGCTATCTGCTCAATCCGAATACGTTGGGCTATGTGCTCGGCGGGTATACCTGGCAGCATTTCAAACTTGACGGATCGGGCGCTGCGGACGGCTTGGAATTCTCGCAGAACCGCAGCGGCTATGTGCTCGGCGTTGGCATGGAAACCGTGCTGCGTGGCAACTGGACGTTGAAGACCGAATATCGTTACGCGGACTATGGTGACAAGTCGGTACTCGATCTTGGCGGTGCTTCTCTCGATGTCGAGCCTTCCACCCACACCTTCCATATCGCGGCAAACTATCGCTTCGGCGCGCAAAATGGTGGCGGCACGTCCTTTGCCGCCCCGGCCTATGATTGGACCGGCTTCTATGTCGGCGGCGCGCTCGGTGCCGGCACGATGGTGCATGATCTAAACCTCAATCTTGGGTTGGGCGGTAGCGGCGAGCTCAACGGCATTGGCGGCGAAGGCGTGTTCGGCGAGGCCAGCGTCGGCTATGACCATGATTTCGGCAGCTGGGTCGCCGGCGTTCAGTTGGACGCCCGTTATTCCGGCATCCAGTCCAAGCTCGATCTCGGCCCCGTTTCCATCAAGGGCGATGCCGACTACGGCTTCGATGCCCTCGCTAGAATCGGTGCCAAGGTCAACGAATCAACGCTGGCCTATGTGCTCGGCGGTTACAGCTGGCAGCACTTCGATCTGCATGCGGAAGCGCCGGGTGGTGGTAGCGCTGACATCTATGATTGGGGCTCGAGCGGCTTCTCGATCGGTGGCGGCCTGGAAACTGCCGTCTCCAGCAATATGACCGTCGGTTTGGAATACCGTTATTCGCAGTATCAGAAGGAAGACTTCGGCTCGGGCGGCATCATCGAGGACACCCCGTCCTTCCAGACCGTGCGTCTCGGCGCAAAGTACAAGTTCAACTAAGCTAAGCCCTCCAGGCAAACAGTCTGAGCCCGTCGGCCATGCCGGCGGGCTTTTTTGCGTGGAAGACTTTTCTGCGCAAAGCGCAGGCAACAAAAAAGCGGAGCCAAAGCCCCGCTTCCTCGATGTCGAGATTTGCCGCCGGTTCATCCGCGGTCGGCAAATCGATCGACAATGGCTTTCTATCGCGATTATGCGACGGGAGTACGACAACTGTTCCCAGCGGCTAATCTCAGCCTCAAGCGCGCTCGATACGGCACTGGTAGCAATTGTTGCGCGCCGAACAGACATGGACGTAGGCGATCTCGTCGCGTTCGAACAGCGTCTCGGCCCGTGCAGCAATTGCCGTGGTCGGGATGACGCCGCCGCTGCCATAGACGATACGATCATCCCTGCCATAGCCGCGCACGATGTAGTCAGGGCTATCGAGAACCTCGGGCAGCGCCCCGCTCTCAGCGGCACCATCGCATTCCTCGGCATGCAGGAAGATCGGCCCGGTTTCGGCATAGGGCTGAAGCCCCGGGAATGGCCTGTATGCCAGAACAAGGTAGGCGTCGCCGGCTCCTATGTTCTTCAAGCAATGACGGCAAGGCATGCCGTCACCGTCGGAGATCTTTCGCTCGGGCATTTGGCCATAAGCATCGATGCCACCGCGCTGCAACGTCCTGACATCTTCGGTCGGCAAAGCTTTGAACTGGATGGTCATGGAAAAATCTCCGGTGTCGTGACTGGAAATTATGTCCTTGAACCCTCGCCGCCCACCCGATTCCTGCCAAATGTCGAAGAGCCGGTCGCCCCTCGGCGATCGGCTCTCATCAAGTCCCGTCGGAGCTGCGGCTCAACGGATGAAATCGTCGAAGCGGCGCAGCGTCACCCGGCGATTCTGCCAGTTTTCGGTCTGCGTCTGCACCAGCAAAAACTCCTCGCCATAGCCGACTGTCTCGAGAGCATGACCCGGCACGCCGAATTCGCGCACCAGCGTGCGCTTCAGCGAAGCGGCGCGCTGTTCGGACAGGGCCTGGTTCGACTGGAAGGAGCCGACGGCGTCGGTATGGCCCTCGATCAGCACGCGGGCGCCGCGATCGCGGCGCAGGATGCGCCGCAGCGCGTCGGCAATGGTCTCGATCTTGTCGTATTGCGAACTGGAAATGGCCGCCGAACCGAAGGCGAAGTTGATCGACTGGATATCGATCGAGCGGGCCATGCGGCGCAAATCCGGGCGCCGCTTGAATTCGCGGATGGTGACGCGCTCGTTCGGCCGCAATTTCACACGCGGCGCCGCCTCGAGCTTCCGCTCGATCGTCGCGGCCGAAGGCGTTGTCGCCTGGGCTGCGGCCAGGCTTGGCATGGCAATTGCCGCGATCAGCGCGGCGGCAAGTGTACGGCGGGTCAGCATGTCTTCGTCTCCTTCGGCCTTGGCCGCATTGATGGTGCCGGCAACATGCCAAAAACAGCCTGAAGGGCCGATGAACGACGGGTTCAGATTCGAGCTGGTATTAGCTTCCGGCTAGGGCCGCATGACGCTGGCCGCGCGCTCGGTGAAAGGCAGCGGATGGACGATTTCCCTCTTTTGCGCCACCGGTGCGAAGCCGAGCTTCTGGTAGAGCGGCAGAGCCGCCGGATGATCGAGCGTGCAGGTCTGCACCGTCACCCGCTTCGGCCCATGCGACCATGCGGCGGCGATCGCGGAGCCCAGGAACCAGCGGCCGATGCCTTGCCCGGTCGCATGTTCCATCATGCCGAAATAGGCGAGCTCGACTTCTTCCGGCAGATGCGGCTTGAGGTCAAAGAAGCCGGCGGGGGCGCCATCGAGGTAGAGCACCCTGATGTCGCGGTCCTCGCGATGGATGCCGGCCGAAAGCTCGTCGTCATCCAGCCTCAGCACATTGACCCAGTGCCATTTGCGCCCCACCCGGTCCATCAGATAGCGGTAGAAATGCAGCGGAATATCCTTGGTCTTCAGCAGCGCGACCTGACGGTTATACGGCACAGGCGGCGAATAGGCCGGCGGCACATGCATCTCGAGGAACGTCACCGTGACGTCAATGTCTTCCAACGTGCCGTTTTCCATCGTCTTCATTCCTTGCCGGTCACCACAGGCGTGTCGGAAAGCCCGCCCCACTCCGTCCAGGAGCCGTCGTAAAGCCTGTTGTTCGTATGGCCAAGCGTTTCCAGCGCCAGCGTCACCACCGCCGCGGTAATACCGGAGCCGCATGAAGTGACGACAGGTTTCGACAGATCGATGCCGGCCTCCTCGATCGCCTTGCGCAGGCGGTCCTTCGACAACAGCTCGCCATTTTCCGACAGCGCCGAATAGGGCAGATTGCGCGCGCCAGGCATATGGCCGGAGCGGATACCCGCGCGCGGCTCAGGTTCAGTGCCGGTGAACCGGCCCGGCCCCCGGGCGTCGGCGATCTGGCTTGCCCTGGTGTCGACGATCCGGCGCATGTCGGCGAGGCTGGCGACGCACCCGGGGTCGAAATCGGCATGAAACACGCTTGGCGCGATCTTGGTCGGCTCAGCCGTCACCGGCCTGCCGGCGGCTTTCCAGCCATCGAAGCCGCCATCCAGAATATAGGTCTGGAAGACGCCCATCACCCGGAACATCCACCACGCCCGGGGCGCCGAGAAGAAACCCGGACCATCATAGACGACGATGGTGTCATCGGCCGAAACACCCATGGCGCCGACATACTGGGCAAAATGCTGCGGCGACGGCAAGGTATGCGGCAGGGGCGAATCCGAGTCCGAAACGGCATCCTGATCGAGAAATCGTGCGCCCGGGATGTGGGCCGACTCATACTCGCCGCGCGCATCGCGCTTCTGCGCCGGGAGATACCAGGATGCGTCGATGATCGTCAGGCCCGGCTCGCCGAGACGTTGCTGCAGCCAGTCTGCGTCGACGGTGAAGGGGCTGTCCTCGGCCATTTTGTTCTCCTGCTCGCTTTTTTGGCGATCACTGTCCTGTTCAGTTTGCCGACATCGGCCCAAAGCGGATGCGGAAGCGCCGGTTCTCGCGGCCCTTCTTCTCGATCTTGCCGATGTGGATTTCGCCGACTTCGCCGGTGCTCTTCACATGGGTGCCGCCGCAGGGCTGGCTGTCCACCGAGGCGTTGTCGCCGATACAGACCAGGCGGATCTTGCCGGTGCCGACCGGCGGCCGAACGTTCTTGGATTTCACTAGGCCGGGATTGGCAGCCAGATCCTCGTCACTGATCAGCCTGACAAAGATCGGATGATCGGCCCGCACCAGGTCCATCAGCCCGGCAGTGACGTCCTCCTTGGTGAAGCCGGCATCCGGAGCGTCGAAATCGACACGGCTGTCGTCCTCGGAAACCGAGGCACCGGTGATCGGGAACGGGCAGACGACGGTGAGCAGGTGGCAAGCCGCGTGCATGCGCATCAAGAGATGCCGCCGCTCCCAGTCGATGGCCAGCCTCACCGCCTCGCCGGGCTGCGGAACCGCCTGCTCCGGCGCCGGCACATGGATGATCTCGTCCTTGGTCTCACCGGTGAGGGTAGCGGCAATGGCGATGCGGCTACCATCGCCGCGTTCGAGATATCCGGTGTCACCCGGCTGGCCACCCGAAGTGGCGTAGAAGATCGTCCGGTCGAGGATGATGCCGCCGCGATCGTTCACAGCAACGACTGTCGCGTCCGCCGTCCGCAGATAGGCATCGTCGCGAAACAGGGCGTCCGTCCTGTTTGCCATCACGCGACCTTTTCGAACGGCACCGGAATTGTGCTCTTCAGCTCCATCCAGCCTGGCACCGGCAGCTGCTTCTCGCGCAGGAATTCCGGGTTGAACAGTTTTGATTGATAGCGCGTGCCGTAATCGCAAAGGATGGTCACGATGGTGTGGCCGGGGCCTAATTCCCTGGCCAGACGGATCGCGCCGGCAATGTTGATGCCGGTCGAGCCGCCGACGCAAAGGCCTTCTTCCTGGATCAGGTCGAAGACGATCGGCAGCGCATCCTCATCGGGGATCTGGAATGAAAAATCCGGCGTGAACCCTTCGAGATTGGCGGTGATTCGCCCCTGCCCGATGCCTTCGGTGATCGAGCTGCCTTCGGACTTCAGCTCGCCGCTGGTGTAGAAAGAATAGAGCGCGGCCCCCAGCGGATCGGCGAGCGCGATCTTCACATCCCGGCTTTTGGCTTTCAGTCCGGAGGCGACGCCGGCCAGCGTGCCGCCCGAACCGACCGCCGAGACAAAGCCGTCGACCTTGCCGCCGGTCTGGTTCCAGATTTCCTCCGCCGTGGTGCGGATATGGCCGTCACGGTTGGCGACATTGTCGAACTGGTTGGCCCAGATGGCGCCGTTCGGTTCTGTCTTTGCCAGTTGCTCGGCCAACCGCCCCGACAGTTTCACGTAATTGTTGGGATTCCTGTAGGGCACGGCCGGCACTTCGATCAGTTCGGCGCCGAGCAGTTTGATCGTGTCCTTCTTCTCCTGGCTCTGTGTGTCCGGGATGACGATGACGGTGCGATAGCCGAGCGCCTTGGCGACCAACGTCAGCCCGATGCCGGTATTGCCCGCCGTTCCCTCGACGATCACACCGCCGGGCTTCAGCAGCCCGCGCTTCTCGGCGTCGCGGATGATGAACAGGCCCGCGCGATCCTTGACCGACTGGCCCGGATTCATGAATTCGGCCTTGCCCAGGATCTCGCAACCGGTTTGTTCCGAAGCTTTGTTGAGGCGGATCAGAGGCGTGTTGCCGATCGCGTCGATCACAGAACGGGGCATTCAGGATTCCTTGTGTAGGTGCGCCGAAACCCTAGAAACCCGAAGCTGCGGTTTCAAGGCAAGAATTTGTCTGGTCCAGTCGCATTTGCAGTGCTGTTGTTGCGTCGGCGCTTCCCGAGGCTGGCCTCTTGCGCCACTGTTCATTTCCGGCTGACGTTGAAAAGCGGCTTTTCATTCGATTTCTTCACCGCTAGAGCAAAGCACCAACAAGTCGACAGGGCGCAGCATGACACTCTACCGGGCTAACCCGAAGCACGGCGTCGCCTGGATCACGGGCGGCTCAAGCGGCATCGGCCGTGCGCTGGCCAGGGATCTTGCTTCCCAGGGCTATGCCGTCGCGGTGACGGCGCTTGACGACGATCCGATCGACACGCTTGTCGTCGAGACCGCGCAGATGCCGGGCAGTGTCACGGCCTTTCCTTGCGATGTCACCGACGAGCCGCGCATGGCAAGAACCGTCGCCGCGATCGAGAAGGAACTCGGTCCCATCGTGCTCGCCATCTTCAATGCAGGGAACTACATTTCGACGCCGGGGGAGAATCTTGTCGTCAACGACTTTCGGCGGTCCTTCGAGGTCAATTATTTCGGCATCATCAACGGCCTCGTGCCCGCGGTCGAACGCATGCGTGTGCGGGCGCGCGGCCATGTCGTGCTGGTCGGCTCGGTGACATCCTATTTCGGCTGGCCGACAACGGCCGCCTATGGCGGCACCAAGGCGGCCATCAACATTCTGGCCGAGTCGCTGAAGTATGATTTCGACAAGATGAACGTGCGTATCCAGGTGTTCAATCCCGGCTTCATCGACACCCCGCTGACCGAGAAGAACATGCTGCCCATGCCGGGACTGATGCCGGTCAGCCGCGCATCGCGCCGCATGGCGCGGGGCATCAAGTCGGGCGGCTTCGAAGTCCATTTCCCGCGCCGGACCAGCTGGCCCCTGAAACTGCTCGGCCTGCTGCCGAGGCCGCTGTGCAGAGGGTTTATCAGCCTGATGACCAGTTGGAAGGCGCGGCCGCTGCATTACGACCGCAAGCCCCCGATCGAATAGGACGCCGGCGAAATTGGCAGGCTCACCGTTTCGGGCCGCCGTCGCCATGGTTGAGGCAAGTGCTGCGTGGAGTCTGCGATGGGGCGACGGATCGTGCTTGCTGTGCTGGGCCTTATCGCCATTCTCGCACTGGCCTTCGTGCTCGGCCCGCGCGTTCGCGTCGACACCACTATCCGTTTCGATCCCTCGCTCATCGCTGACGATCCGCAGGCCTATGTGGCAAAGGCGGAAGCCGTCATCCCCGGAATCCGTGACGGGCTGGAAAAAGAGATCGTCTGGGCCGATCCGTTGGTGCATGCCAGGACCCCGCTGTCGATCGTCTACATCCACGGCTTTTCCGCATCGAAGGGCGAAATCCGCCCGCTGCCCGACGAAGTGGCGGAACAGCTCGACGCCAATCTCTTCTACACACGCCTTACCGGTCACGGGCAGGATGGCGCGGCGATGACGCAAGGCAGCATCAATGCCTGGATCAACGACTATGAGGAGGCGCTCGCCATCGGCCGGGCGATCGGCGACAAGGTGATCGTCATCTCGACGTCGACCGGCGGCTCGCTGGCGGTCTGGGCGGCAACGCAGCCCGGTACGTCGGACGGGGTGGCGGCGATTGCGTTCATCTCCCCGAACTTCGGCGTCAAGGCTTCGGGCGCCGAGATCCTGACCATGCCGTGGGGCAAACAGATCGCCAGGCTGGTCGCCGGCAAGGAGCACAGCTTCGTGCCGCGCAACGCGCTGAATGAAAAATTCTGGACCACCCGCTACCCGATCGAAGCAACCTTGCCGGTGCAGGCGCTGACCGAGCTTGCCTATGGCGCGCCGGTGGAGAAGGCGACCACCCCTGCACTGTTCATCTTTTCTGATTCGGACAAAGTGGTGCGGGCCGATCGCACCCGCGAGATTGCCGGGCGCTGGGGGGCGCCGCATGAACTGGTTCCGGTCGACGACACCGGCGACCCGGACAATCACGTCATTGCCGGCGACGCGCTGTCGCCATCGACCACGGCGTTTCTGGCGCAAAGGATCGCCGTCTGGATCGAAGCGGTGGTGAAGTAGGCAGACGAAAAAGGCGACCGAAGCATCGCTTCAGCCGCCCTTTCCTTGTCTGTCCCGGCAATCAGCCAGCCTGAGCTTGACTGACTACAACGCTGGCTACTTACGCAGCCCGCGCCGCCGGACGCTTGCCGCCGAAGCGGCGCTTGTTGTTGCCCTTGAAGGCCGGCTTGGCGCCATCAGGCTTGCGCTCGCCTGCGAAGGCCGGCTTGTCGCCGAAGCGCTTCTTGCCAAAGCCGTTGCCCTTGTTCTCGCCACCGGGCCGCCTGCCGTCGCGACGGCCATTGCGGTCGTTGCGATCATTGGCCGGCTCGAATCGCTCGTTCTTTTCAGCCGGATTGCGCAGCGGATCGGGGCTGCCGAGATGGTCGGCAACGATCGGCAGCTTGGTGCGGATGATGCGCTCGACCTGGCGCAGCTTGCTGTTCTCGGAAGGATCGCAAAGCGTTATCGCGATGCCGTCCATGCCGTTGCGGCCGGTACGGCCGATGCGGTGGACGTAGCTCTCGGCTTCATCAGGCAGGTCGAAATTCACGACATGGCTGATGCCGGGCACGTCGATGCCGCGCGCCGCGATGTCGGTCGCCACCAGAATGCGCACCGAGCCGTCGCGGAAATCGTTCAGCGCTTTCTGGCGGGCGTTCTGCGACTTGTTGCCGTGGATGACGGCGGCCTTGAAGCCATCGCGCTCGAGGTCCTTGGTCACCCTGTCGGCACCATGCTTGGTGCGCGAAAAGATGATGACGGACTTCATCGCCTCGTCGGCGAGCATCGTCGACAACACCTGGCGCTTCTGCTTGGTGCGGGCAAAGACGACGCCCTGCACGATCTCGGCCGCCGCCGTGCTTTGCGGCGCGACTTCGACACGAATCGGGTTCTTCAGCAGGCCCTTGGCCAGTTCGGCGATTTCATTGGGCATGGTCGCCGAGAACAGCACCGTCTGACGGTCGGGCGCGGTCGCCTTGGCGATGCGCTTGACGTCGTTGATGAAGCCCATGTCGAGCATGCGGTCGCCTTCGTCCAGCACCAGCCATTTGGTGTCGGCAAGCACAAGGTCTCCCTCACGCACCAGGTCGGTCAACCGGCCGGGCGTGGCGATCAGGATGTCGACGCCGGGAGCAACCTTCTTCACCTGGCTGAAGCGGGACACGCCGCCGAGCACGAGCGCGGTCGAGACATGCGCGCCCTTGGCGAGGATCTTGATCGTGTCTTCGATCTGCACGGCGAGTTCGCGCGTCGGCGCCAGGATAAGCGCACGTGCCGTCTTCGGCCGGCGCTTGGTGCCAAGCGCAATGATCTTCGACAGAATCGGCAGCGCGAAGGCCGCAGTCTTGCCGGAGCCGGTCTGGGCGATGCCGAAAATGTCACGGCCTTCCATCTGCGGCGGGATCCCCTGTGCCTGGATCGGCTTCGGCTCGGCGAAGCCGGCGTTGTGGGTGGCCTTGAGCAGCGCGCCCGTAATACCCAGTGCCGCGAAACCGGTGAGTTCCGCAGTGCTACCGGGCAAAGTGTTTTCGTTGGTCAAAATAATCTTCTTTCACGCGGCTTCTGGCCGCAAACATCGATGGCGGCAGGGCGCAACCTGCCGTCGAAAAATCTGTGATGAACGACAAGGCGGGCGGACGTATTCGTCCACTCGGCTGCGCTGTCGTGCCCGCAGGCATCATGCCACGGGGCTTTTTCGCCGCTTTGTGATTTACCGGAAAAAGGGCCGATATACCGGAAAGAGGGAAAACAGACGCAACCAGTCTCATTCGTCGAGAAGGCCGGATTCGTTCCCGGCCCAAGCGCCTATGGGCTGCATATGGCTGAGTTCGCCCTCAATTGCAAGGGGCTTCATGTTGCAGCGCAGCAAAACCGTGGCCGGGCACGCGGGGGGGGGGGGGGGGGGGGGGGGCGGATGGCAGGCGTCACTTGGTCCGGCGCCGGGCCCCGGGAGTGGCGGGGTTGGGAGTGTGGGTGTGGGGACGAGCGTGGGCGGGTGGGAGGATGAGATGAT